>NZ_JCAKNG010000002.1:0-465321 GCF_059516005.1 Propioniciclava sp. LT294
GTGGGAACGGCTCGGGTTCGACACCATCGACGATGAGGCGTTCTTCCAACTCGTGCTCGCCCGCTTGGTGGAACCCACCTCGAAGCTGGACAGCGTCCGGGTGATCGAGGAGCTCGGGCTGGTTGCCGCGCACCGCAACACGTTCACCAAGGCGCTGCGACGATGCGCTGACAAGGACTACCGCGACCAGATCGCGCAGGCGTGCTTCCAACACGTGTGGGCCGAGCGGGGTGGTGACGTGTCGCTGCTGTTGTACGACGTGACGACGTTGTACTTCGAGACCGACACCGAGGACGACCTCCGCAAGGTCGGATTCAGCAAGGAACGTCGGGTCGACCCCCAGATTGTGGTCGGCCTGCTCGTGGACCGGTCGGGCCACCCGTTGGAGATCGCCTGCTTCGAAGGGAACAAGCCCGAGACCCACACGCTCATCCCGGTCATCAAAGCCTTCCAACAGCGCCACCAGGTGGCGGACATGGTGGTGGTCGCTGATGCGGGCATGTTGTCGGCGAGCAACCTGAAGACGATCGACGAGGCTGGCCTGCGGTTCATCGTCGGCTCCAGGATGACCAAGGCTCCCCATGATCTGGCCAAGCACTTCCGCTGGCACGGCACCGCGTTCACCGATGGCCAGGTCATCGACACGATCACGATGCGGTCCACCGCCCCCGACCCCGACCGGGTGAAGACGCGCGCCGAACCCGTGTGGGATCCCGTGGCGCATCCCACGGCGTGGCGGGCCGTGTGGCAGTACTCAGCCAAGCGGGCAGCCCGGGACACCCGCACCCTGACCCTGCAACGCGACCGTGCCCAAGCGGTCGTCGACGGTGACAAGCCGGCCAAGAAGGTCCGGTTCGTGAAAACCACCGGCCAGCAGGCGAGCCTCGATGAGTCGTCCCTCGCCCGCGCCCAAGCGCTGGTCGGCTTGAAGGGCTACGTCACCAACATCACCAGCAGCGTCATGCCCGCCACCGAAATCATTGCCAGCTACCACGACCTGTGGCACGTCGAGCAGTCGTTCCGGATGTCCAAGAGCGACCTGGCCGCGCGTCCCATCTACCACTACTTGAAGGATTCGATCGAGGCCCACCTCACCATCGTGTTCACCGCACTCGCGATCGCCCGCGACCTGCAAGCCCGCAGCGGCTGGTCGCTGAAGAAGATCGTCCGCGGACTACGCCCGTTGCAGCAGGTCACCATCCAACTCGGAGGTCAACAACTCCAAGCCGAACCCCGAATCCCCGACGACATCGCCCAAGTGCTCGCCCGTTTGGGTCACTAAACGTGTGCAAGTCAGGTCGGACGGGGCGGCCTCGGCATCAAGCTGCGGTCTCTCGACGCACAGCCCTGGTTGGACGGGCGCATCGACCGCTCCCGTAGGCGGCTCGGGGAGCGTTCAGCCAGGACCTGGGGCCCAGTTGCTGAGGCGAGAAGGCCGAGTTGCTGCTTTTCTTTGCCTTGTGAACGAGACAACGGCAGACTTGTCCGGTGATCGAAGAGAACCGTGACAAGGCTCCGCGTGGGCGTGGAGGCCAGGATCGTCCGCAGGGAGGGTCGCGAGGGGGCGGCTCGGATCGGGGCAGGTCCTTCGGTGATCGGCGCAACGATGATCGTCGGGGCGGCTTCCGCTCCGGTGACGACCGTCCCCGCCGCGAAGGCGACCGCCCCGCATTCCGTCGCGACGGTGAGCGTCCGTCGGGTGACCGCGGAGGATTCCGTCGCAACGACGACCGTCCCACCGGTGACCGCGGAGGATTCCGTCGCAACGACGACCGTCCCACCGGTGACCGCGGAGGATTCCGTCGCAACGACGACCGTCCCACCGGTGACCGCGGAGGATTCCGTGGCAGCGATGACCGTCGGGGCGGCTTCCGCTCCGGTGACGACCGTCCCCGCCGCGAAGGCGACCGCCCCGCATTCCGTCGCGACGGTGAGCGTCCGTCGGGTGACCGCGGAGGATTCCGTCGCAACGACGACCGTCCCACCGGTGACCGCGGAGGATTCCGTCGCAACGACGACCGTCCCACCGGTGACCGCGGAGGATTCCGTGGCAGCGATGACCGTCGGGGCGGCTTCCGCTCCGGTGACGACCGTCCCCGCCGCGACAGCGACCGCCCCGCATCCCGTCGCGACGGTGAGCGTCCGTCGGGTGACCGCGGAGGATTCCGTCGCAACGACGACCGCCCCGCCCATGGGGAGGGGCATCGTGCACAGCAGGACGGGGGCCGGCCTCAGTACCGGGGCGAACGCGCGAACTGGCAGAACCAGCGCGAGGACGCGAAGCCTTGGCAGCGGGACGACCGTGCGCGTCGGGAGGACCGGGACGATCGCCGTGGCCCCCGAGCGGACCGGGGCCCGCGTGAGGACCACGTCGCTGACGAGGAGCGCGAGCCGTTCGTGCCGCGCCCGGGTCTGGCCCCCAAGGATGATGAGCCGGAAACCCCCCGGGATGTCGACCTCCGCGAACTGCCCCGTGCGATCCGCGCCGAGCTCCGCGGCCTGACGCCGGAGCTTGCCGAGGTCGTCGGCGCGCATCTGCTCATGGCAGGACAACTCATCGGGACCGACCCCAAGCTGGCCTACCGACACGCGGAGGCCGCACGTCGGCGCGCAGCACGCCTGGCGGTCACCCGCGAGGCCACCGGTGAGGCCGCCTACGCGGCAGGAGAGTACCAAGTCGCGCTGCACGAGTTCCGTGCGCTGCGCCGCATGAACGGGGCCAACGAGTTCCTGGCGGCCATGGCCGACTGCGAGCGTGCCCTGGGGCGTCCGGACAAGGCGCTCAAGCTGGTGCGCGAGGGCATCGACGCGCAACCCGACTTCAACCAGCGTGTCGAGCTCCGCCTGGTCGAGGCAGGTGCCCGCGTTGATCTCGGACAGACTCCCGAGGCGCTCCGGCTGCTCAAGAACGAGATCGAGGCCTCCGCCGGGCGCGGCTCGCGCGGGGCGCGCGCACGCCTTCGATACGGCTATGCGGACCTGCTCGAACAGACCGGTGACGCCGCGACGGCCGAGAAGTGGTTCGCTGCTGCCGCGGCCCTGGACACCGACGGTGAGACGGACGCTGACGACCGCGTCGCAGCCCTCCAGGGCCTCGTGCTCGAGGTGGACGAGGAATCGCTCGTCGGCGAGCCGGAGCCCGAAGCCGGGGATGTCGAGCCCGGTGCCGACGACGCCGAGGGCGACGCCGAGGTCGAGGACTCTGACGAGGACGACGCCGAGGTCGAGGACTCTGACGAGGGCGACGCCGAGGTCGAGGACTCTGACGAGGGCGACGCCGAGGTCGAGGACTCTGACGAGGACGACGCCGAGGTCGAGGACTCTGACGAGGACGACGCCGAGGTCGAGGACTCTGACGAGGGCGACGCCGAGGAGCAACAGGTCAAGTGAGCAGGTTCATCGATCCGTACGACGCGGCCTTCTTCGACCTCGACGGGGTCCTGTACCTCGGCCCCTTGGCCGTGGAGGGTGCGGTGGACGGGGTCCGCCGCCTGCACGAGGCGGGCGTGAAGACGGTCTACGTCACCAACAACGCCGCGCGGAGCACGGCCAAGGTGGCTGACCACCTCAGTGAGCTGGGCTTCAACGCCCAGGAGAGCGAGGTCGTCTCCAGCGCGCAGGCCGCATCCGGGTTGCTGCGTCGGGAGCTCCCCGCTGGATCGAAGGTGCTGGTCGCCGGCACCGCCAACCTCGTCGAGCAGGTGAAGCGTGCCGGCATGGTCCCGGTCACGGAGTTCGCAGACGAGCCGGTCGCCGTCATCCAGGGATATGACCCGGCGATGACCTGGCCCCGCCTGGACCAGGCGGCCATCGCCGTCCAGCGGGGCGCGCGCTGGTTCGCCACCAACACCGACTCCACCCGTCCGACGGAGCACGGCCTCGTCCCCGGGGCGGGAGCAGCGGTCCAGGCCGTCGGCAACACCGTCGACCGCGCACCAGAGGTCATCGGCAAGCCCCACCGCCCGCTCCTGGACGAGGCGCTGGCTCGCTCGGGGGCACGGCGTCCCGTCTTCGTCGGGGACCGCATCGACACCGACATCATGGGTGCCGTCGGCGTGGGCATCGACTCGATGATGGTCTTCACCGGGGCGCACGGCGTCCGCGACCTGTGCGCAGCCGGCCCGGACGGACGCCCCACGGCCATCGGCTGGAACGTCGAGTCCCTGCTGGAGCCGCGCCGCACGGCGGAGATCGACGATGAGGGTGCCACCTGCGGGGCCGTCCGCGTGACGGCGCCGGGCGGCATGGCCACAGTCGAGGGGGGCCTGAGCTCCCGAGAGGCCCAGTTGGACGCCGCATGGGCGCTCGCCCAGCTCTTCTGGGCAGGACGAGTGTCCACGGGCGAGGGTGTCTTCTCCCAACTCGACCTCCTGCCCTAGACTCCGTTTTGAACACCGTTCAAAAGGAGATGAACACATGACGAAGCGTCGCCAGTCCACCACGACCGACCTCGCGCTGGTCGCCGTCTTCGCCGGGGTGATCTCGGCGGCGACGCTCGCGCCCGCGATTCCGGTCGGCCCGGTCGGGGTGCCGATCACCCTGCAGACGCTGGCGGTCGCGCTCACCGCGATGATCCTCGGCCCGTGGCGCGGTTTCGCGGCCACGGCCCTCTACGTCATCGTGGGCCTCGCCGGTCTCCCCGTCTTCGCGGGGGGCGCGTCCGGCCTGGGGGTCCTGGCCAAGCCGTCGGCCGGCTACCTGCTGGCGTTCCCGCTGGCCGCGCTGTTGATCGGCTACCTGGCGCGCATCGTGCTGAAGCGCACTGAGGGCCGCAACGGTGTGCGCTGGGTGCTGCTGGTTCTTGCGGGGGTGGCGGGCTCGTTCGTCTTCGTGCACCCGATGGGCATCGCCGGCATCGCGCTCAACGCCAAGATCCCGTTGGGGAAGGCAGTCATGGCCGACCTCGTCTACTGGCCCGGCGATGTCATCAAGAACGTCCTGGCCGCGTTCGTGGCCCTGGCCGTGCACCGTGCCTTCCCGAGCCTCCTCGTCCACCCGACCGTCCAGCGCGACCAGGCGCAGGAGCCCGTGCGCCTCGGATGATCGTCCTGGAGTCAGTCTCGGTCCGTGTCCCGGCGCCCTTGGGCCCGGGGCAGGGCTGGGGCACCCGGACCTTGTTGGACGGCATCAATCTCACCTTGCCCGAGCGGCGCGTGGCCTTCGTCGGCGCGAACGGCTCGGGCAAGTCCACACTGTTGCGCCTGTTGAACGGGCTCGTTCTCGCCTCCGGCGGGCGCGTCACCGTCGATGGGCTCGATCCGGCGAGCGACGGGAGGCGCGTCCGGAGCCGGGTGGGGTTCGTGTTCACCGACCCGCTGAGCCAGCTGGTGATGCCGACCCCGCTGGAGGACGTCGAGCTGAGCCTCCGACGCACGGTGCGTGACCGCACGAGGCGCCGGGACGCAGCGCGTGCTCTTCTGGACGCACGTGGCCTCGGCCACGTGGCCGAGCAGAGCATCTACGACCTCTCGGGCGGCGAGCGGCAGATGGTCGCCCTCACGGCCGTGCTGGCCGTCGAGCCCGCCATCCTCGTGGCGGATGAACCCACCACGCTGCTCGACCTGCGGAACCGGCTCGCCCTGCGGCGTGCCTTCGCCGAACTCGACCAACAGGTCATCGTCGCCACGCATGACCTCGACCTCGCCAGCGACGCCGAACGCGTCCTCGTCGTCGACGAAGGGCGGATCGTGGCCGACGGAACGCCGGCCGAGACACTCAGCCACTACCAGGCGATGATGGCGTGAACGCCGCCCGCGCCCTGCTCGGCATCCACGTCCCCGGCACCACCCTGTGGCACCGCATGGGCGTCGGCTGGAAGTACCTGGCCTTCCTCGGGTTGACGGTCCCGGCGGTGTTCGGGCCGCCCACAGTCGTCGTCGCGGCATTGGCGCTCACGCTGCTGCTGGTGGCCACCACCGGCGCACCCCTGCGTCTGGTCTGGGGGATGCCACCGGGACTGGTCGTCCTCTTCGCCTTCGTGGCCGGCTACCACGTCTTCTTCGGTGAGCCGGTGATGGCGATCAAGGTCGTCGGCACGACGCTGGTCGCCCTGTACGCGAGCCGGATCATCCTCATCACGACGCCCATGCCCGTCCTCATCGACGCGCTCGTCGCGGCCATGACGCCGCTGAAGCGGCTGGGTGCCAGCCCGGAGCGGTTCGGCTTGGCCGTCGCGGTGCTCGTGCGCTCGATCCCGTACGTCATCGCGTCGTTCGGCGAGGTCCGGGACGCGGCGCGCGCACGTGGGGTGGACCGCAACCCCTTGGCGTCCGTCACGCCCGTCGTCGTGCAGGCCGTCGCCTACGCCCGCACCACCGGCGACGCGCTCATGGCGCGCGGGCTCGGCGACGACGACACGAACTAGGGTGGAAGGGTGAGCGAGACCGACTTCGAGGCCCCCGACGCAGCTGAGCCGCCCGTTCCCGTCGCGGCCCTGCCGGTCACCAGCCATGCGTCCATCGACGCCGCCCTGGCGGACTTCCACCTCACCGACGACGTCCACACCCACCACGATGAGATCGCCGCCGTCCTCGAGGTGGTCCAGCAGGCGCTCAACGCGACCCGGCAGCCGCCGCTGCCGCGTCCCTGACATGGCCCACGACCGACTGGATGCCGCCCTCGTCGCGCGTGGCCTGGCCCGCTCTCGAGGGCAGGCGTCCGACCTGATCGCCGCGGGGCGCGTCACCGTCAACGGCAGGGTCGCACGCAAGGCGTCCGCCCCCGTGGCGGCCGATGACGTCGTCACCGCCGAGGCGGATCCCTGGGTGTCGCGGGCGGCGCACAAGCTCATCGGCGCACTGGATGACTCGGACACCCCTGTCGACGGCGTCCGGGCCCTCGACGCGGGCGCTTCCACGGGTGGCTTCACCCAGGTCCTGCTGGCCCGCGGAGCCGCCCACGTCACCGCCGTGGATGTCGGGCACGGGCAGTTGGCCGAACCCGTGGCGTCCGATCCGCGCGTGACGTCGCATGAGGGCCTGAACCTGCGTGAGCTCACCCCACGGCACGTCGCCCAGCCGGTCGACCTGGTGGTGGCCGACGTGTCCTTCATCTCGTTGACCTTGCTGGTCGCCCCCCTGCGATCGGTCGTCCGCGACGGTGCCGTCGCCCTGCTCATGGTCAAGCCCCAGTTCGAACTCGGACGCGCTGCGCTCGATTCCCGCGGCGTGGTGGCCGACCAGGCGCGCATCCCTGAGGCAGCCGACCTCGTCGCGGCGGCGGCGGAGCGCGCAGGGTGGCGTGAGGTCTGGCGTGGGATGAGCCCGTTGGCCGGGGAGTCGGGCAACCGGGAGGTGTTCCTGAAGCTGGTCGCCGTCCCGGGGGTGGTGGTCGCCGGAGGCTAGGCTGACGGCGTGACGCAACGACACATCGCGCTGGGCATCCACCACCAGCGCCCGGAGGCGGTGGTGGCGGCCTGCGACTTCATCGAGCGACTGACCGACCACGGCATCGTGTGCTGGGTCCGTGAGAGCGCGCACGAGGCCATGTTGGAGCGCCTCCCGCAGGCGCTCATCCGTGTGTTCGACGAGCGCCCCGACGTCGACGTCGAGCTGGTGGTCGTCTTCGGTGGCGACGGCACGATCCTGCGCGCCGCCGAGTGGGCGGTCCCGTTGGGATACCCGGTGCTCGGGGTCAACCTCGGGCACGTCGGGTTCCTCGCCGAGCTCGAGCCCAGTGAGGCACACACGTTGATCGACCGTGTCGTCCACCGCGACTACCGGGTCGAGGAGCGGCTCTGCCTCGAGGTCGAGTTGCGGTCCTGCCCCGGCGGCGACGTGCTCTGGTCGAGCTTCGCGATCAACGAGGTCTCCCTCGAGAAGGCGGCCCGCGAGCGCATGATCGAGGTGCTGGTCGACATCGACGGTCACCCGCTGTCGCGCTGGGGCACCGACGGCGTCCTCGTCTCCACGCCCACCGGTTCGACCGCCTACGCCTTCTCCGCCCAGGGTCCGGTCCTGTGGCCCGACCTGGACGCGCTGCTGGTCGTCCCCCTGCTCGCCCACGCACTGTTCGCGCGTCCGATGGTGCTGAGCCCCACCTCCACGGTGGTGATCCGGATGCTGGAGAACCCGCCGTCGGGCGGCGTCCTGTGGTGCGACGGCCGCCGCGGCACCGATGTGTCGCCGCTGACTGAGATCACCGTCCGCCGCAGCCCGTACAAGCTGCGCCTCGCGCGGACGTCGGAGCAGCCGTTCGTCCAGCGCCTGGTCAAGAAGTTCGACCTGCCGATCCACGGTTGGCGGGGTCAGGCGGAGCGTGAGGCCCAGGTTCGCAGGTCCGCGCGCGGGGCCGGGGATGCTGACTGAGCTCCGCATCGCCCGCCTCGGGGTCATCGACGATGCCACCCTCGAACTGGGGCCCGGCTTCACGGCGGTGACCGGCGAGACCGGTGCGGGCAAGACGATGGTGGTCTCCGGGTTGGGCCTCCTGACGGGGGGCAAGGCGGAGAGCCGCCTCATCCGCCACGGGGCCGACCGTGCGCTGGTGGAGGGACGGCTCGCCGTGGACCCCGAACTGGCCGCGGCCGTCGACGCCGCCGGCGGACAGGTCGAGGACGGCGAGGCCCTCCTCTCCCGCGTCCTCCTCCGGTCACGATCCCGCGCCCTGCTCGGCGGCGCGCAAGTCACCGCACCGGCGTTGGCGGACGCCGTGGGCGAGCGCATCACGATCCACGGGCAGAGTGAGCAGATCCGCCTGGGATCGACCGAGCGCCAGCGCGAGGTCCTGGACGCCTTCGCAGGGGCGGCCCTGGCCGCCGACCTCGCCGACTACCGGACCCGCTGGGCCCACCAGCGCCAGTGGTCGGCCGAGCTGGCCGACCTGACCTCGCAGGCCCAGGCGCGCGCCCGTGAACTGGCGCTGCTGGAGTTCGGGCTCGGTGAGGTCGAGAAGGTCGATCCGCGGCCGGGGGAGGACGAGGTGCTGCTGGCGGAGCAGCGCCGTCTGCAGTCGGTCGACGACCTGCGGCTGGCAGCCCGCACGGCCCTCGTCGCGCTGGCCGGGGATGACGAGGCCAACACCGACGACCCGAGTGCGCTCGGGCTCCTCGGCGGTGCCCGCAAGGCCCTGGCCGGGATCGCCGCGGACGACCCGGTCGCCGCCGCTCTCGCCCGCCGCGTCGAGGAGGCGTCGTTCCTGCTGTCGGACGCCGCGGCCGACCTCGCGTCCTACGCCGCCGGTCTGGACGCCGATCCCGGGCGATTGGAGTGGATCGCCGGACGGCTCTCCGACCTGCAGGGGCTGACCCGCAAGTACGGCGCGACGATCGACGAGGTGCTCGCCTGGGCACAGCGCGCCGCCGCCGACGTCGGGCGCCTGACCGGCTCGGACGACCGGATCGGCGAACTCCGGGGACTCCTGGCCGCCGGGCGTGGCGAACTCGAGGCGTTGGCACAGCGGATCACGGCCGCCCGCATGGCCGCGGCGTCCGAACTGGCCCGTCTCGTCGAGGCCGAGCTCGCGGCGCTGGCCATGCCGCGCGCCCGCTTGGCGTTCGAGGTCGCCCCGTTGGGTGAACTCGGCCCCCATGGTGCGGACGCCGTGACTCTGCTGTTCTCTGCGAACCCCGGTTCTGCGCCCGCCCCGTTGGCAAAGGTGGCTTCCGGTGGTGAGCTGTCCCGCGTCCGGCTCGCCCTGGAGGTGGTCCTGGCCGCCGGCACCCAAGGGCACACCTTCGTCTTCGACGAGGTGGACGCCGGGGTCGGCGGCTCCGTCGCGCTCGAGATCGGACGGCGGTTGGCACGCCTGGCGGAGCACGCCCAGGTCATTGTGGTCACCCATCTCGCCCAGGTCGCTGCCTTCGCCGACCGCCACTACGTGGTGCACAAGGCCGACGACGGCCAGGTGACCACGTCGGGCGTCCATGAGGTGGCAGCAGACGAACGTGTGGACGAGTTGGCGCGCATGATGGCCGGTCTCGAGGGCACGAGCGCGGCCCGTGCCCACGCGGCCGAGCTGCTGGCCGAGGCGTCCCGGCCGTGAGGGTCGGATCCCGCCCCCACGATTGAGCACGAGTTCGTGTGGCCGAGGGCCGGACGGCGGCGCGCCCCCTTGACCGAGGGTGCACAATGAACCACAACGGCGTGATTCCGCGCTGGTTCGAGGTGATGCAGGGGAAGGCAGCACTTCAGACCAGGAGGGGGAGCGCCATGACAACGACGAACGGGGTCCTCGAGATCCTGTCAGCGCCGTCGCCGATGTGCCCGCACGTGGAGTGGGCGGTGGGCGGCGTTCTCGGCGTGCCTGTTTCTTTCGACTGGCAGCCCCAGCCCGCCGAACGGGCGGCCTACCGCACCGAGTACCTGTGGCGCGGCCCCGTCGGCGCCGCCACCGGGATCGCGAGCGCGCTGAAGCGCTGGCCCCGGCTGCGCTTCGAGGTGACCGAGCACGCCACGGCGGACTCCGAGGGGGAGCGGTACTGCTTCACCCCGACGCTCGGGATCTTCCACGCCACCATGGGCCTGCACGGGGACGTGTTGGTCCCCGAGGACCGGATCCGGCACGCCCTGATGATTTCCCGAGGCGATGACCGGGCCCTCCGCGCCACGCTGGATGACCTGTTGGGGACCGCCTGGGATGCCGAGTTGGATGTCTTCCGGCAGGCTGCCGACGGCGAGCCGGTGCGCTGGCTCACGGAAGTGGGCTGATCCACGACGCGTTGTCGTGGAGTTCCCGCGGCGAGGTCGGATTGGTGGTGAGATGGGTGCCACACCCGCCGAAGGAGGCACCTGACCATGGGCCGCGTCATCGTTCTCGGTTCCATCAACGTCGACCTGGAGACCACCGTCGACTCGTTCCCACGGCCCGGTGAGAAGGTCGTCGGGCACTCGCTGTCGCGCTACGCCGGCGGCAAGGGGGCGAACCAAGCGGTCGCGGCACGCCGGGCCGGTACCGAGGTCATCATGGTCGGGGCCGTCGGCGACGACGACGCCGGCCGTGCCTCCCTGAACCGCCTCTTCGCCCAGGGCATCAAGCTGCAGGTCGAACGCATCCCGCAGGTGCCGACGGGGCACGCCATCATCTTCTCGGACGGCCAGACCAACGCCATCGTGGTGCTGCCCGGCGCGAACGCCAAGGTGGGCACCCACGTCCTGCGCCCGATCCGCGGCCTGGGGCCGGGTGACCTGCTCCTGACCCAGCTGGAGACCCCCGCCGAGAGTGTGGCCGAGGCGGTCCGCTACGCCCGCAAGTACGGCGCGCGCGTCGTGGTGAACCTGGCCCCTTGGGCCGATCTGCCGGCGGACGTCATCGAGGCGGCGGACCCGCTCGTGATCCCCGCGACGGACCTGCCCCGGCTGCAGGCGTCCGGCAAGAATCCGAAGTCGCTGCTCGTGTTGCGGGGCAGGGACGGCCTGGAATGGGACGGCGAGTCCTTCACCGGGACGGTGGTCCCCGACGAGGAGGTGGTCGACGCCCTCGGAGCGACCGACGCGCTGATCGGGACGTTGGCGTCCGCCCTCGTGCGGGGTGCGGACAAGCAGACGGCGGCGCGGGCCGCGCTGGCCGCCGCGGCGGAGAGTGTCCGCCACGCCGGGGCCCAGCCCGACCCGCGCCTGTGAGCCGCTGCGTCAGTCCGTGATGTTGGCGTTCGTGACGGCGACCGCCACGTTGTGCCCGCCGAAGCCGAACGAGTTGTTCAGCGCGGCGAGGGGACCGTCGGGCAGTTCGCGGACCACGTTGGCGGCCACGTCGATGTCCAGGCCGTCCGCGGGGTCACTGAGGTTGATGGTCGGCGGCACCCGACGCTCCTTGAGCGCCAGCACCGTGGCGACGGTCTCCAGCGCACCCGCAGCACCCAGCAGGTGACCGGTCATCGACTTGGTCGAGGTCACGACGACCTGGTCGGTGGCCGAGCCCAGGGCCTTGCGGATCGAACCCGCCTCGGTCATGTCGCCCTGCGGCGTGGAGGTGCCGTGGGCGTTCACGTGGACGATGTCGGACGGGTCCAGGTTCGCGTTGCGCAGGGCCTTGATCATGGCCGAGGCCTGGCCGCTACCGGTCGGCTCCGGCTGCACGATGTCGTGGTTGTCGTCGGAGATGCCGGCGCCGGCGATGGTGCCGTAGATCTTGGCGCCGCGGGCCAGGGCATGCTCGAGCGACTCGAGCACCAGGACCGCTGACCCCTCGGACAGGACGAAGCCGTCGCGTCCCTTGTCCCACGGACGGGAGGCGCTGGCGGGGTCGTCGTTGCGCTTGCTGAGGGCCTGCATCTGGGAGAAGGCGCCGATCGGGAGCGGGTGGATGGTGGCCTCGGTGCCACCGGCCACGATGATGTCGGCGCGGCCCAGGCGGATCTGGTCCACGGCCAGGGAGATCGCCTCGTTCGACGACGCGCAGGCCGAGACCGGGGCGTGGACGGCGGCGGCGGCGTTGACGAGGAGTCCCACATTGGCGGCCGAGGCGTTCGCCATGAGCATGGGGATCGTGAAGGGGCTGACCCGGCGGGGGCCGCGCTCCTTGTAGGCGTCCCACTGGCCGAGCAGCGTGTGGAGGCCGCCGATGCCGGTGCCCAGGCACACGGCCAGGGTCTGGGGGTCGATGGTGTTGTCCTCGCCGAGGGCCAGGCCGGCGTCGAGCCAGGCCTCCTCGGCGGCGATGAGGGCGAGTTGGGTGTTGCGGTCGAGGCGCCGCGCCTTGACGCGGTCGATCTTCTCCGAGGGGTCGACCTTGACGTAGCCGGCGATGCGCACGGGGAGGTCTTGGGCCCACTCCTCGGTGATCTGAACCACCCCGGACCGACCGGCGAGCATGGCCTCCCAGGTGCTGGCGAGGTCGCCACCCAGAGGGGTCGTGGCACCCATGCCAGTGATGACGATGTCCTTCAGCGGTGCTGCCTTCACGGTGTTGTCCTAACGGTGGTGGTGACGGGTGGGGGAGGATGCCCCGGCGCCCGGGAGGGCGCGCGGGGCGTCCCTCGAAGTCAGCTGTGCTGCTCGATGTAGGCGACGGCGTCGCCGACGGTCTTGAGGTTCTTGCTCTCCTCGTCGGGGATCGTCACGCCGAACTTCTCCTCGCAGCCGACGATGATCTCGACCATCGCGAGGCTGTCGACGTCGAGATCGTCGACGAACGACTTGTCGAGCTGCACGTCCTCGGCGGGCACGCCCGCGACCTCGTTGACGAGCTCGGCGAGCTGGGCGCGGATCTCTTCGGTGGTGGCCATGTTCCTTCTCCTTCTTGTTGGTTCGCACCGGCCGGGTTCGACCGGAAACTCAGGTGGTTGGGTGGTGGGTGCGGTCAGGGGATCGTGATGACCTGACCGGCGTACACCAGCCCGGCCCCGAACCCCATGATCAGGCAGGTGTCGCCCGACTTGGCCTCGCCCGACTCGACCATCTCGGCGATCGCGACGGGGATCGAGGCGGCCGAGCTGTTGCCGTACTTGCGGATCGTGCGGGCGACGGTCACGTTCTCGGGCAGCTTCAGGTGGCGCAGCATCGCATCGATGATGCGGTTGTTGGCCTGGTGGGGCACGAACAGGTCGAGCTCCTCGGGGGTCAGTCCGGAGACCTCGAGAGCGCGGCGGGTGGCGTCCGCGATGAACGTGGTTGCCCAGCGGAAGACGGCCGGGCCGTTCATCGTGAGCTGGCTGGGCTTGCCCTCGGCGACGGCCTGGTCCCAGTCCCGGTTCATGTTGATGGCGTCGTTCTGCTCGGCGTCGGACCCCCACACGACGGGGCCGATGGAGGGCACGTCCGAAGGGCCGACGACCACGGCGCCGGCGCCGTCGGCGAAGAGGAACGCTGTCGCACGGTCGGTCAGGTCGGTGATCGTGCTCAGCGTGTCGGAGCCGACCACCAGCACGCGGTGGGCCGCACCCGTACGGACCAGGGCGTCGGCCTGGGCCAGTCCGTAGGCGAACCCGGCACACGCCGCCGAGGTGTCGAAGGCCGCCGCGTCCTTGATGCCGAGCTTGCCCGCCATGATCACGGCCAGCGACGGGGTCTGGAGCTTGTGGCTGGACGTCGCGACGATCACACCGTCGATGTCCCCGGGCCCCACGCCGGCGTGCTCCATCGCCTTGCGGGACGCCTCCAGCGACAGCGACTCGACGCTCTCGCCCTCGGCGACCCAGCGCCGCTCCACGATGCCCGTGCGCTGCTGGATCCACTCATCGGAGGTCTCGATGAACTTGGTCATCTCGTGGTTGTCGACGACGCGGGATGGGACGGCTGCGCCGATCCCCTCGATGCGCGAGTACGCGGGTCCGGTGCTGGCCTTGATCGGCATGTCAGTTCTCCTCGGTCGGGCGGGTACCGGCGTGGCGGGCGCAGAACGCGCGTGCTTCGTCCAGTTGGTCGGGCGTGTTGAGGTTGAAGAGCTCAACACCGGGCATGTTGCGCTTGGCGATGCCGGTCAGGGTGCCGGCCGGCGGCAACTCCAGGATGCCGGTCACACCCAGCTCGGTCAGGGTTTCCATGCACAGGTCCCAGCGCACCGGCGAGGTCACCTGCGAGACGAGCCGATCCAGGTACTCCGCGCCGCTCGCGACGGCTGCGCCGTCGCGGTTCGACAGCAGGATCGTGCTCGGGTCCTGCGCGGTCATGCCGGACGCCACGGCCTCGACGCGGGCGCGCCCGGGCTCCATGTGCTCGGTGTGGAAGGCGCCTGCCACCGAGAGGCCGATGACACGTGCCTTCGCCGGCGGGTTCTCCTTCAGGGCGTCGATCTGCTCGACGGTGCCGGCGGCGACGATCTGCCCGGCACCGTTGTTGTTCGCGGCGGTCGCCCCGACGGCCTGGATGGCGGTCAGGACCTCGTCGCGCTCACCGCGGACGACCGCGGCCATGGTGGTGGGGCGCAGTGCCGACGCCTCGGCCATGCCGTTGGCGCGCTCCCGCACGAACACGAGGGCGTCGCTCCCGGTCAGGACCCCGGCGGCCGCCGCGGCGGTCACCTCGCCGACGCTGTGGCCCGCCAGCACGTCGGCGCCCACGAACGGCACGTCGCCGGTCAGCGCCTCGCCGGCGAGCAGGCCGGCGGCCACCAGCAGTGGCTGGGCCACGGCGGTGTCCTTGATGGTCTCTGCGTCCGACTCGGTGCCGTGGAGGACGAGGTCGAGGCCCACGACGTCCGACAGCTCCCGCAGGCGGGCGGCGAAGTGGGTGTCCTCGAGCCAGGCTGCGAGGAAGCCGGGGGTCTGTGCGCCCTGACCGGGCGCGACGATTGCTAGCACGTGTTCCATCTTGTCGGTGCGGCCCGTCCGGGGCCTCCCATTGCCACACAGTGTTTTCGGAGGGCTTTTGTGGGGATCCCACAAAAGCGGGCCGCGGCGATCCGATCGCGGTCAGTCGAGCAGGCGGCCCAGCGTCCCGGCCAGCCTCAGCGCGTATGCGCCGCGGGGATCGTTGGGGGCGTAGCCGGTGAGGTCCTCGATCCGCGCGAGTCGGTAGCGGACCGTGTTGGGGTGGATGAACAAACGGCGCGCCGTGGCCTCGATGGAGGTGCCCGAGGCCCAGTAGGCCTCCAGCGTGGCGATGAGGTCTCCGGAGTGGGCCGCGAGCGGACCGAAGATGTCGTGGGCGAGTTCCCGTCGGGCGTGGCCGTCGCCGGCCAGCGCGCGCTCGGGCAGCAGGGCGCGTGCCGACACCGGACGCGGTGCGTCCACCCAGGCGGGGGCGGCGCGGCGCCCGGACGTGGCGGCGCGGGCGCTGACGACCGCTTCGACCAGGTCGCTGACCACGGGGCCGACCACCACCGGGCCCGGGCCGAACCCGTCGACCAGGTCGGCGACGTGGGCCAGGGCCTGTTTCTCGTCGTGGAAGTCACCACCGAGGAGGACGACCAGGCGTGGCCCCTGGGCCGACGCGAGCACGTCCAGCCCGGCCCTGCCGGCCCTCGCGCGAAGCTCACGCAGGGGCGTGTCCATGGCCGGCAGGTCCCCGATGACCACGCAGAGCCCGGCGGGGGAGTGCCAGCCCAGCGTGGAGGCCCGTGACACGACCGACTCGTCGGCGTCGCCCCGGACGACGGCGTCCATGACGAGGGCCTCGAGGCGGGCGTCCCATGCGCCGCGGGTCTCCGCGGCGCGGGCGTACACCTCGGCGGCGTCGAAGGCGATCTCGCGGCTGTAGGCCAGGACCGCGACGGTCAGCACCTGGCGATCGGAGCGGGGGAGTTCGGTGTTGATCTGGGTCTCGACGGTCTCCACGGTGGTGCGGATGAGGTCGACGGTCTGCTGGAGGGCCAACCGTGTCGTCAGGGAGCGCGGAGCCGCCGCGAAGATGTTGCGCTGCTCCGCCGACGTCGCGGTGCCGGCGAACCAGTTGACGAAGCCGTCCACGCCCGCCCGCACGACCAGCGTCACCGAGGACCGGTTGTCTGCGTCCAGGTCGGAGAACCAGGGGTAGCGACGCGTGATCTCGGCCAGCGCCGCGGTGGTCATCGTGGCGGACGCCCCGGCGAGCCGCTTGGCCATGGCCGCCCGGGTCCGTGGCCCGGGCATCCAGTCGGGCGCTTCCTCGCGCATCGGCACCTCCTGATCGCCACGACCCTACCGTCGGTGGCGGCGTAGGGTGCCCCGCATGCGTGACCCCGTCGTCGACCTGCGCGAGATCGCCCGGCTGCTGGACCGCCACGGCGGCCAGGGCCGGCGTGCCCAGGCGTTCCGCAAGGCGGCGGACGCGCTGGCCGGGTTGACCCCCGAGCAACGCGCGCGGGTGGACGCCACGCGCACCTGGGCAACCCTGCCGGGGATCGGGGCGACGTCGGCGACCGTCATCGCGCAGTCGCATGCCGGACTCACCCCCGACTACCTCGCCGAACTCGAGGCCTCCGACGGGCCGCTCGTCGACGGCCCCAACCCGCTGCTCGCCCACATCAGGGGAGACCTGCACACCCACACCGCGTGGTCGGACGGCTCCAGCCCCTTGGAGGAGATGGTGCTCGAGGCCTCCCGTCTGGGCCGGGAGTGGGTGGCCATCACCGACCACAGCCCCCGCCTGCGCGTGGCCAACGGGCTGTCCACCGAGCGCCGCCGCGAGCAGCGCGCGCACATCGTCGCGCTGAACGAGGCCCTCCGCCAGGTTCCGGGAAGGGAGGCGTTCCGCGTGCTGGCCGGCGCCGAGGTCGACATCCTGGACGACGGCTCCCTGGACGGCGACCGCGAGGCGCTCGATCCGCTCGACGTCGTGGTGGCCAGCGTCCACTCCAAGCTCGCGATGGACGCCGACGCCATGACCGTCCGGATGGTCGCGGCCATCGCCAATCCCCGTACCAATGTCCTGGGTCACTGCACGGGACGCCTCGTCCAGGGCGACCGCGGCGTCAGGAAGCGGAGCACCTTCGATGCCGAGATCGTCTTCGAGGCCTGCCGGCAGTTCGACGTGGCCGTTGAGATCAACGCGCGCCCGGAGCGGCAGGACCCGCCCGACGACCTGCTGGCGCTGGCCGCCGAGATGGGCTGCCTCTTCGCGATCAACACCGACGCGCACGCGCCGGGACAGCTCGGATTCAGCGAATACGGGGCGGCGCGGGCCGCGTCCGTCGGGCTGGCGCCGGAGCGGATCGTCACCTGCTGGCCGGTCGGACGCGTCCTGGAGTGGACCAGCACGGGGACCTGACGTGTCGGGTGTCATCGCGGGCGGCTAGGATCGGTGGACGAGTCCCGGCGGAGCGACGCATGCCCCGCCGCCTTGACGGTCTGAGAAAGGACACCTTTCGTGCCAACTCGCGACAACGCGGGCCCGATCCTGAACGGGCTGCCCACGAACCTGCCGGACATCGACTCCGAAGAGACCGCTGAGTGGCTGGAGTCGCTCGACGGGCTCATCGATGAGCAGGGCAGGAACCGTGCGCGCTACATCATGCTCAAGTTGCTCGAGCGCTCCCGTGAGCGTCACCTCGGCGTCCCGTCCCTGACGTCGACCGACTACATCAACACCATTCCGGCCGAGGCCGAGCCGTGGTACCCCGGCGACAACGAGCTGGAGCGCAAGTTCCGTCGCCTGCTCCGTTGGAACGCCGCGGTCATGGTGCACCGGGCCCAGCGTCCCGGGGTCGGCGTCGGCGGTCACATCTCGACGTTCGCCTCCTCGGCGACCCTCTACGAGGTGGGGTACAACCACTTCTTCCGTGGCAAGGACCACCCGGGCGGCGGCGACCAGATCTTCTTCCAGGGCCATGCCAGCCCCGGTCCCTACGCCCGCGCGTTCCTCGAGGGGCGTCTGGAGGAGGCCGACCTGGACGGCTTCCGCCAGGAGAAGAGCCACATCGTCGACGGCCGCGTCCGCGCCCTGCCCTCCTACCCGCACCCGCGCCAGATGCCCGACTTCTGGGAGTTCCCGACCGTCTCGATGGGTCTGGGGCCGATCAACGCGATCTGGCAGGCGCAGTTCAACAAGTACCTGCACAACCGTGGCATCAAGGACACCTCGCAGCAGCGCGTGTGGGCCTTCCTCGGTGACGGTGAGATGGACGAGGTCGAGAGCCGCGGTGCCCTGCAGCTGGCCTCCTACGAGGAACTCGACAACCTGACCTTCGTCGTGAACTGCAACCTGCAGCGCCTCGATGGCCCGGTCCGTGGCAACGGCAAGATCATGCAGGAGTTGGAGAGCTTCTTCCGTGGCGCCGGCTGGAACGTCATCAAGGTCGTCTGGGGCCGCGGCTGGGATCCGCTGCTCGCCGCCGACAAGGACGGCGCCCTGGTCAACGTCATGAACGCCACCTCCGACGGTGACTACCAGACGTTCAAGGCCAACGACGGCGCCTACGTCCGCGACCACTTCTTCGCCCGCGACCCGCGCACCGCCAAGATGATCGAGGGTTGGGAGCCGGAGCGCATCTGGAACCTGACCCGCGGCGGCCACGACTACCAGAAGGTGTATGCGGCCTACGACGCCGCGACGAAGTTCACCGGCGCACCCACGGTCATCCTCGCCCACACCATCAAGGGCTACTTCCTCGGCCAGCACTTCGCAGGCCGCAACGCGACGCACCAGATGAAGAAGCTGGCGCTGGACGACCTCAAGCAGTTCCGCGATCGCCTGGACATGCCGGTCTCGGACGCCCAGCTCGAGGCCGATCCGTACCAGCCGCCCTACGTCCGCCCGGACGCCTCCGACGAGCGCATCGCGTACGCGATGGAGCGTCGCCGCGCCCTCGGTGGGCCGGTGCCGCAGCGGCGCAACGCCCCCAAGCCGCTCAAGCTGCCGGACGCCAAGGCGTACGACTCGGTGAAGAAGGGCTCGGGCCGGCAGGAGGTCGCCACCACCATGGCGTGGGTCCGCCTGCTGAAGGACCTGCTGCGCGACAAGGAGTTCGGCGCGCACGTCGTCCCGATCATCCCGGACGAGGCACGCACCTTCGGCATGGACTCGCTGTTCCCGACCATCAAGATCTACAACCCGCACGGCCAGAACTACACGCCGGTGGACCACGACCTGATGCTGTCCTACCGCGAGTCCAAGCAGGGCCAGATCATCCACACCGGCATCAACGAGGCCGGCTCGATGGCGTCCTTCACGGCCGTGGGCAGCAGCTACGCGACCCACGGCATCCACATGGTGCCGATCTACATCTTCTACTCGATGTTCGGCTTCCAGCGCACCGGCGACGCCGTCTGGGCGGCGGCCGACCAGCTGACCCGTGGCTTCATGATCGGCGCGACCGCCGGGCGCACGACGCTGACCGGTGAGGGCACCCAGCACATGGACGGGCACAGCCCGCTGCTGGCCTCGACCAACCCGGCGATCGTCCACTACGACCCTGCCTACAGCTACGAGATCGCCCACATCATGCAGGACGGCCTCGAGCGCATGTACGGCGAGAACCCCGAGGACGTCATCTACTACCTGACGGTCTACAACGAGCCGCTCGTGCAGCCCGCCGAGCCGGAGGGTGTGGACGCCGAGGGCATCAAGAAGGGCATGTACCTGCTGGCCAAGGGCAGCTGGGAGGGCGTCAACAGCGACGCCCGCCAGGTCCAGCTGCTCGCGTCGGGCGTCGGGGTGCCGTGGGCACTCGAGGCACAGCAGCTCCTGCACGACGACTGGGGCATCGTGGCGGACGTCTGGTCGGTCACGTCCTGGACGGAGCTGCGTCGCGACGCGCTGGCCGTCGACGAGGCGAAGTTCCTGTACCCGAACGAGCAGCACGCCGAGCCGTGGATCGTCCAGAAGCTGAAGGACGCCGCCGGCCCCGTCGTCGCCACCTCCGACTACATGCGGGCGGTCCAGGACCAGATCGCCCAGTGGGTGCCCGGTGACTTCGGTTCGCTGGGGGCGGACGGCTTCGGCTTCTCCGACACCCGCGCGGCCGCCCGTCGGTTCTTCCACATCGACGGACCGTCGATGGTCGTGAAGGCGCTGCAGATGCTCGCCGCGCGCGGTGAGGTCGATCCGACCTGGCCCGGCCGGGCGGCCGAGAAGTACCGCCTGCTCGACGTCACCGCCGGTACGTCCGGCAATGCCGGCGGCGAGTCCTGATCGCGCCGGGATCCTTCCGGGAGTGTCAGCACGCGAAGCGCGCGGGGGACCACGATTCGACGTGGTGCCTCGCGCGCTTCGCCGCCGTCTGGCACGCTAGAGCCTGTCATTCGATCCAAGAGGGGGTGTCCTACGTT
This sequence comes from Propioniciclava sp. LT294, assembly GCF_059516005.1. Classification (NCBI taxonomy): domain Bacteria; kingdom Bacillati; phylum Actinomycetota; class Actinomycetes; order Propionibacteriales; family Propionibacteriaceae; genus Propioniciclava; species Propioniciclava sp. LT294. Next base: position 20,561 of record NZ_JCAKNG010000002.1, read on the forward strand.
GGGCAGCACGCCGGTGCCCGGTAAGCAGGGTGGTGTCACGGGGACGGCCATGGGCCTGGATCCCGGTCAGGTCGTCCAGGAACTGGGCTGGGACTCCGATGTGGACGAGGCCCTGCGCGAAGAGATCATGGACGCGATCGACGCGGACCTGGTCGAGGAGGCCATCGAGGCGGTCGACGCCGTGCTGCTGTGGTGGCGTGACGAGGACGGTGACGTCGGCGACGGACTCGTCGACGCCCTGCGTGACCTCTCCAGCACGGGCCACATCTGGCTGATGACCCCGAAGATCGGCCGCGAGGGCTATGTCGACCCGGCCGACATCGCGGAGGGCACCGCCACGGCGGGCCTGGTCCTCGCCAGCCCGGCCTCGGTGTCGAAGGAGTGGCAGGCCCAGCGGATCGTTCGTCCGCGCGCGGGCAAGCGCTGATGCCGGGCGGCCCGGGCAGACGGACCGTCCGCCTGGGCGTCATCGGAGCGCGGGGCCAGGGCGGCTTCTACGCCGGGCTCATCGAACGGGGACGCGTCCCCCACATGACGCTGGGGGCCCTCAGCGGTCGTGAGGCGACCGCGGGGTTCGCGCACGAGCGGTTTCCCCACGTGCCGTTCCACGACAACGTCGAGGGGCTGCTGGACTCGGGTGACGTCGATGCCGTGGTCACGACGGTCCCGCACTACCTGCACGCGGAGGTGGCCCAGGCCGCCATCGAGCGCGGCATCCACGTCCTGGTGGAGAAGCCGTTGGGCGTCTACACCCAGCAGGTCTCCCGCCTCCTGAGCGCGGCCGCCGCTCGTCCCGAGGTCGTCGTGGGCGCCATGTTCAACATGCGGGCGAACCCACTGTGGTCGCGGCTCAAGCGGGTGATCGACAGCGGCGAGATCGGACGCCTCCGCCGGGGCACCTGGATCATCACCACCTGGTACCGCCCGCAGCGGTACTACGACAAGGACGCCTGGCGCGGCACCTGGGGTGGCGAGGGCGGCGGCGTCCTCATCAACCAGGCCGCTCACCAGATGGACCTGTGGCAGTGGCTGTGCGGCATGCCCGCGAGCGTGTTCGCCAAGGTGCCGTTCGGCTTCGCGCACGACATCGACGTGGACGACGACGTCACCGCCGTCCTCAACTACGGGCGGGAGGGGACCGGCGTCTTCATCACGGCCACCCACGACATGATGGGCGTCGACCGGCTCGAGATCCTGGGTGAGCAGGGCAAGATCCTGGTGGAGGACTCCCAGCGGGCCACCATCACGCGGCTGCACAAGCCGATGCGCGAGTACTCGAGCGCCATGGACGATGAGACCATCGGGCGCATCATCCACGGCGACGTCGACTGGGGCGAGTTCGCCACGACCGAGCTCGTCCAGGGGACGCCCACCTACGGCGTCAACCATGTCGAGGTGCTGGAGAACTTCGCGCGCGCGATCCTGTACGGTGAGCCCCTGCTCGCCCCCGTCGCGGACGGGATGAACGCCGTCCGGCTGTCCAACGCGATCATCCTGTCGGGCTGGTTGGGCCGCGAGGTGCCCGTGGACTTCGACGAGGACCTGTTCCTGGACGAACTCAACCGGCATATCCGGGACGAGGGGCGGTACCCCGAGCGCAGGTGAGTTCGCAGGCGGTCCGTCCATACCCCTGGGGGTATATGCGGTACCCTGGTGCTCGTGTTGACAGCCTCCCGTCGCTCCTTCGCGGCGCTCATCGCCTCCAATGTCCTGGGTGGCGTGGGCGTGGCGTCCGGCATCGCCGTCGGTTCCCTCCTCGTGGTCAGCCTGAGCTCCACCGCCTGGGCGGGCGTCGGGCAGGCACTGAGCGTGCTGGGTGCCGGCATGCTCGCCGTGCCGCTGGCCACGCTCGCCGCACGCCGCGGCCGCCGTCCGGCCCTGGCGCTGGGGTACGGCATCGCCCTGGCCGGGGCCGCGGTCGTCATCACGGGGGCGGCGCTCGGGTCGCTCCCGGTCCTGTTCCTCGGGCTCCTGGCCTTCGGCGCGGCCCAGGCCACCAACCTGCAGACCCGCTACGCGGCGTCCGAACTGGCGGGGCCCGAGCGGCGCGGTACCTGGATGTCGATCGTGATGTGGGCCACGACGATCGGCTCGGCCACCGGACCCAATCTGAGCGCCGCCGGAGGCGCGCTGGGCGCTTCGCTGGGGCTGCCCCGGCTGGCGGGCCCCTACCTGTTCTCCCTGCTCGGTTTCCTGCTGGCCGGTGCCTCGATCCTGCTGCTGCTCGATCGGCGTGCCGGTGAGTCGCCCGCGGCGGGTCGACAGGCCTCGCCCATCTCGGCGACGCAGGCGCTGCGATGGGCCGCCGCGCATCCGGTGGCCCGCTTCGCCGTGGCGTTGATCGTCGTCGCGCACGCGGTGATGGTCGGCATCATGTCGATGACCCCGGTGCACCTGGGTGGGGTCGGGCACGGGCTCGAGGTCATCGGGCTGGCGATCAGCCTGCACATCCTCGGCATGTACGCCCTCAGCCCCGTCTTCGGTGCCCTGGCCGACCGCGTGGGGCCGATGCGCGTCGCGCTCGGTGGGCTCATGGGTCTCGGGGTGGCTGCCGTGGTCGCCTTCGTCGCTCCCGGGTCCCTCCCGGCCGTACTGGTGGCGTTGGTCGTGTTGGGGCTGGGCTGGTCCGCCTCCATCATCGCTGCCTCGGTCCTGTTGGCGGGGGTCGACTCCGGGGAGGTGCGCATCCCGCTGCAAGGTGCCACCGACGCGCTCATGAACTACGGCGGGGCGGCGGCGGCGCTGCTGGCGGGTGTGGTGCTGGCCGCCCTCGGGTACGGCGGTCTGGCCATGGCTGCCGGGCTTCTGATCGTGCCCGCGGCCGCCCTCGGCTGGATCGCACGGACGGCGCGGCGCGCGGCGGGCGACCTCGACCCGGTCCGCTGAGGCCGCTGGGCGGGCCACGGCAGCGCAAGGGCCGTCGAGCCTGCCACAATGGATCCCTGCGCCGGGCGCATAGCTCAGTTGGTAGAGCCCTTCCCTTACAAGGAAGTTGTCGGGGGTTCGAGTCCCTCTGCGCCCACCCGTGGGCCGCACGCCGTGGTGGCCCGGCCCGGCCCTGTCCGTGGCGGGCGACGCAGGCGGTAGAGTGGCTCTTCGTGGCAGCCATTGACATTCCCGCGGAGATCGCCGACCTCGACCGCGCCCTGAGCAGCATCGAGGCCGTCGTCGATCCGGACGCCAAGCGAGCCGAGATCGCCGAACTCTCCGAGAAGGTCGCCGCACCCGACCTGTGGGACGACCCCGACAACGCACAGAAGGTCACCTCCCGCCTCTCGGCGCTGAACAGCGAACTCGACCGCGTCGGCGCGCTGCGCTCCCGACTGGACGACCTCGGGGTACTCGTGGAGCTGGCGGCGGAGGAGGGCGACGCCGGGGCCCAGGCGGAAGCGATGGCCGAGTTGGGTTCCCTCCGTGGGGAGATCGAGGCCCTCGAGGTCCGCACCCTGCTCTCGGGTGACTACGACGAGCGGGACGCCGTCGTCACCATCCGCGCCGGCGCCGGTGGCGTCGATGCCGCGGACTTCGCCGAGATGTTGCTGCGCATGTACCTGCGCTGGGCCGAGCGCCACGGCTACTCGACCAAGGTCATGGACACGAGCTACGCCGAGGAGGCCGGGCTGAAGTCGGTCACCTTCGAGGTCAGCGCCCCCTTCGCCTACGGCACGCTGTCGGTCGAGGGCGGCACGCACCGACTCGTCCGCATCAGCCCCTTCGACAACCAGGGGCGCAGGCAGACGTCGTTCGCGGCGGTCGAGGTCATTCCGCTGATCGAGTCGACCGACCACGTCGACGTCCCGGAGTCGGACATCCGGGTCGACGTGTTCCGTTCGTCCGGGCCCGGCGGCCAGTCGGTCAACACCACGGACTCGGCCGTGCGCATCACCCACCTCCCGACGGGACTGGTGGTCTCGATGCAGGACGAGAAGAGCCAGATCCAGAACCGCGCCGCCGCCATGCGGGTGCTCCAGTCGCGCCTGCTGCTGCTGAAGAAGCAGGAGGAGGACGCGAGGAAGAAGGAACTCGCCGGTGACGTCAAGGCGTCGTGGGGTGACCAGATGCGCTCGTACGTCCTGAACCCGTACCAGATGGTCAAGGACCTCCGCACCAGCCACGAGGTCGGCAACCCCGACGCCGTGTTCGACGGGGACATCGATGGATTCATCGACGCCGGCATCCGCTGGCGCAAGCAGATGGAGGCCAACCCGGACGCCTGACGGCGGCGTGGTGCCGCGCCCGGGGCGTCCGCTTCGCCTACTCTGAAACACGGTCGGCCTGAGAACTCTCAGGAAACTTCCCCATCGTCGAACCCGGCCGGGAACAAGCTGTGATCACCTTCACCGACGTCACCAAGGCCTATCCGGGGCAGAAGTCGCCCGCGCTGAGCGCCGTCTCGGCGACCATCGAGGACGGCGAGTTCGTCTTCCTCGTGGGCCCGTCCGGCTCCGGCAAGTCCACCTTCCTTCGGCTCGTGCTGCGCGAGTCGCGCGCCACGTCCGGTCAGGTCGTCGTCAACGGGCGCGATGTCGGTCGCATGGGGCGCTGGCGCATTCCGAAGCTGCGGCGCGGCATCGGCACCGTCTTCCAGGACTTCCGGCTGCTCCCGGGCAAGACCGTCCATGAGAACGTCGCCTTCGCCCTGCAGGTCATCGGACGTTCGGGCCGCGAGATCCGGCGCGCCGTCCCGGCGACCCTCGAGCTGGTGGGTCTGGCGGACAAGGCCGACCGACTGCCCGAGGAGTTGTCGGGCGGCGAACAGCAGCGAGCGGCACTGGCCCGCGCGGTGGTGAACCGACCCAAGATCCTGTTGGCCGACGAGCCGACCGGCAACCTGGACCCGACCACCTCGGTGGGCATCATGAAGCTCCTCGACCAGATCAACCGCGACGGCACGACCGTCCTGATGGCGACCCACGACGCGACGATCGTCGACCAGATGCGCCGGCGCGTGATCGAGCTCAGCAATGGCGAGCTCATCCGCGACCAGGCGCAGGGCGTCTACGGGTACCAGTGATCGGGAAGAGGGAATCAACACCATGCGTCACGCACTGACAGAACTCGTCTCGGGCCTCCGCCGCAATGCGAGCATGAATTTCGCGGTCCTCGTCACCATGTGGGTCTCCCTCTCGCTGTTCGGCGTCGGCGTCCTCGTGACGCAGCAGGTCGACCTGATCAAGGGGCGCTGGTACGACCGCATCGAGCTGAACGTGTTCCTCTGCACCGCAGCCACCCAGGGGGAGAACTGCACGCCGGGGCAGGGCACGACCGACGCCGAGCGTGACCGCATCCGGGCCGCCCTGACGACGAACCCGGAAGTCGCCGAGGTGTATTACCAGAGTCAGGAAGAGGTCTTCTCCGAGTTCCGGCAGACCTACGCCGATTCGCCCGTCCTCGCGTCCATGAATGCTGAGGACATGCAGGACCTCTTCAGGATCAAGCTGGTGAATCCTGAGCAATACCAGAAGGTCGTCGCCGAGACGAGCATGATGTCCGGCGTCCAGAATGTGCAGGACCTGCGCCAATTCCTCGACCCGTTGTTCGAGTGGCTGAACTGGGGTCGATGGCTGGCCATCGGGGCCTCGGGTCTGCTCCTCGTGGCCGCGGCGCTGCAGATCGGCAACACCATCCGGATGGCGGTGTTCACCCGGCGGCGCGAGATCGGGATCATGCGTCTGGTGGGCGCCTCGAACACCTACATCATGCTGCCGTTCCTCCTCGAGAGTCTCCTCGTCGCGCTCGGCGGGGCCGCCCTGGCGTGCGGCACCCTGGCCGCGATCCAGCAGTTCGCCATCGTCGAAAAGGCTAAACCTGCCCTTCAGGGATTCACGTGGATCGGCTGGGATCACGTCGGAATAGCGATGGTTTGGCTTGTGGCGGTGGCCATCGCCCTCTCTATGATCCCCACGTTGGTTGCGACGCGTCGGTTCCTGAGGGTGTAGCCCTCCTCCCGGCGGTCGCACAGGCGATCGTTGGGAGCAAGAAGTGAGTCACGTCCACGCAGACAAGCGCAGGTCCACGGGATCGGTGGCGCGTCGAGTGGCGGCCGCGTGTGCCGCTGCGACCCTGTCGGTCGCGCTCGTCGCGCCGCTGTCCAGTGCCGACACCCTGTCCGACCTGCGCGGTGGCCTGCGGGACAACCGGGCCCAGCAGAATTCTCAGCGCGGAATCGTCGAGCAATCGCAGCAGAATGTGAGTTCGGCGACCCAGGCGCTCATTGATTCCCACCAAAGATTGGCGCACGCCCAGGCCGTTCTTGCCGACATCGCGGTCAAACTCGAAATGGCGCGCGAGAATGACTCCCGGATCGCCAAGGAATTGGCTGAGGCCCGGGCCGAGTTGAAGGCCGCGAAGCGGCGGGTCGCCAAGGCCGAGGCAGAGGTGGCGGCCCAGGTCGCGCTCATCGGTCAGGCCGCGCGCGAGTCGTTCCAGCAGCAGACGGACCTGCGGGGGCTGGCGGTGGTGTTCGGCTCCGAGACCCCGGCGGAGATGAGCCAGCGCCTCCAGTGGAACACGACCGTCTTCGACACCCAGGCCGCCGAGAAGGCGCGACTCGATGCCGTCCGCGCCGAGCTCGAGGCGGCCCGCCGTTTGCAGGCCGAGATCGAGGCGCGCATCGCCGCCGAGAAGGCCGCATCGGAGGAGTCGGTCGCGCGCATCGCACGACTCGAACGACAGGCCGAGGCGCAACGCGGCACGGTGGCCGCGCTGGTGTCGGCGAACGAGGCCGCCCGCGCCGCCGCCCAGTCGGAGCTCGACGCGGACGAGGCGAACTTCCGCTCCCTACAGGCGGACGAGCAGCGGCTGCAGGCTCAGATCCAGGCGGAGATCGAGCGGATCCGCGCCGAGGAGGAGGCCCGTCGCAAGGCTGAGGAGGAGGCGCGTCGCAAGGCCGCGGAAGAGGCCGCACGCAAGGCGGCCGAGGCCCGCAGGCTCCAGCAGGAGGCGGAGGCGGCCGAGCGACGTCGTGCAGCGGATGCGGCCGAGCGACGTCGTGCAGCGGATGCGGCCGCCAAGCAGCGGGCCGCCGACGAGGCCGCCCGCGCGGCGGAGCAGGCGCAGCAACGGTCTGCGGCCCAACCGCCGCGCGACACGCCGGCCGTCCAGCCCTCCCGCTCGGGGCCGCGCATGTCCGCCTATGGATTCCAGCGCCCGGTGGACGCCAGCTACGGCTCGGCCTTCGGGCTCCGCTTCCACCCGATCCTGCAGTACTGGCGCCCCCACAACGGCGTCGACCTGGGTGCACCCACGGGCACGCCGATCTATGCCGCCCAGTCCGGCACGGTGATGCAGGCCGGCCCCAACGGAGGCTTCGGCAACTTCGTCCTGATCGGCCACGGCAACCTGATCGACGGCAAGTACGTGACCACCGGCTATGCGCACCAGTCGCGCATCGTCGTGGGTGCCGGGGAGAAGGTCGAGCGGGGCCAACTCATCGGCTACGTCGGCAACACCGGCTTGTCGACCACCCCGCACCTGCACTTCGAACTGCGGCTGAACGGCACCCCGGTCAACCCGGTCCGCTACGTGGCCTGACCCGCCCGCCATGGCACGAGTGCCGTCCGGCTATATGCTGGGCGGCACTTCGCGTCTGGAAGGAGCCCGCTGCCGATGCCGCGACCCGAAGGGCGAGTCCTGGTCGCCCAGAACAAGAAGGCCCGTCACGACTACCACATCGGTGACCGTGTGGAGGCCGGCATCGTGCTGCTCGGCACGGAGGTGAAGTCGCTGCGCGCCGGTCGGGCGTCCCTCGTCGACGGGTTCGCCACGATCGACGATGGCGAGGTCTGGCTGCGCGGCGTGAACATCCCCGAGTACAAGTTCGGGACCCACCACCATGGCCCCCTGCGCACCCGCAAGCTGCTGTTGAACCGTCGCGAGATCACGAAGCTGGAGAAGGAGGTCGCCAACTCGGGCCGCACCCTGGTTCCGCTGTCGATCTACTTCAGCGACGGGTACGCCAAGGTCGAGATCGCGGTCGCCACCGGCAAGAAGGACTGGGACAAGCGCCAGACCATCGCCGAGCGCGACGCCAACCGCGAGGCCCAGCGTGCGCTGGCGACCCGCAACAAGAGGGGACGTTGAGGTGCCCGGCGGCGTACGCCGCTCCCTGTCGGCCGTCGCGGGCCTGATCCTCGCGTTGGCGTGGACGCTCGGGGTCGCTACGCCGGCGCACGCTGCAGGGGACACCTACGATCGCTTCGACGCGGCGTACACCGTCACGCCCGAGGGCGTCCTGAAGGTCACCGAGACGATCGTCCTGCGCTTCGGGTCCGACTCGGGGCGCCACGGCTACGAGCGCTACCTCGTCACGCGTGAGCCGTTCGACGACCAGCAGGACATGGTCTACGAGATCAGCAACATCACGGTCAGCAGTCCCAGCAACGTGTCGACCGCGAGCCAGGTGTCGAGGTACTCCACCACCGGGCGCGAGGCGGTCACCCGGATCCGCATCGGTGATGCCAACCGAACCATCCAGGCGCCGACGGCGACGTACGTCATCTCCTACGACGTCCGGGGTGCACTGCGGACGCCGGACCAGACGGGGGTTCCCGAGCTGTACTGGGACGTGACCGGCTCGACGATGGGCGCCATCCGCTCCTCGACGGTCACGGTGGCCGTGCCCGGCGGCGTCCAGGGAGCCACCTGCTTCATGGGTCCGCCCCGCTCGACCACCGAGTGCAGCCGCGCCGCCGTGTCCGGGGACACGGTCACGTTCAGCAACGACGACGGGATCCCCGCGGGAAGCCTGATGACCATCGGCGTCCAGCTGGACGGCGCTGCGGTGGCCAACGCGACTCCGATCCGCGTCGAGCGTGGCGATGCCGCCGAGATGCGCGCCACCCGCGTCATGCAGGGCGCCGGCGCGGTGGCAGCCGTCGCCATCCCGGTGGCGGGTTTCCTCTACTACCGGCGCCGGGGGCACGACGAGCGGTACGCGGGCGTGCCCCCGGGCACCGTCCCGCTGGCGGGGGAGCCGGGCAGGGTCGAGCGCAACGACCCGGACATCCAGATCCCCGTCGCCTTCGCACCGCCCAAGCTGCCCCTGACGTATGCGGGCTTCCTGATGGACGGGCGCTACAGAACCGAGCACCTGACGGCAACACTGGTCGGGCTCGCCACGCACGGGGCCATCACCCTTTCGTCCGAGGGCAACCCCCGCGCGGAGCTCCGGGACCCCCGCGGCGTGCCCGATGACCCGAGCGCCCTGCTGCTCGGCGAGCTCTTCGAGGGCCGCGAGCGGACCGTCCGCCTCGACCGTGCCGGCCAGTTGGCGGACGCCTCCGACGCGCTCGAGCGTGACGCGCGTTCGGTCGCCCTCGGCAACCAGTGGTTCCGGCAGGTGGCACGTGGGCGCAAGAGCGGATCCACCATGGGCTTGTTGTGGGTGGCCATGTTCTTCGCCGTCTTCTTCTTCGACGTGCGGCTGTTGGCCGGCATGGGCTGGTTCCTGGTGCCCGCCACGATCGCGCTGGTGGTCACCCTGATCGTGGTGAGGACCAAGATGGCGCGCGGCCAGCGCACAGCACTGGGCCGGGCCTGGACGGATCAGGTCGAGGGGTTCCGCACCTACATCGCCACCGCCGAGGCCGACCAGCTGACATTCGAGGAGGGCGAGGACATCTTCACGAAGTACCTGCCCTGGGCCGTGCTGTTCGGCCTGGCGGATCGCTGGGTGCGGGTCTGTGACGAGGCGATCGCACTGGGCCGGATCGCGCGGCCCGACGCCTCCTGGTACGGCGCCTCCGTCTTCGACGCGAACCTGCTGCTGTGGCAGCTCAACGCGCTGAACCACTCGATCCCGACCTCCACGGCGCCATCGGTCGCCTCGCACGGGCCGAGCTTCAGCAACGACATCGGTTTCGGCGGGGGCGGCTCGGCGTTCGGTGGTGGCGGCTTCTCCGGCGGCGGTGGCGGCGGTGGGGGTGGCGGCTCCTGGTAGGGGGCGACTCCTGGTGGGGAGCCGACACTCAGGAATGTCTCACTCGCGCCGGCTGGTGGGCTCGACACTCAGGGATGTCACGTCTGCGCGCGTGGCAATCCCGCTCACGACGTGGCATCCCTGAGTGTCGGCGCTGCAGCGCGATGGAACAGGATCAGCGAACGCCCACGAGGTCGCAGACGAACACCAGGGTCTCGTTGGGCTTGATGACGCCGCCGGCGCCGCGGGCCCCGTAGCCCAGGTGCGGGGGGATGGTGATGCGACGGCGTCCGCCGACCCTCATGCCCGCGATACCGGTGTCCCAACCCTGGATGACCTGGCCGGCACCGAGGCCGAACACGAGCGGTTCGCCGCGGTCGTAGCTGTTGTCGAACTCGGCCCCGTTCGACCAGGCGACGCCGGTGTAGTGGACGGCGACCTGCTGGCCGGGCACGGCTTCGGGGCCGGTGCCGACCTCGAGGTCGTCGAGCACGAGCTCGGTCGGGGCGTCGGTGTCGGGGATCTCAATGATGGGCTTGTCCATGGTCCCAGCGTAGGGGGGAGAGGGGCCGATCCGGGGAACGCCGGATGGCCGACGGCCCTTAGGCGGGCAGCATGGGTCCATGATCAACCACCACTCCCTGGATCTCCGCGTCGGCGATGTCGAACGGTCGAGTGCCGAGTCCGCGCTCCAGGACGCCTACTCCGCCGGGCGACTCGATGAGGTCGAGCTCGACGAGCGGTTGGGGATGGTGATGACGGCACAGACGCGCCGGGACCTGAACGCCAGCCTCGCCGGCCTGCCGCCCCGCATCATGGCGCCGCAGCCGCGCGTCGCGCACCACCCTCGGGCCACGGGCCTGGGGGCCGTCGCGCACCTCTCGTCCTTGTTCACCTGGATCTTCGGGCCGCTGTTCTTCTACGCCGTCGCCACGCCCGGGACGCCGGCGCGCCGCGAAGCCGCCAAGGCGTTCAACTTCCAGCTCATCGCCGGGTTGCTGCTCCTCGCCACCGCCATCGTCGGAGGCGTCCTCCTCCCCGAAGGGGTCATGGGCCCGCTCATGGGGCTGGGCTGGCTCGGCTGGCTGGTGCTGACCATCACGGGCGGGGCACGTGCGCTGTCCGGCCAGCCGTTCAGCAATCCCGTGACGCGCCTCATCCGGCTGGAAGCTCTGCGCACCGACGGGCGTTGATTGTGTGGCGGTGTTCGCATCGCCTATGCTGGAGAGCTCCCGGTCTCCCGGGAGGACAACTCAACAGGGGGTGACTGGTTTCGACTTGGGACGGTAGTCCCAGGAGAAGCGGGCCGAGGAGCCAGCGACATCTCGTTAACGAACGCTGGGAACCAACAACTGCCGACAACCATCGCGCAGACTTCGCTCTCGCTGCCTGATCAGTGATCGAAGGGTCAGCCCGGGTTTAGCCTTCGACCCGGTTCCTGGCCTCATCTAGAAGGCTTGCTGGTCGTTTGACGCCGTGGCGGACGACCGGGACTCAACCAGGGCTGGGCCTGTCCGTGACGTGCCGATGCCGAGCACGGGGGCCGAGTAGAACGACACCATCGGCTGCGCCCGGAGAAGACCTGGTTCGCCTCTCGAGGACGCGGGTTCGACTCCCGCCACCTCCACCCCTTGACCCGCAACGGTCCCGGCTCGAACGAGCCGGGACCGTTGCGTTTCCGTGCCATGATGCTGGGGTGGACCCGGACATCGTGAGCGCGCCGTTGCAGCCCGGCACGTTGCTGGTCGCCGGTGTCGAACTGTCGGACGGCATCTTCGACGGCGCCGTCATCCTGCTGCTCGACGTGGATGCCTCGGGCGCGCTCGGCGTCGTGCTCAATTCCTACACCGAGGTCGACCTCGCCAGCGTCCTGCCCGGGTGGGACGCCCTGACCACGTGGCCCCACCGGCTGTTCGACGGGGGACCGGTCTCCCAGGAGGGCGCCATCTGCCTGGCCGCGCCCGTGCACCCCACCGAGGAGCCGCCGGGGTGGCGGAACCTGTTCGACCGGGTGGGGTTGTTGCACCTGGAGACGCCGATCGAACTGGCTGCGGGGGCCTACCGCGACCTGCGGATCTTCGCCGGCTATGCGGGCTGGGCCCCGGGACAGCTGCAGGGCGAGGTCGCCCAAGGCATGTGGCACCCCGTCCACGGGCGCCACGCCGACGTCTTCGATCCGGATCCGGAATCCCTGTGGCGCCGCGTGCTGGCCCGTCAGGGCGGGCAACTAGGCTGGCTGTCAACGTGGACGCCCACGCCGGAGCTGAACTGAGGGGGTATTGGTGACTGTGACGGGCAGCAAGGTCCTCGTGGTTGACGACGACGTGGCCCTGGCGGAGATGCTCCAGATCGTGCTGCAGGCATCGGGTTTCGAGACGGCCTGGGTGGGACGGGGCGATGAGGCGGTGGACGAGTTCCGACGGTTCCGCCCGGATCTGGTCCTGCTCGACCTGATGCTCCCCGGACGTGACGGGGTGGACGTGTGCCGCGACCTCCGTGCCGAGTCCGATGTCGCCATCGTCATGCTGACCGCGAAGTCCGACACGTCCGACGTGGTGGAGGGGCTCGAGGCCGGTGCCGACGACTACGTGGCCAAGCCGTTCAAGACCCAAGAACTCCTGGCCCGGGTGAAGACCCGCCTGCGCCGCTCGGCACCTCCGGGGGAGGACCCGGTCGTCCTGCGCATCGGCGACATCATGATCGACGTGGATGCCCACACCGTCCACCGCGGCGAGGAGCCCATCGCGCTCACCCCGCTCGAGTTCGACCTGCTCCTCGCCCTCGCCCGCAAGCCCCGTCAGGCCTTCACGCGCGAACTCCTGCTCCAGGAGGTCTGGGGTTACCGCCACCCGGGTGACACCCGCTTGGTGAACGTCCATGTGCAGCGGCTCCGCAGCAAGATCGAGCGCGACCCCGAGCACCCCGAGATCATCGTGACGGTCCGGGGCATCGGTTACCGCGCGGGGACGCCCAGCGCGCCATGAGCCGGCTGGGCCGCGTGCTCGGTGCCCCGGTCCGGTGGTGGTCCCGGTCGCTGTCGTTCCGTGTGGTCACCAACAGTGTGCTGGCAGCCCTGGTCGTGTTCGGGATCACGGGGTGGCTGCTGGTCGACCAGTCCACCCGCGGCATCCTCGTGGCCAAGAACGACCAGTCGGTGTCCGAGGCGTCAGCGGTGCTGGATGGCATGCAGGCCTCGCTGCGGGACGCCGATCTGCGGACGTCCACCGTCAACGAGCACCTCACGCGCCTGGCCCGCGATGTCGCGAGCCGCGGCAACGTCGGTGACCAGTACGACCTGATCATCTCGGGGCCGGTCTCGGACATCACCTCGGCCGGGGTCTCCGTCTCCTCGGTTCCGGTGGCGATCCGGGAAGCGGTCGCCGCGGGTGGCCAGGACCTGTTCACGACCCCCACGTCCATCTCGTTCACCGACGGTCGGACGCCGCGCGCCGGCCTCGTCGTCGGCGGCGCGCTGTTGGCCCCCGGGTCGGGGCGCTACCCGGTGTACTTCCTGTTCGGGATGGAGCAGGAGCAGAAGACCCTCGAAGTCGTGCAGCGGGCGGCGCTCCTGGCCGCGGTCGTGTTCCTCCCCCTCATGACGGGGCTGATGTACCTGATCTCCCTCCAGGCGCTGCAGCCGATCCGGGCGGCCCGCGAGACCTCCGAGCGCATCGCCGCCGGTCACCTGGACGAGCGCATGATGATCCGTGGTTCGGACGACCTGGCGGGCCTGGGGCGATCCATGAACCACATGGCCGACGAACTGGGTCGCAAGATCCAGGAACTGGAGAACCTCTCGCTCGTCCAGCGCCAGTTCGTCTCCGACGTGAGCCACGAGCTGCGGACGCCGCTGACGACCGTCCGCATGGCCGCCGACGTGCTGTACGACGGCCGCGACGGGTTCGACGTGCTCACCCGCCGCTCGACGGAACTCCTCAAGGGCGAGCTCGACCGCTTCGAGCACCTGCTGACCGAGCTGCTGGAGATCAGCCGGTTCGATGCCGGCGCCGCGGAACTCCAGATCGACGACGTCGACCTGACCGAGTTGGTCGCGACGGAGATCGCCGCCCAGCAGCCCCTGGCGGACGCGTACGACACCAAGCTCGTCCTGCACGCCCCGGGGACGGCGCGCTGCCGCGTCGACCCCCGGCGCGTCCGCCGGATCGTCAGCAACCTGCTCACCAACGCCATCGAGCACGGGGAGGGACACGACGTCGTCCTCTCGGTGGCCGCGAACGAGGACGCCGTGGCCATCACGGTCCGCGACCACGGCGTGGGTTTCAGCGCGGCGCAGGCCCACCAGGTGTTCACGCGCTTCTGGCGGGCGGATGCGTCGCGGCAACGCACGGTGGGCGGCTCGGGGCTGGGCCTGTCGATCGCGCTGGAGGACGCTCAGCTGCACGGCGGCTGGCTCAACGCCTGGGGACGTCCCGGGCACGGCGCCCAGTTCCGGCTCACCCTGCCGATCGAGCCGGGCGCGACGGTCCAGGTGTCGCCGCTGCCCGTCGTGCCGGCGGAGTGGAGGGCGTCATGACCCGGACCCGGCTCCTCCTCCTGCTCGTCGTCCTGGCCGTCGCCGCGGCCGGGTGCAGCGGCGTCCCCACGAGCGGCCCCGTCGAGCGGGTGCAGGCGACGCCCGGCCGGCTCAATCCCGGCGTGATGATCGCGCCGGCCCCACCCGGGCGGAACGCCACCCCGATCACGGTCGTCGAGGGCTTCCTGCACGCCATGGCGTCCTCCCAGCCGGACTACCGCGTGGCGCGGACCTACCTGACCGCCGACGCGGCGGGGCGCTGGGATCCGGGGGCCGGCGTCCGGATCTATGCCGAGGGAAACCCGGTGGTGGCCACGGACGAGGGTGCGGTCCTCCGGGCGCCCGTCGTGGGGAGCCTCGACCCGTCGGGCGCCTACCGGCAGTCCGTGGAGACGATCGACCACGACTTCGGGCTCCTCCGCGACGCCGACGGCCAATGGCGCATCGGCCACCCACCGGAGGGCCTCCTCATCTCGGAGTACCTGTTCTCCAGCGCCTTCACCCGGGTCACCCCCTACTTCTGGGGGCCGGGAGCGCGCTGGTTGGTGCCGGACCCGCGCTACTTCCCCCGGGGGCTGGGGGCGTACGAGGGTGCGGCCGAGGCGGTCATCGGCGGTGCGACGGACTGGCTGGCCCGGGCCGTCGAGCCACCGTTGGCGGACGTCGCCCTCGAGCGGGTGGAGGTTTCGTCCACCGGTGTCGCGCAGGTCTCTCTGCGTCAGGGGTCGCGAGCCCTGACGCCCCCGGAGCAGACCGCGCTGGCCACCCAGCTCGCCTGGAGCTACCGATCCTTCGAGTCGGTCGTCGCCATCAGCCTGGGCTGGGCCGGTGAGGACCCGTGGTCGATCGAGCCCTACGGCACGACGATCCCCGTGAGCGGGTTCCCCGAGGCGGACCCGACCGCGCGCCAGGGGAGCCGGCAGCTGTTCGCGCTGGCGGACGGGCAGATCGTTCGGGTCGTGGAGGGGACCCGCGGGATCGAGCACCTCCCCGTCGCTCCCGGCGCCACGGGAGTGAGCCATGCGGCGGTCCGCCCGGATGCGCTCGTCGCGGTGGCCGTCGTCACCTCCGACCGCAGCACCTTGGAACTCACGCCGCTGGGGGAGTCGGTCGTCACGCCGGTGGGGACGGGGATTGGGCTGCGGCGCCCGCAGTTCGACCGCTTCGGCGACATCTGGGTCAACAACGATGCCGGCGAACTGGGTCGCGTCCCCGAAACCGGGACCTTCACGCCCGTTTCCGTGGACGGGCTGGGGGACGCCCGGGTGGGGACCTTCCGGCTGGCGCCGGACGGCGTCCGGATCGCGCTCCTCGTCGAACGCCCGGGCGGGCAGCAGGCCGTGGGCGTGGCCGTGGTCGTCCGCGGCCGCGATGGCGTCTCGGTCCGGGACTGGCGCGAACTACGGGTGAGCACGACGTCCGTCGCCAAGCTGGCCCCGCTCGACGTGGGGTGGCGGGCCGCGGATTCCCTCCTCGTCCTGGTCAACGACGGGCGGACGAGCACGGTGCAGGCCGTCGCCCAGGACGGTGCGACCATCGTGCCCATCGGTCCCACGGAGGCCGACGGCCTCGTCGAACTCGCCGTCGCCCCGGGGGCGCCGCCGATGGTCCGGGCGTCCGACGGCCGGGTGTGGCGCTACAACAGCGACCTGCGCTGGTCCCAGCACGACGTCGACCTGACCTCGGTGTTCTACCCCTGACAGGGGCCGCCTAGTGTCCGGGTCGTGCCGGGACGGTTGGTGGACGCCGCAGCCTCACTGCTGCTGGGGGCGGCGTGCCCCGGCTGCCGGACGCCGTGCGCCGGCCTCTGCGCCACCTGCAGCACGCAGGTGCGGGCCGCGGAGCCCTTCACGGTGCCGGATGCCCGGTGCGGTGTTCCGGTCGTCGCCGCCGCTGCGTACGCGGACGTGTGGCAGCGCTGCATCGTCGCCTACAAGGAGCGCACCGGCTGGTGGCTGGGTGGGCCCCTGGGGGAGTCGCTGGCCCTCGCGGCGGTGGAGGCGGTGCGTGCGGTCGGGCGACCGGACGGAGGCCTCACGCTCGTGCCCCTGCCCTCCCAGCCACGCTCGGTGCGCGAGCGCGGGCTCGACACGACGCTGACCTTGGCGAGGGTGGCCGCACGCTCCCTGGCCAGGGCGGGGTTGCCCGCGCGCGTCGAGCCCACGCTCCGCCACGTCCGGGCCGTGGCGGACCAGTCGTCCCTGGGGGTGGCCCACCGCCTCACCAACCTGGCCGGCGCGCTGGTGGCCCGGCCCCTGTCGATGGGGGACGCGGGTCCTGGGGACCTCCGCCTCGTGGTCGACGACCTGACCACCACCGGCGCCAGTCTGGCCGAGGCCTGCCGGGCGCTCGACCGGGCCGGGACACCGGCGTCCGCCTGCGCGGTGGTGGCGGCGACGCCGAGGCGGTGGGGCGCATGAGGGCGACCCACCGCCTCCGCCGCTCAGATGGCGGCGATCCCCACCTCACCGGTCCGGACGCGGACGACCGACTGCACGTCGGTCACCCAGACCTTGCCGTCGCCCACCTGTCCGGTACGGGCGGCGTCGGCGATCACGGACACGAGGGGGTCGGCCTCCTCGTCCTCACAGAGGATCTCGAGCTTCACCTTGAGGATGAAGTCGATCGTGAGGGTCTCGCCCCGGTAGACCTCCGTGTGCCCACGCTGGCGGGCATAGCCGGAGACCTCCGAGACGGTCATGCCCTTGACGCCGTAGCGGACGAGGGCGCGCTGGACGTCGTCCAGGCTGTCGGGCTGGATGATGGCGGTGACGAGCTTCATGACGAGGCCTCCTCGGTGAGTTCCGACGCCGGCAGGTCGTCGGCGTCCAGCAGCAGCGAGCGACGGACGCCCGTGCCGGCCAGGGCGGAGTAGTAGACGGGGGACAGGTCGTAGCCGACCTCGGAGTGCTGGCCCAGATCGATGCCGCGCAGTTCCTCGGCCTTGCTGACGCGGAAGCCGACGGTGCGGTGGATCGCCGTCCCGATCAACCACGTGACGACGAAGGAGTAGGCCAGGACCACGGTGGCCCCGATGAACTGGCGCCAGAGTTGGTCCACGCCGCCACCGTGGAACAACCCGGCGACCCCGGCGGGCGAGGACGGGTCGGCGAACAGCCCGATGAGCAGCGTGCCGACCAGCCCGCCGACGAGGTGGATGCCCACGACGTCCAGCGAGTCGTCGTACCCGAGGGCGTTCTTGAGCCCGACGGCGTAGGCGCAGGCGACCGCGGCGACGGCACCGATGGCGAGGGCGCCCAGCGGGCTGACCGATCCGGCCGCCGGGGTGATGCCGACCAGGCCCGCCACGACACCCGAGGCTGCCCCCAGTGAAGTGGGATGGCCGTCGCGGAGCTTCTCGACCGCGAGCCAGGCGAGCATGGCTGCCGCGGTGGCGGCCAGGGTGTTCACCCAGGCGACGGCCGCGGTCGTGTTCGCCCCCAGTGCCGAACCGGCGTTGAACCCGAACCACCCGAACCACAACAAGGCTGCGCCCAGCATCACCAGCGTCATGTTGTGGGGACGCATGGGGCGGTGCCCGAACTCGACCCGCTTGCCGACGACCAGCGCCAGGGCCAGGGCGGCCGCGCCCGCGTTGATGTGGATCGCGGTACCCCCGGCGAAGTCGATGGCCTTGATCGAGTTGGCGATGAACCCGCCCGAGCCGGCCGTGAGCCCGTCGAACGCGAAGACCCAGTGCGCTGCCGGGAAGTAGACGAGGGTGGCCCACACCACGGTGAACAGCGTCCAGCCGGTGAACGTGGCCCGGTCGGCTATCGCGCCCGAGACCAGGGCCACCGCGATGATCGCGAAGCAGGCCTGGAAGCCGGCGAACGCGAGGGCCGGGACGGTGCCGACCACGGCGTCCCCGCCCATCAGGCCGGCGAGGCCGGCGAACTGCGCGGGGTTGCCGACGAGGCCGTTGACGCTGTTGCCGAAGGACATCGAGTAGCCGTAGAGGATCCAGAGGACCCCCACCGTGCCCATGGTGACGAAGCTCATCATGATCATGTTGAGGACGCCCTTGGCGCGGACCATGCCGCCGTAGAAGAAGGCGAGGCCCGGTGTCATCAGCAGCACGAGCGCTGCGCTGATGAGGACCCAGGCGGTGTCGCCGGTGCTGATGTCGTTGACCATGGGTCCACTCTCGGGCTCGCGTGTTTCACCTCCGTGTTGCCCGGGTTCCGACTTGGTTACCCGGGGTTACGAGCGTGTTTCCGGGGCCGGTGGCGGGAGCCGGGTGGCCTGAGCCGCGCGGGGGGGAGGTGACGAGCAGGGGTACGGAAAGTGAACCCACGCGAACGCGTGAATGTCGGGCTGTTCCGCGCTAGGTTGTGGTCATGGCACCAACCGCCGGCCCCTGACCCGTCAGGGGTGGTGGGCGTGGGTGCTTTTTTGTTACCCGAACAAGGAGGTTGACATGGACGTCATCGTCACCGGTCGTCGCATCAGCATCAACGACGACTTCCGGGAAAAGGTCGCCGAGCGGATGTCCGGGATCGAGAGGTTCCGAGATCGTGTCCAGCGGGTCGAGGTGCAGGTCTCCGCGAACCAGCACAAGCGGCCCGACCAGGCGACTCAGGTCGAGATCACCCTGATCGGGAAGGGGCCGGTCGTCCGGTCCGTGGCGTCGGCCGATGACAAGACCATTGCCTTCGAGTACGCCCTGGACAAGATGAAGTCCCAGCTGCGCCGTGCCCAGGACCGCCGCAAGGTGCACCGCGGCCTGCGGGTCTCGGACACCCTTGAGGTTCCGCCCGCGCCCGAGTCGGCCTCGTCCCAGGAGACGCCGCCCGTGCGGCGCATCGCCGGGCTCGAGGTGACCGGTGACGGCCCCTTGGTCGTCCGCGAGAAGATCTTCCCCGCCACGCCGCTCACGCTGGCGCAGGCGCTGGACGAGATGGAACTCGTCGGGCACGACTTCTTCCTGTACGTCGACGCCGAGACCTCGGCGCCGAGCGTGGTCTACCGCCGCAAGGCGTACGACTACGGCGTCATCCACTTGGACGTCAACGCGGACGAGTGACCGACCCGCTCCGCACGGCCGGGCATCGGGGGCGACCCTGATGCCCGGCCGTCGTCTGTCCCACGCCCAGGCCCGCCGGGTGGCGCTCGCCGCCCAAGGGTTCGGACGCCCGCGTCCTGCCACCGTCACCATGCGTCACGTGCAGGCCGAGATCCGTCGGGTCGGCCAGTTCCAGATCGACTCGGTCAACGTGGCGGTCCGCGCCCACCTCATGCCGTTGTTCGCCCGGCTGGGCCCCTACGACCCCACCTTGCTCGACCGCGCCTGGCAGCGAGCGCCGCGCCACGCGTTCGAGTACTGGGGGCATGCCGCCTGCCTGATCGACGTGGAGCTGGAACCGGCCCTGCGCCTGCGCAAGCGCTCCCTCGCGACCCGGGAGCGCGCGAGGTTCTCGGCCATCCTGGCCGACAAGCCGGATCTGGCGGACCGCATTCTCGCCGACGTGGCCGAGCGCGGCCCGCTGACGCCGCGCCAGATCGAGAACGACGAGGTGCGCCGCAAGGAGCACTGGGGTTGGAACTGGTCGGAGGCCAAGTACGTCCTGGAGCACCTGTTCAACGTCGGGACGTTGTCCATCGCGGGCCGGAACGCGGCGTTCGAACGGCTGTACGACCTCACCGAGCGGGTGCTCGCGCCCGCCGTGCTCGCCACCCCCGACCCCGACGACGACACCTGCCGCGACCAACTCGTCGCGCGGGCCGCCCGGGCGCTCGGTGTGGCGGACCTCACCGCGCTCAGCGAGTACTTCTACCTGCGCAGGGCCGAGACGTCCGCGTCCGTGCAGCGGCTCGTGGCCCGCGGTGAGTTGGAGGCCGTCGAGGTGGCCGGCGTCCCCGGACAGCACTGGCTGTGGCACGAGGCCCGGATGCCGCGTTCGCTGCACGCGCACGCGCTGGTCAGCCCCTTCGACTCGTCCGTGTTCGAACGGCGACGTCTGGAGGCGATGTTCGGCACGCGCTACCGCATCGAGATCTACGTCCCTGAGCCCCAGCGCGAGTACGGCTACTACGTGTACCTGTTCTGGCTCGGCGACTCCCCGGCCGCGCGGGTCGACCTGAAGGCGGACCGGACCCGCGGCGTCCTGGTGGTGCGGTCGGCGTGGCTGGAGGAGGGCCGGGTGGCCGCCGGGGTGGCCCCGGCGCTGGCATCCGAACTGCACCTGATGGCCGGCTGGCTCGGGCTGGCCGATGTGGCGGTGGCTCCCCGGGGCACGTTGGCCACGGCGTTGGCGTCCGCGGTGTGAGGCCTTCCGTCGGTGGACCCCCTACGATGGGGAAAGGTGCCGCGCCGGCGCCGACCGGACGACGAGGAAGCACAGACACGTGGGCCTGCTGGACAAGCTGATGCACCTGGGTGAGGGGCGCCAGATCAAGCGCCTGGAGACGATCGCCAAGCAGGTGAACTCCATCGAGCCGGACTTCGAGGCGATGACGGACGAGGAGCTCCGCGCGCAGACGGCCGACTTCAAGGAGCGGCTGGCCAACGGGGAGACGCTGGACCAGTTGCTCCCCGAGGCGTTCGCCACCGTGCGTGAGGCCAGCAGGCGCGTCCTGGGCAAGCGGCACTTCGACGTGCAGCTCATGGGTGGTGTCGCCCTGCACCTGGGCAACATCGCCGAGATGAAGACCGGTGAGGGCAAGACGCTGACTGCGACCCTGCCGTCCTACCTGAACGCGCTGACGGGCAAGGGCGTCCACGTGGTCACGGTCAACGACTACCTGGCGAAGTACCAGTCCGCGCAGATGGGCCGCATCCACCACTTCCTCGGCCTGAGCACCGGCGTGATCCTGCAGCACATGAACCCCGTCGAGCGCCGCGAGGCCTACGCCGCCGACATCACCTACGGCACCAACAACGAGTTCGGCTTCGACTACCTGCGCGACAACATGGCCCTCTCGCTGGAGGACTGCGTGCAGCGCGGCCACCACTTCGCGATCGTGGACGAGGTCGACTCGATCCTCGTCGACGAGGCCCGCACGCCGCTCATCATCTCGGGCCCCGCCGAGGACAACAAGCGGTGGTACCCGGTCTTCTCACGGCTCGCGCTGCGGATGATCCGCGACACGCACTATGAGGTCGACGAGAAGAAGAAGACCATTTCGGTGATGGAGCCCGGCATCGCGCTCGTCGAGGACCGCCTGGGCATCGACAACCTCTACGAGTCGGCCAACACGCCCTTGATCAGCTACCTCAACAACGCGATCCGCGCCAAGGAACTGTTCAAGCGCGACAAGGACTACATGGTCACCGCCGAGGGCGAGGTCGTCATCGTCGACGAGTTCACCGGCCGGACGCTGGTGGGACGACGCTACTCGGAGGGCCTCCACCAGGCGCTGGAGGCCAAGGAGGGCGTGGAGATCAAGGAGGAGTTCCAGACCCTCGCCACGATCACGCTCCAGAACTACTTCCGCATGTACGAGAAGCTCTCCGGCATGACCGGCACGGCGAAGACCGAGGAGAGCGAGTTCCAGAAGATCTACGGCCTCGGCGTGCTGCCGATCGCGACGAACCGGCCCATGATCCGCGTGGACCAGGCCGACCTCATCTACCGCACCGAGGACGCCAAGTTCGACGCCGTGGTGGCCGACGTGGTCGAGCGTCACGCCGCGGGACAGCCGGTGCTGCTGGGCACCGCCTCCGTCGCGAAGTCGGAACTGTTGAGCAAGAGGCTCCTTCGGGCGGGCGTCCCGCACGAGGTGCTGAACGCGAAGAACCACGCACGGGAGGCAGCGATCGTCGCGCTGGCCGGCCGCAAGGGCGCCGTCACCGTCGCCACCAACATGGCCGGCCGCGGCACCGACATCATCCTCGGCGGCAACCCGGAGTTCCTCACCGACGCGGTCCTGCGTGACAAGGGCCTGGACCCGGTCGAGACTCCGGACGAGTACGAGGCGGCCTGGGCCGAGCTCTACCCCCAGGTCGAGGAGCAGTGCAACGCCGAGCACGAGCAGGTCGTCGAGCTCGGTGGCCTCTACGTGGTCGGTTCCGAGCGCCACGAGAGCCGCCGCATCGACAACCAGTTGCGTGGTCGTTCCGGCCGCCAGGGCGACCCGGGCGAGTCGCGGTTCTACCTGTCGTTGCAGGACGACCTCATGCGCCTGTTCAAGGCCGACCTCATCGAGCGTGTCCTCCTGGTGCTGAACGTGCCGGACGACGTGCCGATCGAGAACAAGCAGGTCACCAACTCGGTGGCGAGCGCGCAGGAGATGGTGGAGAGCCAGAACTTCGAGATGCGCAAGAACGTCCTCAAGTACGACGACGTGATGAACCGCCAGCGACACACGATCTACGGGGACCGCCGTCGGGTGCTCGAGGGTGCCGACGTGGACGAGCAGCTCCGCGCCGCCGCGGCGAAGGTCGTCGAGCAGGTCGTCCGGGAGCACACACAGGGCTTCGCGGAGGACTGGGACCTCGAGCCGCTGTGGTCGCAGCTCCGCACCCTCTACCCGGTCGGCCTCGACATGGCCGACTACGAGGACGGCCAGGCGACCGCAGACGAACTGGCCGCGGACTTCGTGGCCGACGTCTCGCGCGCCTACGACGCCCGTGAGGAGCAGCTCAGCCCCGAGGTCATGCGCGAGGTGGAGCGCCGGGTCGTGCTCAGCGTGCTGGACCGCAAGTGGCGCGAGCACCTCTACGAGATGGACTACCTGCGCGAGGGCATCGGCCTGCGGTCGATGGCCCAGCGCGACCCGCTCGTGGAGTACCAGCGCGAGGGGGGCGACATGTTCAACGCGATGATGGGCGCCTTCCTGGAGGAATCCATCGGCTACGTGTTCAACCTCGAGGTCAACGTGCAGCCGCAGGTCGGGGTCGTCCGGGACGCCGCGGGCGCGCCGGTCGACGTGGCCGCGGCGGCCCACCAGCTCACGTACTCGGGCCCCACGGACGCCGGCGGCGTCGAGGTGCACGGTGACGAGGAGCCCGCGGAGCCCGAGGCCGCTGAGCCGGCCAACCGCAAGCAGCGCCGCTCCAACCGGAAGCGCAAGTAGGTCTTCGTCTCACAGGCCCGTCCGCTCACGAGCGGGCGGGCATGCGACCGTCCGGGGCCAGGCCGGCTTCGAGCGTGGTGACCACCCAGCGGACGGTTCGCCGCTCGATGCGTACCGCCAGCGCGACGCAGCGTGTTGTGGACGCGAGCCGGGCGGACGCCTCGACCACGCCGTCTCTGGGACTCTGCAGGCGCAGTCCGGCCAACCGCATGCCGCCCGCGGCGCCCGAGCGCACGAGGTGCTCCAGCAGCACGGCGACGCGGGGTGTCAGCAGGGGCCGCAGCTGGGCGAGGGGACGGTGTCCCGCCAGCGTCTCCGCGACGGCCCGGGTCACGGTCCGCGCGACGCGTTCCGCGTCTGGGCCGACGTCGTGAACGGGTCCGGACAGGTCGGCGACGTCTCCGTCCGGCAGGGCGGGTTGGGGGCCGACGACGTCCGTCACGGGTAGCGACAACGTGACCGGGCGCGGACGGGTGAGAGGCGCGGGACGGGCCTGGACGGAGGGGGACATGGGACCACTGTGCGGCCCGGCGGGTGTCCGGGACCAGCAGGCCGAGGGTCACCGTGTGGACAACTCATGCGATGCTGGGGACATGCTCGTGTTCGTCCCCCTTGCCCAGACCGACCTGGCCGACTGGGCCACGACCGGGAAGCGTGACGTGTCCGGCTTCGCCGCCACCCCCGTCTTCCTGGAGTCCTTCGGCCTGACCGCCCCTGACACCGAGGACGCCGACCTGACCCTCCTCGAGGTGGCGGGGATCGCCGGCCTGCTGGCCCACGGCGTCCGCCTGGTCGCGGTCTGCGAGACGGACGCCGCGGGTGCGGAACCGGCCGAGTTCGGGGCCGTCGTGGCCGAGGGCGTCCGCTGGAGCACCGTCGAGAGCCTGTTCGCCGATGACGAGGACGGCGCCCGGCGCGCGTCCGCCGCGCGGGACGAGATCGGGGCGTGCACGCTCGACGAAGCCTGGGAGTCCGACGCCGTCAGCGACCTCCTGCGGGGCACCGAGCTGCTGTGGCACGGTTCCTCTGAGTGGGCGCGCCTGTCACACTAGGGCACATGCCTCGTAGCCTGTGGAAGGGCGCCGTCTCCTTCGGCCTCGTCACGATCCCGGTGAAGCTGTACTCGGCCACCGAGGAGAAGGACGTCACGTTCCGGCAGGTGCACCCGGCCGACGGGGGACGCATCAAGTACAGACGTGTCTGTGAGGTGTGCGGTGAGGAGATCCCGTACGCCGAGATCGCCAAGGGGTACGAGGCCGCCGACGGCCGCATGGTCATCCTCGAGGCGTCCGACTTCGATGACCTGCCGCTGCCCACGACCAAGCAGGTCGAGATCGTGCAGTTCGTCGAGTTGGGCGAGATCGACCCCACCGCGTACAACAAGTCGTACTTCCTGGAGGCCGAGGGGCCGGGTGCCAAGCCGTACGTGCTGCTGCGTGAGGCCCTGAAGAAGGCCGGCAAGGTGGCGGTCGTGAAGGTCGCGCTCCGCTCGCGGGAGTCGCTCGCCCTGATCCGGGCCGCGGACGAGTTGTTGGTGATGCACACGTTGCTCTGGCCGGACGAACTGCGCGACGGCGCCTTCGCGGCCCCTTCGGGGGAGATCAAGGCCTCCAAGGGAGAGGTCGACATGGCGAGCATGTTCATCGACCAGCTGACGGCACCCTACGACCCGACCCAGTTCACCGACTCCTACCGGGAGGCGCTGGAGGCCGTGGTCGCCACCAAGCTGGGCGAGGCCCCGGCACCCACGGAGTCGGTGGAGCGGGCCGAGGGCACCGGCGACGTCGTCGACCTGGTGGCCGCGCTGAAGGCGTCCGTCGAAGCGGCCAAGAAGCGGCGCGAGGCGGCGGCCAAGGGCGCCGAGGCGCCGACGAAGAAGGCCAAGAAGGCGAGCTGACCCCCGTTTTCATCGCCGGTCGAGTTTCCGGCGGCAGGATTGCATGCGCGGAGGTCGAGGGTCGCGAACTTCTGCCGTGCGTTTCCTCCTGCGCGTCGGTCGCTGCGGCTATCCTTCCGGGCATGGATGCACAGACCTCGGTTCCCCAGCCCGTGAACGAGCCTGTTCTGGGGTACGCGCCCGGCTCGCCCGAGCGTGCTGCGTTGGAGGTGCGTCTGGCCGAGTTGTCGGGGGCCGCGCCGGTGGCGCTGGACGCGATGATCGGTGGGGAGTGGCGTCCGGGGACGGGCGAGGACTCCTTCGAGGTGACGATGCCCTCGGATCACGGGCACGTGCTGGGGAGGGTGCAGCAGGCCGGTGCCGAGGACGCGCGGGCGGCGATCGATGCGGCGCTGGCCGCGGCTCCGGCGTGGGCGGGGTTGCCGTTCGACGAGCGTGCGGCGATCTTCCTGCGGGCGGCGGATCTGATCGCGGGGCCGTACCGGGCGACGTTGAACGCGGCGACGATGCTGGGCCAGGGCAAGACGGTGCAGCAGGCCGAGATCGATTCGGCTTGTGAGCTGATCGACTTCCTGCGGTTCAACGTGGCGTATGCCCAGCAGATCATGTCCGACCAGCCCAGGAGCACGCCGGGGGTGTGGAACCGGATGGAGTACCGGCCCCTGGAGGGGTTCGTGTACGCGATCACGCCGTTCAACTTCACCGCGATCGCGGGCAACCTGCCGACGTCGGCGGCGTTGATGGGCAATCCCGTGTTGTGGAAGCCGGCGTTGACGCAGTCGTTCGCGGCGCACGTCTTCGCCGAGGTGCTCCTCAAGGCGGGCATGCCCGCGGGTGTGATCAACATGTTGCCGGGGCATGGCAGGGAGATCTCCGGTGTGGCTCTGGCCGATCCGCATTTGGCGGGGATCCACTTCACGGGGTCGACGCCGGTGTTCCAGGGCTTGTGGCAGCAGGTGGGTGCGAACATCGCCGGTTATCGCGGGTACCCGCGGCTGGTGGGGGAGACCGGGGGCAAGGATTTCGTGCTGGCGCACCCGAGTGCGGACCGGGAGGCCCTGGTCACGGCGCTGGTGCGGGGGGCGTTCGAGTACTCGGGCCAGAAGTGCTCGGCGGCGTCGCGGGCGTACATCCCCCGGTCGGTGTGGGAGGAGATCGAGGACGTGTTGGTCCGGCAGACCGAGGCGTTGGCGGTGGGGGACGTGCGGGACCTGTCGAACTTCACCTCGGCGGTGATCGACAAGCGGGCCTTCGACAAGTTGGCCCGCGTGATCGATGCCTGCCATGCCGATCCCACGATGGAGGTCATCGCCGGTGGTACCTACGACGACTCCACCGGGTGGTTTGTGCGGCCGACGATCGTGGTGGGGACCGACCCGTTGTCGGACATCTTCTGCACCGAGTACTTCGGTCCGATCCTGGGTGTGCACGTGTACGACGACGCCGACTTCGAGAAGGTGATCGGGCTGGTCGACACCGCCGCCCCGTACGCGTTGACGGGGTCGATCTTCGCGACCGACCGGGCCGCGGTGCAGGCGGCGTTGAACGGGTTGCGGTTCACGGCCGGCAACTTCTACATCAACGACAAGCCGACCGGTGCGGTGGTGGGCCAGCAGCCGTTCGGTGGGGCGCGGGCGTCGGGGACGAACGACAAGGCCGGTTCGATGTGGAACCTGATCCGGTGGGCTTCGCCGCGGGCGATCAAGGAGACCCTGGTCCCGCCGACCTCCACGGGCTACCCCCACATGCTCTGACCCGGCGCCGGTGGAGTCAGTGGGCGAGCCACTCCCGGCCCACGGCGGCCTGGTCGTCCAGTGCCTCGAGGATCGCGGGGGCGGCCGCCTGCTCGATGCGCCCCCCGATGAGGGGCAGCTTGGCCGTCAGGTCACCCTCGTAGACCAACGCGCTGCCGGACGCCGTGGGCGCCAGCGACGTCGTGCCCGCCACGCTCACCGGGGTTCCGGGAACCGTCATCGTGAAGGTGCCCGCCCGTGAACCGTCCGCGCCCTCCCGGCCCCAGTCGACGTCCAGGACGATCCGCAGGCTGGGGCCGATGAACGCCTTCACCTCGGCCGGCGACTCGAGGGTGGCCTCGACGGCCGTGCGGGTGCCCGAGGAGGCGACGCGTGCGTCCGGCGAGCCCATGCGCACGGCCGCGTGGCGAAGGAACTCCTCGTCGGTCAACATGGCGAACACGGACTCCGCGGGAGCCGGGAAATCGTGACGGCTGGTGAGCTGCATGCGTCGATTATTGCGGCTCTCACCGGTCAGGGCCGACATGTTCCCCCGCGGGCTCTCGGATCTCGGCGGCTTCGTGGCTACGCTGGTCGGAGGCTACGCAAAGGAGCGGCACGCATGGCACGCGACGTCACGATGACCCGGTACCTCTCGAGCGTGGCGGAGGCACTCAGCAGCATCCAGCTCCCCGACCGGGCCGTCCCGACAGCGCAGTTCGTCGCGGCCTACTACGGCCAGGACACGGTCGGTGTGGACGATGTCGCGCCGCTCGCCCACGCACCCCACCTGGCCGCTTCCCACTGGGCGCTGGGGCGTGTCCGCCTGCCGGGCGACGATCTCATCGGCATCTCCACGCCGCAGGAGGACACCGATGGTTGGAGCGCCGGGGGGTCGACCGTCATCCAGGTGGTCACGGATGACCGTCCGTTCATCGTCGACACCGTCCTCATGGACCTCGCCGAACTGGGGTGGACCGTACGGACGACACGGCACCCGGTCCTCGCCGTGCAGCGCGACGCCGACGGCGTCCTGGGGGGCGTGGGCCCGCACACCGAGCCGGGGAGGCTGGAGTCGTGGCTGACCGTCGAGGCGTACCCCCCGCTCGGGACGTCCGCCGAGGACCTGACAGAGGCCACGCGGGAGGCCGTGGTGGCCGGGTTGGTCGTCGGCCGGGACGTCCACCGCGATGCCGAGGCCATGCGCGACCGTCTCGCCGCCGCCATCGAGCACGTCCTGAACGCGCCGGCGCCGGTCGAGGACGCCTGGATCCAGCGCATCGCCGCCCTGCTGCGCTGGATGTACGACGACCACTTCGAGCTCGTCGGTTACCGCGAGTACACCGTGGACGGTGACACCTTCACCGTGGTGCCGGGCACGGGCCTGGGCCTGCTGCGTGGGGCCGGTGAGGACCCCTTCCACGCCACCCAGATCACCCCGGACCCCGAGGTGATGGTCGTCACCAAGGACTCCCGGCCCTCGCCGGTCCACCGGGCGGGCAACCTCGACTACGTGTCCGTGCGCGACTACACGCCCGACGGCGTCCTGGTGGGGGAGCGACGCTTCCTGGGCCTGTGGTCCTCGCGCGCCTATTCCGAACCCGTCGAGTCGATCCCGCTGGTCAAGGACAAGGCCACGTGGGTCTGGGAGGCGCTCGACCTTGAACCAGCCTCCCACAACGGGGAACTCGCCCGCGAGGCGATGGCGTCCCTGCCCCGGGACAACTGGTTCGCCGACACCGTCGCGGACCTGGCCGGGCTGGTCCGCCGCATCGCGGGGGTCCAGGAGCAGCGCCACACCCGGTTGATCATCCAGCGGGCCCCGCACGGCCGCTTCTGGTCGTGCTTCGTCTACGTGCCCCGCGATCGTTACCGCACGATCACCCGCGAGCGCATCACGAGCCTGTTGCGGGAGCGGCTCTCGGCCGAGGCCGTGGAGTACCGTGCGCTGGTCAACGAGAGCCAGATGGCGCGCCTGTTGCTCATCATCCGCTTCCCCGACGGGGCCGAGCCGGACGTCGACTGGGCGGGGCTCGAGGCGGAGGTCGTCCGTGCCAGCCGCAACTGGGACGACGACTTCAACGACGTGGCGGACGCCCTGCCGGCGGAACAGCGGGGCGTCGAGTTCGGTGAGGCGTACGAGGCGGCCTACACCGCCAAGCAGGCGTTGGCCGACCTCCACCTCGCCAACGAACTGGCCGGGCCGGACGACCTGCGCTTCGCCCTGTTCAAGCCCGGCGCCGACATGGACGACGCCGACCTGCGCTTCAAGGTCATCTCCCTGTCGACGATGTCGCTCTCCCGCGTCATGCCGCACCTGGACGCGCTCGGCGTCACGGTCATCGACGAGCGTCCGTTCGTGTGGGACCTGCGCGGCAAGCCGGTCTTCGTCTACGACTTCGGGTTCAACCTGCCGTCGGGGCAGACGCTGGCCGACTGGGAGCTCCCCGACCGTGCCCGCTTCGCCCAGGCGTTCGAGGCCTCCTACACCGGCCGTGCCCACGCCGGGAAGCTCAACCGGCTCGTGATGACCGCCGGGTTGACCTGGGAGCAGGTGACCTGGCTGCGCGGCATCGGCCGCTACCTGCAGCAGGCCGGCATCCCGTACAGCCAGCCCTACGTCGCGGCGGCGCTGAACGCCAACCCCGTGATCGCTGGTGCTCTGGTGACCGCCTTCGAGTCCCGGTTCCGGCCCGACGATGAGTTGAGCACCCAGGCTCGGCAGGAGGACTTCGACCAGGAGATCTCGGGCATCCTCGAGGCCCTGGACGCCGTCGAGAGCCTGGACCAGGATCGGATCCTGCGCATGTTCGTGGCGGTCCTCCAGGCCATCAAGCGCACCAACGCGTTCGCCGCGGACCGCCCGGCGTTGGCCTTCAAGATCGCCCCCACCGAACTGGACCTGCTGCCGCATCCGCGGCCGGCCCACGAGATCTTCGTCTACAGCCCCCGCGTCCAAGGTGTCCACCTGCGCTACGGGAAGGTGGCCCGGGGCGGCCTGCGCTGGTCGGACCGCGCCGAGGACTTCCGCACCGAGGTACTGGGCCTGGTCAAGGCGCAGATGGTGAAGAACACGGTCATCGTCCCGGTCGGCGCCAAGGGCGGCTTCGTCCCGCAGGACCTGCCCGACCCTCGCGTCGACCGTGCCGCCTGGCAGGCCGAGGGCATCGCCTGCTACGAGATCTTCATCTCGTCGTTGCTGTCGTTGACCGACAACCTGGTGGACGGCCAGGTGGTCCCCCCGCCGGACGTCGTCCGCCACGACGGCGACGACACCTACCTCGTCGTGGCCGCAGACAAGGGCACGGCCTCGTTCTCCGACATCGCCAACCGGATCTCGGTCGAGCGGGGCTTCTGGCTGGGTGACGCCTTCGCGTCCGGCGGCTCGGTCGGCTACGACCACAAGGGCATGGGCATCACCGCCCGCGGCGCCTGGGAATCGGTCAAGCGGCACTTCTACGAGTTGGGCATCGACTGCCAGAGCGAGGACTTCACCTGCGTGGGCATCGGCGACATGGCAGGCGACGTGTTCGGCAACGGCATGCTCCTGTCGCAGCACACGCGCCTGGTCGCGGCGTTCAACCACCAGCACGTGTTCCTCGACCCGAACCCCGACCCCGCCACGTCCTGGGCCGAGCGCAAGCGGCTGTTCGACCTTCCCCGGTCGACGTGGGCCGACTACGACCGGACGCTGATCTCCGAGGGGGGCGGCGTCCATCCGCGGTCGGCGAAGTCGGTCACGATCACCCCGCAGGTCCGGGAGGCGCTGGGGTTGGACGCCGGCGTCCGCGCCCTCACCCCGGCCGAACTGATCCGGGCGATCCTGCAGGCCCCCGTCGACCTGCTGTGGAACGGGGGCATCGGCACCTACGTCAAGGGGACCGGCGAGGCCCACGCCCAGGTGGGGGACAAGGCCAACGACTCCGTCCGTGTCGACGGGGCCGAAGTCCGGGCCAGGGTGGCCGGCGAGGGCGGCAACCTGGGCTGGACACAGCTCGGCCGTATCGAGTTCGCCGAGAAGGGCGGACGCCTGAACACCGACTTCATCGACAACTCCGCCGGTGTCGACACCTCTGACCACGAGGTGAACATCAAGATCCTGCTCCAGCCCGAGGTGGCGGCCGGGCGCCTGGGTGACCAGGAGCGGGTCGACCTCCTCGCCTCGATGACGGAGGAAGTCGCCCAGTTGGTGATCAGCCACAACGTGGACCAGAACCGGGCGCTGTCGACCGAGCAGGCCCAGCCCGACGGGATGGTCGCCGCGCACGAGGTCTGGATGCGGAGCCTGGAGGAGGTCGGGTTGCTCGACCGGCGACTGGAGTCGCTGCCGAGCCGCAAGGAGATGGCTGCCCGCATCGAACAGGGTGGGGCACTGAGCAGGCCGGAACTGTGCTCGCTCCTGGCCTGGACCAAGATCCACCTGGAGCAGCTGATCCTCCAGTCAACGCTACCGGACGACCCCTACCTGGCGGACCGGCTCGTCACGTACTTCCCCAAGCCGCTGCGCACCGAGGCACTCGCCGAGGCCCTGCAGGCCCATCCCCTGAAGCGGGAGATCGTGACGATGGTGACGGTCAACCGGTTCGTGAACTCCCAGGGCATCACGGCGTTCAGCCGGCTCGCGAGGGAGACCTCGTCGACCTCCACCCAGATCGTCCGGGCACAGCTGGCGGCGCGCACGATCTTCGGCATCGCCCGCCACGAGCTCGCGCTGCCCGGGCTGGGCATCCCCGCCGACGTGGAGTTGGGGATCCGCGTGGCCCTGCAGCAGTTGGTGGAGCGTGCCACCCGCTGGCTGTTGCACAACCGGCGCGGTGACCTCGACATCAAGGGTGAGGCTGCGGCGTTCACCGACGCCGTGGCCGAGGTCAGCGTGAACTTCGGTCGGTACGCGACCGAGCGGCAGAGGGAGCAGGTCGAGGAGCAGGCCGTCGCCCTGGCCGGCGCCGGCGTCCCCGAGGACCTGGCCCGCACGACCGCCCTCGCCCCCTTCCTCCACCTGGCGCTGAGCATCGTCGACCTGTCCACGCGGCTGGGGCGTCCGCTGGAGGTGGTCGAGCAGGCGTACTTCGGCCTCGCCGGCAGGCTCGGCCTGGATCGGATCGTCGAACGGGTCAACAAACTGCCGCGCACCAGCGAGTGGGACACCATGGCCCGAGCCGCGCTCCGGGACGACCTCAGCACGTTGCACTCCGACCTGGTGGCCTCGGTCCTGGAGGGTGCCCCCGCCGGAGCGGACGGTCATGCGGCGTTGACCGCATGGGCGGACGCCGCGGGTGGGCTCGACCGGGAGGCCGCGCAGTTGGAGGAGATCATGGGGGAGGAGAGCTCGCTGGCGCGCATGTCGGTCGCGCTGCGCACGATCCGCGCACTGCGGGTGTAGTTGAATGGGGTGATGAGGATCGACCTCCACACCCACACGCTCGTCTCCGACGGCACCGACACGCCCACGCAGCTCGTCCGCAAGGCTGCCGAGGCGGGGCTGGACGTGATCGGGCTCACCGACCACGACACCTTCGACGGGTTGCGTGAGGCGAAGCTGGCAGCGGAGACCGTCGGCATCAGCGTGTTGGGGGGCATGGAGTTCTCCACGCAGAAGGACGGCAGGTCGGTGCACCTGGTGGCCTACGGGTGCGATCCGCACGACGAGGCGCTCCTCGACGAACTCGCCCGCGTCCGGGTGGGCCGCTCGGACCGCGTGCCCGGCATGGTGGCCAGGCTCACCGCTCTCGGCATGCCGCTGACCGTCGAGGAGGTCCTCGAGCACGCCGCCGGGACGTCACTGGGTCGGCCGCACATCGCGGACGCGCTGGTCGCCAAGGGTTACGTCGCGACGCGCGACGAGGCGTTCCGGCGCTGGTTGTACGACGGTGGGCCCGCCTACGTCGACCGGTACAGCACCGAGCTCACCCGGGCGATCGAACTCGTGCAGCGCGCCAAGGGAGTCGTGGTGCTGGCCCACCCCTGGGGGCGTGGGCGGCGCGCCGACCTCCCCGAGCCGTATCTGGCCGAGCTCGTCCACGAGTACCGGCTGGACGGGGTCGAGGTCGACCACCCCGACCATGACGAGGCGACCCGGGCCGACCTGCGCAGGGTGGCGGCGAGACTCGGGCTGCTCACGACGGGGTCGTCGGACCACCACGGGCTGGGCAAGAGCCGCAATCCGCTCGGTGTGGGGTTGACCGACCCGGACGTGTACTCCGAGATCCTCCACCGCATCGAAGCCCGTGGTGGACGTCCCTGAGCACTCCCTGCGGCGCGATAGGATGCGCTCCATGGAGCAGAGGCTTTGGTGGCGGCCGTAACGACGGCCCCGAACCCCTGCTCACCCACACGGCCGTCCTGCGGACGGCCGTTTTGCGTGCCCGTGGGACCGAACACAGAAGGAGAAAGCCCATGACCGAGCCGGCCACCCCGGAGGTCGCAAGCACCGAGGTCGACGACGCCACGGCAGCGGACGCTCTCGCGGAGTCCACGTCGGAGGCCTCCCTGCGCCGCTCGGAGGAACGAAGCCGGGCCATCGAGGCGCAGATCGCGAAGGACCCCTCCGAGTTCCGCATGCTCACGGGTGACCGGCCGACGGGTCACCTGCACATCGGCCACTACTTCGGGTCGATCCTCAACCGCGTCCGCCTGCAGGATGCCGGCGTGGAGACGTTCGTCCTCATCGCGGACTACCAGGTCATCACCGACCGCGACGGCACCGGGCCCATCCGCGAGCGCGTCCACTCGCTCGTGACCGACTACCTGTCCGTCGGTCTCGACCCCGAGCGGACGACGATCTTCACCCACTCGGCCATTCCGGCGCTGAACCAGCTCATGCTGCCGTTCCTGTCGCTGGTGTCGGACTCCGAGCTCTACCGGAACCCGACCGTGAAGGCGGAGCACGACGCCACCGGTGGGCGTCCGATGTCGGGCCTGCTGCTCACCTACCCGGTCCACCAGGCGGCCGACATCCTGTTCTGCAAGGCCAACCTCGTCCCGGTCGGCAAGGACCAGTTGCCGCACCTGGAGCAGACGCGTGTCGTCGCACGCCGTTTCGACGAGCGTTACGGCCGCGTCGACCCGGCGCGCCCGGTCTTCCCGCAGGCGGAGGCGCTGCTCAGCTCCGGGTCGCTGATCCTCGGCATGGACGGCACGAAGATGTCGAAGTCGAAGGGCAACACGATCGAGTTGCGGATGACGGCCGACGAGACCGCGAAGGTCATCAAGCGTGCCGTCACCGACTCCGATCGCCACATCACCTTCGACCCGGTCAACCGCCCGGAGGTCTCGAACCTGCTGACGCTCGCCGGGTTGTGCGCCGACCGTGACCCTGTGGCGATCGCCGAGGAGATCGGCAATGGCGGCGGGGGCGGCCTGAAGAAGTACCTGACCGAGGTCCTGAACGAGAAGTTGGCCCCGGTGCGGGCCCGTCGCAAGGAGCTGGAGGCCGACCAGGGCCACATCGAGGCCATCCTGCGCGAGGGGAACGAGCGGGCCGACGCCGTGGCCGACGCCACACTGTCCGAGGTGCGCCAAGCGATGGGAATGGTCTACTGATGATGGCCCCGACCGCGCGGGCCGGCTCGGACGCCACGTGGATCGTGTCGCACAGCACCGGGCGGCGTGGCTTCTGGGGGGTCGTCGGGGTCCTGGTCTTCGGAGCACTGACGGTGGCCGCGGTGGTGGGCTTCGTGCGTGCCCCGCACGTCGACTCGGGGGTGCTCGTGGCCATCGCCGCGCCGTTCTTCGTCATGGCCCTCGTGCTCGCGGTCGAGGGCCCAGGCCAAGGGCTGGTGCGTGTCGATGCGGACGGCTATCGCACCATCATGGGGGTGCGCCGTTCCTGGACGCACGTCCTGGGCGTGGGCGTCGGTCAGGTCGACGGCCGGCGGGTCCCGGTGGTCGCGGTGCGCGCCGCGGGCCGAGAGCCCGAGCAGGACGCCTTCCCCGGCTTCGCCGAGGCGGACGCGGACCGGCTCGTGGGAGCCCTGCGTGACCGGGTCCAGCCCGCGGGCTTCGCCGAGGTCACCCTGGGTGAGGACTACTGGGCACGCGTCGAGGCGGAGGCCGCCCGGGCGGCGTCCATCGCGGCGGAGGCGTCCGGCCGGCAGCCGACCGGCCGGGAGCGCGTCGAGTTCGGGTATCCGGGCCTGCCCAGCGCGATCCGCCTCGACTACGGCACCAACGACGCCGGGGAGCGGGTGGAACTGCTCGTGCGGGAGTCCGCGACCCTGGCGGTGGTGGCCTCCGGGCGTCGCTGGCTGCGACAGGACCGCAAGCGGTCGGCCGATCCCGCCACGCAGGTGGAGGCACTTTTCGCCCCGCACACGACCACGATGAAGCCTTCGACCGGCACCGGGTTCGACCGACTCGTCGTCTCCGGGGCGGGCCGGCGTTCGCTGGTGTTCAACGCCGAGGAGCCGGACCGGTTCTGAGGCGCGCGGCCGGGCAGCCGGACCGTGGGTGGTGGCGAGGAGCCGGGCTGGCGGCCCGGCTCTGCGTCACTCCTGGGTCGGGGCGCTCGACTCGGCCCCGACCTCGCCACGACCGCGGCCACCGCGCCGACGCCGGCGGCGCGTGCCGCCCTGCCCGTCCGAGTCGGTGACCCGGTCCGCGGCGGATTGCTCGCGGGCGGCCGCCACAGGTGTCTCGGTCGGGGCGGACGTGTCTGCGGCGCCGTCGACGAGCTGCCCGTTGACGAGGCGGCGGCGGGTACGTTGCCGGCGAGGACGATCCTCGCGGGGCTGCCGAGGCGCACGCTCGCGCGGAGCCTCTTCCCGCGGCCGCGGGTCGCGGAGGCGGCTCTTGGTGCCCTCGGGGATGTGCAGGTCGCTGAACAGGTGCGGGCTGGTCGAATAGGTCTCCGGCGGTTCGGGGTGGCCCAGGTCGAGGGTCTTGTTGATGACCTTCCAGCGGGTGGCGTCCTGCCAGTCGACGAGCGTCACGGCAACGCCCTTCGCGCCGGCGCGGCCGGTGCGGCCGATGCGGTGCACGTAGGTCTTGTCGTCGTCGGGGCACTCGTAGTTGACCACGTGGGTGATGTCGGACACATCGATGCCGCGCGCCGCCACGTCGGTGGCGACGAGAATCTTGACCCGGTCCTCGCGGAACTTGTTCAGGGCCTTCTCGCGCAGCACCTGCGACAGGTCGCCGTGGATGCTGGTCGCGGAGAAGCCGCGCTCCTCGAGGTCGTCGGCCAGGCGCTGGGCGGCACGCTTCGTGCGGGTGAAGATCATCACCTTGCCGGCGTGGTCGGCCTGGATGATGCGCGCGACGATCTCGGGCTTGTCGAGGTCGTGGGCCTGGTACACGAACTGGGTCGTGTTGGGCACGGTCATCTCGGCGTCGTGCGCCTCGGCCCGGATGTTGACCGGCTGGGTCAGGTGGCTCCGCGACAGGCCCATGATCGCCGACGGCATCGTCGCCGAGAACAGCAGGGTCTGGCGCGAGGCGGGGGTGCGGGAGATGAGGCGCTCCACGTCGGGCAGGAAGCCCAGGTCGAGCATCTCGTCGGCCTCGTCCAGGACAAGGACCTTCACGAAGGAGAGGTCCAGGCTGCGTCGGCTGGCCAGGTCGAGCAGGCGGCCCGGCGTCCCGACGACCACGTCGACGCCCCTCTCCAGCGCCTCCAGCTGCGGCTCGTAGCCGACGCCGCCGTAGACGGTCAGGATGCGCGCCTTGCGGACCTGCGAGGCGTCCTCGAGGTCGCCGGTGATCTGGAGTGCCAGCTCACGGGTCGGGGTCATGACCAGGGCCTGCGGCTTGCCGGGGTGGGCCAGGTCGGCGTAACCCGCGTCCGTGGGGACGACGATGCGCTCCAACAGGCTGATGCCGAAGGCCAGCGTCTTGCCCGTGCCGGTGCGGGCCTGCCCGATCATGTCGGTGCCGCTCATCGCGATCGGGAGGCTCATCGCCTGGATCGGGAAGGGGTGGGTGATGCCCTTGCGGGCGAGGGACTCCACGATCTCCGGGCGGACGCCGAGGTCGGCGAACGTCGGCTTGGTGGTGGTCTCGTTGGTGGTGTCGTCAACCTGCACGAGCAGGTCAGTTGTCTCGGTCAGCGTCGTGCCTCACTACTTTCCGGCCGCGAGGCCGGGCATCATCACCCGCTGCACACGCGCGACGCGCATGGGTGCGCTCAAGCGGCGGGGACGCACAGGTGCCGTGCGTACCCGCCCATGGTAGCAATCAGCTGTTGAGCGCGCCGAAACCGACGGTGCGAGGGCTCTCGGTGCCCAGATCGACGTAGGCCACCTGCGCGGCCGGGATGAGGACCTTGCGTCCCTTGTCGTCGGTGATCGCGAACACGCCGTTGCTGCCGAGCGCCTCGGCGAGAGCGGCCTCGAGTTCGCCCGCCGTGGCGTGGGTCTCGACGCTCACCTCGCGCGCGACGTTGCGGATGCCGACCTTGACTTCCATCTGGGTCCCCTTGTCTGTTGGTGCGTTCGTCACCCTACCCGCGGCCCCTGACGAAACCGCGAGGCTTCGCGCGGGGCGAACGGATGCCCGCGCGTGGCCGCAGGGGTCAGGCGGGCAGGTGCCCGCGGCGTCCGGACAGGAGCGGTCCGAACAGGTCGCCGTGCTGCTCGACCCGGGCCAGGACGTCCGCCGAGGTGAAGCGCAGCGGGCTGCCGCCCGCGGCGTCCTCGACCTCCTCCCACTCCAGCGGGGTGGAAACCGTCGGCTCCTCCTTGGCGCGCAACGAGTAGGGGGTGACCGTCGTCCGGCCGGGCAGGTTCTGGTTGACGTCGATGAGGATCCTGCCGCTCCGGGCGGCCTTGGCGATCTCGGTGACGAACACCTCGGGGTGCAGCTCGACCAGCCGGTCACCGAAGGCGCGCACCCACGCCAGCACCGGGCCGACGGGCGTCGGCTCGAGGGGCGCGTACAGCTGGAGACCCTTGCTGCCGGAGGTCTTGGGGTACGCGACCAGGCCCGCATCGCCCAGCTCGCCCGCGATGAGGAGGGCCGCGGTGGCGATCAGGGGCATGGCGACGCCGGGGCCCGGGTCGAGGTCGATGACGAGCTGGTCGACCGGGAGGTCGTCCCCGATGGCCGTCTGGTCGCTGCCGTCGGCGACCCGCCACTGGTGCGTGTGCAACTCCAGGGCGGCGAGGTTCGCCAGCCAGACCAGGGTGGGCAGGTCGTCCACGATCGGGAAGACGATGTTCTCGCTGGAACCGACGACGTGGTGGGTGTGGACCCAGTCCGGTGTTCCGTGGGGGACGTTCTTCTCGAAGAAGCCCGGCTCGTCCGTGCCGTCGGGGAAGCGGATGCGCGTGACCGGCCGCCCGGCCAGGTGGGGGAGCATGACGGGCGCGATCGCGTGGTAGTAGGCGATGACCTCGCCCTTGGTGAAGCCGCTGGGGTACAGCACCTTGTCGAGGTTGGAGAGCTTGAGTGCGCGCCCGTCCACGTCGGTCATCACGTCGGCCATGCGGCCACGGTAGCGGCCACGGATCGAGGAGTGTCGGGGCGGTGTGCTGGGATGGGGCGCATGGGAAACGTGGTGGCCGGGGCGACCGGTCCCGTGCTCGTCCTGGGGGCTGCGGGCACGGGCAAGACGACGCTGCTGGCCGAGGCCGTCGCCGAACGCATCGCGTCCGGCTTCGCGCCGGCGCTGGTGTTCGCGGCGACGCGCCAGGCGGCGTCCGAACTGCGCGACCGCATCGTGCGGCTCGGCGGCCGGACGACCCTGGCGCCGCAGGTGATGACGATCCACGCCTTCTGTCTCGCCCTGCTGCGGCGGTGGGCGGACGCGGAGGACGCCCTGCCCACCCTGCTGACCGCGCCGGAGCAGGAGTTCCGGATCCGCGAACTGCTCCGCGGCTGGCGCGGTTCCTGGCCCGAGGAGCTGGAGGCCGCGGTCGGCACCCGCTCCTTCGCGCAGCAGGTGCGCGCGGTCCTGGCCAGGGCCAGGCAGCTGGGGCTCGATCCCGACCAGGTTGCGGACGCCGGCGCAGCGGCCGGTGAGCCGGGCTGGGTGTCGTTGGGGGCGTTCCTGGCTGAATACCTGGACGTGCTGGACGCCGAGGGCGCCCTCGACTACGCCGAACTCGTCCACCGCGCACGCATCCTGCTGGCGCGCGACGAGGTGGTCAGCTCGGTGCGGCGCCAGTTCGGGGCCGTGTACGTCGATGACTGGTGCGAGCTCGACCCGGCCCAGATCGCACTCGTGCGCGGGCTGGTCCCCGACGGCATGCCGGTCGTGGCGCTGGGCGACCCCGACACCTCGATCTACCGGTTCCGGGGCGCACATCCGCGGGCGGCCGCCGAGTTCATCCGCCTGTTCACCGGCCCGGGCGTGACCCCGACCGTGGAGGTCCTGGAGGTCGCCTGGGGGCACGGGGAGGCGCAGGCCGCAGCCCTGGCCTCCGTCGCCCGTCGCCTGGGCGCACCCTCGGTCCACGCGACCGACGCCCAGGCCTACCGCTCGCCGAAGGCGGCCGGGCCGGGGCGCGTGCAGGTGTGCACGTTCCCGGACGAGGTGGCCCAGGCGCGGCGCATCGTCGGTGAGCTGCGGGCCGCCCACCTCGACGACGGTGTGCCCTGGGGCGAGATGGCGGTGCTGGTGCGCTCCGGGCGTCGGCAGATCCCGCCGCTGGCTCGGGCGCTGGCCGACGCGGGCATCC
Organism: Propioniciclava sp. LT294; assembly: GCF_059516005.1. Taxonomy (NCBI): domain Bacteria; kingdom Bacillati; phylum Actinomycetota; class Actinomycetes; order Propionibacteriales; family Propionibacteriaceae; genus Propioniciclava; species Propioniciclava sp. LT294. The sequence continues at coordinate 60,279 of NZ_JCAKNG010000002.1, forward strand.
CCGTCGAGGTGGCCGGCGACGAGATCGGGCTGGCGTCCGAACTGTCCGTCCGCCCCCTGCTGCTCGCGCTCGACGTGGCCGGTCGGGGCGGGGTCCCGGACGCCGACGAGGCCCACCGCCTGCTCCTGTCGGGGTGGGGTGGGTTCGACGCGGTCTCCATCCGCACGCTCGGCCGGATCCTGCGCGGGGCTGACGCCGCCACCGGCGGGACGCCGGCGCCCACCTTGGTCGCCGAGGCCTTGGCGGGCCTGCGCGAGGTCCCCGAGGGCATGGACGCCCTGGCCCGGCGCCGCGACCTGCTCGCCTCGGCGACGGCGAAGGTGGAGGATGGCGCCCGGCCCGACGACGTGCTCTGGGAGTTGTGGTCGGGCACCGAGTGGCCGGCCCGGCTCCGCTCCGAGGCGCTGCGCCCGGGCGACGGCTCCGCGCGCGCGAACCGCGATCTGGACGCCATCGTGGCCCTGTTCCAGCTCGCGCACGAGTCGGCCGCACCGGGTGGGGCCGAGGGCATCCGGTGGTTCCTCGCCGAGGTGGCACAGCAGCAGATCCCCGCCGACAGCCAGCGTGAGTCGGCGGTCGCGGGGCGGGGCGTCCGGGTGCTGACGGCGCACCGGGCGAAGGGCCGGCACTGGGCCTTCACCGTTGTCGCGGGGGTGCAGGAGGGGGTGTGGCCCGACGTGCGGCGTCGTGGGTCGGTGTTCGACGCGCAGCGGTTGACGTCGGACGGGTTGGGGCAGGGGGTGGTCACACGTGAACTCGTCGCGAGTGAGCGTCGGCTCTTCCTGCTGGCCTGTTCCCGGGCCCACGGGCGCCTGCTGGTGACCGCCGTCGAGGGCACCGAGGGCGAGGAGGACCGCCCGTCGCGGTTCCTCACCGAACTGGGCCTGCCCGTCCGGCACATCCTGGAGTCACCGGTCCGACTCCATACGCTGCGGGCCCTGGTTGCGGAGCTCCGCCGCACCGCGCAGGACCCCGAGGCGTCTCCCGGGCTGCGTGAGGCCGCCGCCTCACGGCTGGCGCGCCTGGCGGACGCCACGGATGTCCAGGGGCGCCCCTTGGCGCCCGACGCGGATCCGGCCCGCTGGTGGGGGCTGCAGGAGCCGACCGGCCTGGCCGCCCCGCCACCGGATGACGTCATCCGGCTCAGCCCCAGCCAACTGGAGTCGGTCCTCACCTGTCCGCGCCAGTACTTCCTCAACCGCGAGGTCAAGGCGGAGCCACCGCGAAGTACCACGACGATCCTCGGGTCGGTCATCCACGCGGTCGCGGAGCGTGCGGCGACCGGCGAGCTGACGGGGGTCACGGCATCCGATCTCCTGGATCAGGTGTGGGCGGACATCCCGTTCCCCGCGGCTTGGCTGTCGGGTTCGGAGCGCGCTGAGGCGGACGCCGCGGTGGAGCGGTTCGTCGCCTGGCAGGCGGGTCACGAACACGCGGACGTGGTGGGCGTCGAGGTTCCGTTCCGGGCGCGGGTGGAGGTCGACGGCGAGGCGGTCATCCTGTCCGGTACGGTCGATCGGCTGGAGCGGACGCCCACCGGCGACCTCCGCGTCGTCGACTTCAAGACCGGGCGCTCCCTGCCGACCCAGGCGGACGCCGCGGCCTCGCCGCAGTTGGGGGTGTACCAGCTGGCGATCGAGGCGGGTGGCTTCGACGAGCTCGCTCCCGGCGCCCACTCGGCCGGCGCCGGCCTCGTGTACCTGCGTCACGACGCGACGCCCGGCTGGCCCAAGGAATTCCGACAACCGTCGCTGACCGAGAAGCCGCACCTCGGCGACGACCCCGCCGAGCAGGAGTACCCCACTTGGGTGCACCACCGGGTCGCCCAGGCGCGGCGGGTGCTGGCCAGCGGCTCATTCCAGGCTCGACCGGGCGGCCACTGCCAATGGTGCGGTGTCCGGTCGAGTTGCCCGGCGCGCAGCAGCCAGGTGGTCTGACATGGCGCTCTTCACCGCTCCGGCGCAGGTCTCGGCTGCGTTGGGTATCCCGTTCTCGGAGCAGCAGCTCACGGCCATCACCGCGCCGTTGGAGCCGGGGGTCATCATCGCCGGCGCAGGGTCGGGCAAGACGACGGTCATGGCGGCCCGGGTGGTGTGGCTGGTCGGCTCCGGACAGGTGCGGCCCGAGCAGGTGCTCGGCCTGACGTTCACCCGCAAGGCCGCCGCCGAACTGAGCGCCCGCGTCCGGGAGGCGCTGGCCAAGGCGGGTGTGGTCGACACCGATGGCTTCGACGACGCCGGTGAGCAACTGATCATGACCTACGACGCCTTCGCGGCCCGGCTCGTGGCCGACCACGGCCTGCGCATCGGCGTGGAGGGTGACGCACGCATGCTCACCGGGGCCGCCCGGTTCCGCCTCGCCTCGCGCGTGGTGGCTGCGGCACCCGGGCCGTTCGAGCACCTCGCACGCCTGCGACCGGACTCCGTGACGGAGAAGGTGCTGTCCCTCGACGGTGACCTCGCCTTGCACCTGGTCGGTACCGATGCGATCGTCGAGCACACCGAGGAGTTCCTCTCGGAGGTGGAGCAGTCGCCGCGCTCGCGCACCAAGCATCTCTACGCCTCGCTCAAGCGCGCCGCCGCCGCCGCCGCCGAGCGGGTGGAGGTGGCCGGGCTGGTCGAGGGCTACCAGCGACTCAAGCGCACGTTGGGCGCGGTCGAGTTCGCCGACCAGATGGGCGTGGCCGCCGCGTTGGCGCGCCGGGTCCCCGCCGTGCCGCGCCTGCTGCGCGAGCAGTTCGCGGTCGTGCTGCTCGACGAGTACCAGGACACCTCGAGCGCGCAGGCAGAGCTCCTGCGCGCGCTGTTCTCCGGGCCGGACGCCGCCTCGGGCCGCGGGCACCCCGTCACGGCGGTCGGGGATCCCTGTCAGGCCATCTACGGCTGGCGGGGGGCCGCCGCGGCCAACATCATCACGTTCGCCGACCAGTTCCCCCTCGCGGACGGCCGCCCGGCGACGCCGTTCGCGCTCACGGTGAACCGGCGGTCGGGCCAGCAGATCCTCGACGCGGCGAACGAGCTGTCGGCGCCGCTGCGCGCCGACGAGGAACTGCAGTGGGATGGCATCGACACCGACCTGGTCGCGCCCGTGGGCACGCCGCGGGGCGACATCCGCGTCGCCACCTTCGACACCTGGCCGGGCGAGGTCACCTGCGTCGCCGACGACATCGCAGCCGTCCACGACTCGGGCCGTGCCCGTCGTTGGTCGGACATCGCGGTGTTGGCGCGCCGCAACGCGCACATCCGGCCGCTGTACGCCGAACTGTCCGCCCGTGGCATCCCGGTCGAGATCGTCGGTCTCGACGGACTGCTCGCGGTCCCCGAGGTGGCCGACGTCGTCGCGGTCCTACGGGTGTTGGGCGACGCTACCGCCAACCCCGACCTGGTGCGCGTGCTCACCGGGCCGCGCTGGGCGATCGGCCCCGCCGACCTGGCTGCGCTCGGACGCCGTGCCCGCGAACTCGCGGGTGTGCCCGGTCGGGACGAGCTGCCCGCCGCGGAGGAGATCGCCCGCATCATCGACACCACCGAGGCCGCGCACGCCCCCAGCCTCGCCGAGGCCCTGGCCGATCCGGGGGAGGGGCCGTACACGGTCGAGGGGCGCCGCCGGATGACCGCGTGCGCAGCTGAGTTCGCGGCGCTGCGCCCGCATGCCGGCGGTCCGGTCAACGACTTGGTCCGCCGGGTGATCACGATGCTCGGCCTCGAGGTGGAACTCGCCCTGCGCGGTCCGGACGGCACACGCCAGCTGGACGCCTTCGTCGCGCAGGTCGCGGGCTACTCGGACGTGGACGGTGACGGCTCCCTCACGGGCCTGCTGGCGTGGCTGGCCGCGGAGGAGGACCGCGGGATGGGCCTCGAGCAGGCCGTGCCCACGGCGTCCGATTCGGTGAAGTTGTTGACGATCCACAAGTCCAAGGGGCTGGAGTGGGAGCACGTGTACCTACCCGCGCTGGCCGACAAGGTGTTCCCGTCGGATCGGATCCAGGGCAACTGGCTCAGCGCCTCCGCCGTCCTGCCGGCCGACCTCCGCGGTGACGCTGCCAACGTGCCGCAGTTGGCCGACGTGACGGACGCGGCCACCAAGCAGTACGCCGAGGCGCTCAGGAGCGAGGCGCGCCGCGGCGATGACCGGCTGGCCTACGTCGCCGTCACGCGCGCCCGCCAGCACCTCGTCGCCACCACCCACGCGTGGAGCGACCTGAAGAAGCCCCGCGCGGCCTCGCCCTACCTGCGCACGCTGGAGCGCTTCGCGGCGGAGGTCGCCCACGAGGAGGTCTCCGGCGAGAACCCGCTGCTCGCGGACGACCGCGGCTTCCCGTGGCCCGCACCTGGGGACGCGGCGGCGCGCGCCCGACGTCAGGAGGCCGCAGACGCCGTGCAGCGAGCGCGTGGAGCGCACCCGCAGGACGCGTCCCTGCTGCTGGATGAGGCTGCGACAGCCGCGACGTGGGACGCAGCGGCGGACCAACTCCTCGCCGAGGCGTCCCTTCGGAGGGCCGAGGCCGGGCTGGCCATGCCGCCCTACTTGTCGGCGACCGCCCTCATCGCCCTGGAGACGGACGCCGAGCACTACCTCGCCGGGTTGGCCCGTCCCATGCCCACCCCACCCCGCCGGGCGGCCCGGGTCGGTGAGTTGTTCCACGCCTGGCTGGAACGCCGGTTCACCGCCGCGCCCACGCTGCTGGCCGAGCCGGACGACGAGGTGGAGTCCGACGCCGAACTCGCACGATTGGTCTCCGCCTTCGAATCGGGTCCGTTCGCCCACCGCACGCCCCACGCCACCGAGGTGCCCTTCTCCTTGTTCCTCGCCGGGCAGGTGGTACGGGGACGCATCGACGCGGTCTTCACCGACGGCGGTCGCCCCGAGGTCGTCGACTGGAAGACCGGCCGCGGTCGCCCCAACCCGCTGCAGTTGGCCGTCTACCGGCTGGCGTGGTCCGAGTTGGCCGGTGTGCCGCTCGAGGAGGTGGACGCGGCGTTCCACGACGTGTTGACCGGGAAGGTGATCCGTCCGGTGGGGCTGCCCGACCGAGAGGGACTGGAATCAGTGGTGGGCAGGCTGGCCCCGGATCGCTAGGTTGAAGCACATGGAGCCCTGGGTGTCGCACAGCCGGCTGGATCGAGTCGCGGACGAGCGTCTGGACGAGGCGTGGGTCGGCGGGCTCTGGCGCCACCCCTCGGCCCGCGTGATCGGCGTCGACGACCGGTCGAACGTCTCGTCCGATGCGGCGGGCGACCTCCTGCGCACGATCGCACCGGGGGGCGACTACGACCCCGAGCACCACTACCTGATCGGCGCGGTCGACGGAGAGCCGTGGTTCGCCGTCGCCGCGACGCCGGAGGGTCCTTCGGCTTCGCTGCGCCGACTCGGCGCCGTCCTCCCCGAGACCGAGGCGGACATCGCCACCACGGCCGTCGCGCTGGTGAACTGGCACCGGGTGGCGCCGTACTGCGGGCAGTGCGGCACGCGCACCCAGGTGCGGGAGGGGGGCCACATGCGCTGGTGCCCGGGGTGTGAACGGCAGCGGTTCCCGCGCACCGACCCGGCTGTCATCGTGGCGATCCTCGACGGCCGGAACCGCCTGCTGCTCGGCCACCACGCCGGATGGGACCCGACCCGCGTGTCGATCCTGGCCGGCTTCGTTGAGGTGGGGGAGTCCTTGGAGATGGCCGTTCACCGGGAGATGCGCGAGGAGTCCGGCCTCGAACTCTCGTCCCTGCGCTATGTCGGGAGCCAATCGTGGCCGTTCCCGCGTTCGCTGATGCTCGGCTTCGTCGCGCGGGCCATCGGCTCCGAGGTACGCGTGGACGGCACCGAGATCGAGTGGGCGAACTTCTACACGCCGAGTGAACTCGAGAGCCTGGTGGACGCCGGCGAACTCACCCTTCCCATGACGTCGTCGATCGCTTCCCGCATCATCAGCTCGTGGCGTGAGGGAACGCTCGACGTGTGAGGGTCTTCACCGGCGCGTCGGGCTCGGGCAAGGGCTCGCCGAGCCGACGGTGGGGCTCCACGGGTCCTGCTGTCGGTGACCGCCGCCCCTGCTCGGCCGTCGGGTGAAGACGTCAGGCTGCGCTCAGGAGCCCGAGGCGGCGGAGGACCTCGTCGCTGCGTTCCATGACGATGGTCTCGAGGACCTCCTGTGCCTGTTCCTCGGATGAGTTCACGGCCAGGGCGATCTCGGCGACCAGCGGCTCGGCCCCCTCGCGGAGCATCTCCTTCTCGGCCAGGGAGAGGCCCTTGCCCTCCCGGCGGCGCACCAAGTCACGGACGACGGCCGCGATGCGGACGGGATCCCCCGTGGCCAACTCGATGCGCTGGTTCTTGACGCGGCGCGCCCACTTCGTCTCCTCGGGGCCGGACTCGGCGCGGAGCACATCCGTCAGCCTGACCAGGTCGCACGCCTCGGCGACCTCGCGGATGCCGACCTCGCCGGCCGTGGCCAGCGGCACCGAGACACCCATGCCGCTCGCCTTCACCTCGAGATTCACGTACTCGATGACGTTGCCCTTGATCGTTCTGCTCACCAACCCGGTGACCTTCGCCGGTCCGTGGTGGGGGTGGATGACGGTCTGACCAACGCTGAACTGCACTGCTTCCTCGTTTCCGCTCGAACCTCCACTCTAGCGCACCTTGGAGGTCGTGGGCACCCGAATGAGTGACAAATTCCCTAGTCACGAGGGTGTGGTGACGCTGTTACGCCAAGCGGTGGGCCAACCCGCTCATGCGGCGAGCAGGGTTGTCGATGGCTTGGGCCACGGCCTCCGGGTCGCCGAGCAGCAGCACGCTGTCCCGTGCCCGGGAGACCGCGGTGTAGAGCAGCTCGCGGGTCAGCAGGGGGGACCCGGGTGGGGGGAGCACCACGCTGACGTGGGAGAACTGGCTGCCCTGGGCCTTGTGCACCGTCATGGCATGGACGGTTGCCAGGCCGTCGAGTTGGAACGGGGAGTATGCCCGGAGGGTCCCCCCGGAGGAGAACCACGCCTGGGCTCGTTGACCGTCGGACAGGATCACGCCGGTGTCCCCGTTGTACAGCTTGAACTCCGGTCGGTTGGACGTCACCATGACCGGGCGTCCGGGGTGGAACTCGCCGTCGACCGAGTAGCCCGGCACTGCGTCGAGCAACCAGGTCTGGACCTGCCGCGTCCAATGGGAGACACCGAACGGACCACGTCGGTGCCCACAGAGCAGTCGGTGCTCGTCCAACGCCTCCAGCGCAGGCCCGGGTCTCCCACCGGAGGCCGCCTCGAACACGTGGGTGCCGGCCTGGACGACCCGATGGCGAAGCACGTCCGTGCCCTCGGCGAGCGCCGCCAATCGCACGCTCGCGTCGCTGCCCTGCAGCACCTCGAGGGCCGTCGAGGCGTTCCCGTCGCGGATCGCCGTGGCCAGCGTGGCGATCTCGCCGGCGAACCGATAGTTGTGGGTCAGGCGGGCGACCACGCCGGCGGTCGCCGGTGCCCGGGTGATGTCGGCGAGCACGCTGCCCGCATCCACGGAGCTGAGCTGGTCCGGGTCGCCCACCATCACCAAGCGGGCCGATGGCTTGAGGGCGGCCAGGAGGCGACTCATCATCACCATCGAGACCATCGACATCTCGTCCACGATCACCACGTCGTGGGGTAGTGGGGTCTCGGCGTGGTGCCGGAAACGGTTGCGGGAACCGGGCTTCCAACCCAGCAGGGCGTGCAGCGTGAGGGCCGTGAGGGACCCGTCCCCGAGCGATTCCGTCATCCGCGCGGCCGCCTTCCCCGTGGGGGCGGCCAGTGCGACCAGCGCGTCGGGCTGCTCTTCGCGGAGGCGAGTGATGATCCGCCTGATGGTGTAGGTCTTGCCCACGCCGGGTCCACCGGCCACCACCGTCACGGGGCTGGTGAGCGCCAGGGCCACGGCGGCGTCCTGCCCCTCGGGCACGCCCGCCGTCGGGGCCGTGGTGAGGCGGGCCAACAGCGCGCGCTGGACGGATTCCTGGTCCGCGAAGTGGCGCTCGAGGTACAGGGCACCATCCACCAGACGCAGTGGACGGCCACCGTTGGGGCCGTCCCCGACGGTCACGGCGGGACTGGCACGCAGGGCCGTCGTCCAGCCGTTCTCCTCGGGCCACCACGCGTCGGGAATGACCGCCGCTTCCTCGGCCAGGTCGAGGTTGCGGATGCGGTCCCACTCCAGGCAGATGGAGCCCGAGCGCAGGGCGCGGACGGTGAGTGCGAGGGCGAGCTGGACGCGTTGGTCCTTCTCGCCGAACAGGTGGCACAACTGCTGGGCCGGATGGACATCCGCCCAGCTGAGTGCGCCGGCCCGGTTGAAGTCGGCGAGCAGGCCGGTCGCGCTGACGGCGACGTGGGGCTCGGTCATGCGTTGCCTCCGGCCAGCAGGCGCGAGGTGGCGAGCACCAGCGCGGTCGGGGGCTTCCAGGCGAAGACCCCCAGAGGTGTTCCGTCCACGACGGGCGTGTCGGGGCCCGCCATCCCGCGTACGAACAGGTACAGGACGCCGGCCAGGTGACGCTCAGGGATGTACCCGGCCATGCGCAGGCGGAGGAAGCGGTGCAGTGCGACGCAGTAGAGCAGGGCCTGCAGGGGGTAGTGGCTCGCCATCATGGCCTCCGCCATGGCCGCCGGCGCGTAGTGACCGAGGGTGAGCGCCTCGTCCGGGGCGGACAGCCGGTTCGTCTTGTAGTCGACGACCAGGAAGCCTTCGGTCGCGGACGCGGTCCCCAGCCTGAGCACCGAGTCGACGGAGCCGGTCAGGAAGCCGTGCAGCACCTGGTCCGCCAGGCCGGGGTGGTCGAGCCGGGCCGGATAGCCGGCCAACGGGTCGTCAGCGGGTAGGTGTTCGTTCAGCAGGGCGGCGATGTCGGCGAGCGTCGCTGCGGGGTTGTCCAGGGCGAACTCGAAGTCCATCTCGGACAGCCGGTCCGCCGGAGCGAAGCTCCGCAGCGTCCGGCCGGGAGCGAGCGCACCCAACGGGGTGGTGAAGCTCGGCTCCAGGGCGGGGGCCAGCTCCGCCGCGCCGACGTCGCCGATGGGCCACCGGCGCAGAGCGTCGGCGACGGCCCCGGCCAGCGCGGCACGCCAGTCGTCGCCGGTCGCGTCCGTGTGTTCATAGACGGAGTGCACGAGCGTGCCGAACGCGGCGCCCGCGGGAAGCCCCGCCATCGGCGACGGTTGGGACCAGGCCGCATCGACGACCACCCCGAGATCCTCGAACAGCTCGTCGGCGACGAGGGGGCTGTCGGCCACGGCCGCGAACTCGTGGGCGGCTGCGGTGAGGCCGGAGTACGACGTCCGACGCCAGTCCCGGTCGATGGTGCGCGACCATGCACGCGCGCGCAACTCGTTGGGCGCGGGGAGTGCCACGGCGTAGCCGCCACCGCCGGGGGCTGCGGGCTGGGGCACAGCGACGCAGGCCACCTGTGAGCCCGCGAGCCAGGCCAGGCCGACGGGGGAGCCGCCACCGGGGAGAGCCCCCGTCGGGTAGCTGAGCGCCGGGCGTCCGGGCTGGGCCGGATCGTGGGGGGCGTGCAGCAGGCGGTGCAAGGGCGCGGCGGACGTTTCCCAGTGGTGGGCCCACCAGGTCACGACCCGGGACTGGGCCCGTGTCAGCCCCACGTACAGGGCACGGAGGGCCTCGTCGCCCTCCTCGGTGCGCCATCGCTCCCAGCGGTCGGCGCGGGCGGGAGTACCGCGTCCGGCCACGTCGAGCAGGCGGCCGTCGCCGCCCGGCAGGACGAGCTGGCGACCGGTGTCCTTGTCGGCCTCGCGCTGGTGGGTGACCTCGGGCAGCAGGACCACCGGCCACTGCAATCCCTTGGCTCGGTGGATGGTCATCACCTGGACCGCATCGGCGTCGGTGTCCCGGCGCCGGGCGCTGTCGGCACCCGGCGAAGAGCCGTCGCGCTCGTTCACGAGCCAGGCGGCCAGGTCGCGCGCCCGTCCGGCCCGCCCCGCCCTGACCTGGTGGTGCAACAGTTCCGCGAGGTGGCGGTGGTCGGTGATGAGCCGCTCGCCGTCGGGCCGGGACAGCAGCCGGGAGCGGAAGTCCGTGTCGGCGTCGAAGGCGGCGAACAGGGCGGGTACCCCGTGCCGCTCGAGCACCCGCGCCCACGTGTGGATGAGCAGTGACCAATCGCCCAGGCGGTCCTCGTCGGCGGACGCCAGGTCGGCGATGGTCGCCCCCACGAAGTCGGTCAGGAAGGCGCGCCGCAGGTAGGGGCGGCGCGGCTGGTCCAGCGCACGCAGCAGGGTCAGCCAGTCGCCGGCCGCCGACGTGTTGAGGACGCTGTTGGAACCGTTGAACGTGGCGGGCGACCCGGCGGCGACCAGAGCCGTCGCGATCTCCTGCCCCCGCTCGTTGGAACGGACCAGCACCGCGATGTCGGAGGGGGCCAGTGGCCCGTCGACCTTCCGCAGAGGGGATTCCGCACCCAGGAGGTCACCGACCACGGCGACGAGGTCCTCGATGATCGCCTTCCGCGCCGTGGAAGGGTGAATGGCCTTCTCAGCCGCGAGGGCGCGGACGTGGACGCCCCGCGCCCACGGGCCGTCCGGCGCGGCCACCACGCGCGGCTGGTGTGCCGGGGTCACGGGGGGAACGCCGATGCCGGTGCCCAGGAGCACCCCGCGGAACAAGGTGGCCACCCCCTCGACGACCTCCGGGTCGGACCGGTGGTTGACGCTCAAAGTGGTGTGGGTGTCGGCCTTCGCCACCGCCATCGAGTAGGTGTGCACGTCCCCGCCGCGGAACCCGTAGATCGCCTGCTTCGGATCGCCGATCAGCACCAGCGACGCCGCTCCCGCGAAGGCCCGGCGCAGGACGTTCCACTGGGTGGGATCCGTGTCCTGGAACTCGTCCACGAGCACCACGGGGAACCGGCCCGCCAGCCGTGCGCGGGCCTGTGCGCCGGTCACGGGATGCGCCAAGGCCGCCTCGAGCCTCGTCAGTTGGTCGTCGAACGAGAACAGGCGCCGGTCGCGCTTGCGCTCCTCGACCGTGTGTCGGACGGACTCGGCGAACGCCACGCGGGCTCCCGCGGCGCCCGGGCTGCCCGCGCCCACCAGATCGGCGACCTCCGTGACCGCCCCGCGGGCGATGTCGCGCGCACCCGGATCGGCGTCCCACTGTTTTCCGAAGCCGAACGGGGCCCCGTGGGGCTCGTCCGCGAACATGCGGATGTAGACGTCCTCGGCGGCTTCGTCCGCGAGGGGCCGCAGGTCCTCCACCAGGGTCAACTGCGGCGTCTGTGGGGCCAGGATGCCCAGCCCGGCGAGCATGCCGTGGCAGAACTCATGGGTGGTCATGATGGCCGCGCGGTCGAAGAGCCCGAAGGCCTGCTCCAGCCGCGCGATCCGCTCGGTGACGACCTCAGGGGTCGCATCGGCCAGGTGGGCGGTGACCGCTTCGGTCGGGGGGATGCCTCGGATCGCTTCCGCGAGCCCGTTGGCGGTGTCTCGGATGCGCTCCCGAACCCGCGAGCGCAGTTCTGCGGTCGCCGCGCGCGAGAAGGTGATGAGCAGGAGGTCGTCCATGTCGGCGACGCCCTCCGCGATGTAGCGGGTGGCCAGTGCCGCGATGGCGAAGGTCTTGCCCGTCCCCGCCGATGCCTCCAGCACCGTGGTGCCCGCCGGCAGCGGACCGGTCAGGTCGAACAGGGTCGTGTTCACGCTGTGGCCTTCCTGATCGGTTCCCACACCCGCATCGCGAGCGCCCCCAGCTGGGTCTCCTCCTCCGGATGACCCCATGGGTCGTCCGGGGTTCGGCGCAGCGCCCACGGGGTCTGCTCACCGGCGTACCAGAGGCGCCAGACCTCGTCCCGATCCCAGCGCCAGATCTTCTCGAGCAGGTCCTTGCGATCCTTGGGATCACGGCCCTTCGCGCGTTCCTGGGCCCAGAACTCGCCCACCCTCGGTGGCAGCGGGAGGGCGAGCTGCGTCGCATGGCCGGCCAGGGCCACCAGGTCGGCCAGGAACTGGTGCGCCATCTCGACCGGCGGGCCGATGAGACGGAACGTCCCTCGGCTGCCGACCAGCGCGGCGTCGACGCGGCGGCCGGATTGCACGGAGCCGGCGAGGAGTCGGACCCACGCCTCCCCCAGGTGCTTGGCGTTGACGCTGCCGAAGTGGGACTCGGCCAGGAGTCCGCCCCGGAGGGTGAGCCGGCCGGTCAGGCGCACCCCTTCGATGTCGAGGTCGATCTCCCGCACGTCGGGTGCTGCGTCCGCGACCTTCAGGAACGCCCGGTGGACGGTCTGGGCCTTCTCGGCGATCCCGCGGATGGCCTCGGCGCCGAGCCTCCGCGGCGGCAGGTCGCCGCTGAGCCACTGGGCGGTGGTCACCGCGTCCAGCGGGTGGCCGGCCCTCAGGGAGGTGAGCATCGCGTCACCCACGGCCCATGCCTCGAGGTGGCCGAGTTCCAGCGGGATGCTCTCCCGGAGCGGATCGTCGTCGCCGAGGGTGACGTCGGCCCGCTCCTTGAGCAGGAACCGGCCGGGGTGCTTGAGCATCGCCGCGAGTCGATCCACCCCCAAGGCGGTCAGGGGCTCGGTCCGGTGCAGGTGGCCGACCGCCCACCGGTCAGGCCCTGCCAGTCGCTCGGAGACCAGCGCGCGCGCTCCGCCCAGGGCGCCGGTGTCGAACGACGGCCGGTCGCCGGTGAAGTTGGTCCAGGCGAAGGCCTGGAGCGTCGCCTGCTGCACGGCGTCCTTGCCGCCGGCGGCTTCGATGAGCTCCTGCACCCCGGCCGGCGGGTGGTGTGGTTCAGGCGTGAGCGAGGACTGCCCCTGGTAGACGACGACCAGGTGGTCCCCGGCAGCGAGGACGGCGTCCAGCACGCACTGCCGGTCCTCCGCGCCGGGATCGGGATCGCCGGGGAGGGGATCGCGCACCATCAGGTCGTCACCGTCACCCAACCCCCGGCGGGGGAAGCTGCGCTCGTCCAGACCCACCAGGCAGACGACGCGGTGGGGTACCCGGGCCAACGCCTCCAGCGAGCACACGACGAGCGCCCCGCTGCCGAAGGCGGGACGGACCCCACGCTCGGCGATGGCGTCCGCCAGCAGGGCCAGGGCGTCCGCGGGTGCGAGCCGGGCCCCGGACGCCGCGCCGCGCGATTCGATGGCCTCGAGGACGGACCACACCTGGGACAACTGCCAGCTGTCGGCGAAGGGGACGTCGGCGAGGAGGTCGATCGCCTGCCGCAACCGGGCCACCCATTCGGTGACGGAGGCCTCCCCGGACAGGGAACGCACCAACCGCGACACGCGGCTGACGAGCTCGGCCAGGGCGCCGATGAGCGCGGTGTCGGTCGAGGCGACGTCATCGACGGTGGACACCACGCCCACGCTGGCGAGGTGGTCGTCACTGAACGCCTCGCCCATCACGAGCCGTTGGACACCCAGTTGCCACGTGTTCTGCTGCACGTCACCGATCCCGAACCTGGCCCGGTGCTCGGGGTTGATGCCCCAGCGGATGGCGGCCGAGGCGGCCAACTCCTCGAGACGCTCGAGCTGGTCGCCGCCGAACCCGAATCGACGGGCCACGAACGGGTGGGCGGCCAGGCCGAGCAGCTGGGACGCCGTGGCCCGGCTCGCCCCCAGCGTGAGCAGCTCCCCCAGCAGGGCGAACAGCTGGTTGGCCCGGGATGCATCGGCTTCGACGACCTGGAGGCGGAGCCCCGTGGCCGGGTGTCGCCACGCCCGGGGGGAGCCGGCGCCGGGGTCGGTGAACGCGGCCGCCAGGTGGGGGCCCAGGGTGGTGGGGTCGGGGCACGCCACGACGACGTGGCGCGGCTCGAGGGTGGGGTCGTCCGCGAACAGGCCGGTGAGGGCCTCGCGCAGCACCTCCACCTGGCGGCCCGGGCCGTGGCTGGAGTGGATGGTGATGGTTCCGTCCGCGACGGCGGCCGGGAGCGGGGAGCCGGCCAGCACCGACTGCTGCAGCCTGCCCAACGCCGACCCGCGGCGTCCAGCGCCGTCGTGGTGCGTGACTCGCGGTTCGCCCTCCAGCCACGCGGCGTGCGACTCGCGTGCCGCCCGGCCCAGGGTGCGGGCGAGCGCGTTCTCCGTGTCGGCGGGGCCCGGCGATGCCAGCCACACGTGCACGGGTACCCGGCCGGCCAGGGCGCGGAGCAGGCCTCGCTGGCTTGCCGTGGAGCGTCGCGGCGCGAAGACGTGCACGGCCGGCCACGGCACCGCAACACGTCCGGACGCGACCCCCTCGGCGAGCCGGCGCCGCCGCACGACCGGGTCATCGGCGACGATCCGCTGGTGCAGGGCAGACCACAGGTGCACCTGCCACCCGTCGACCCCCAGGGCGGCCGCGGCCGCTTCGGGATCGGCCGACCAAGCCGCCAGCATGGCGGGGCGGTGGTCGGCGTAGCGCCGGAACAGGCGGGCGATGCGGAGTGCGTTGGCGTACCGCTGGTCGTTGGCGTCCAGGTGGGCGGCCAGCGGTTCGAGGCCCGCGGCGCCGCTGCGGACCGCGCCCAGGACGTGCCACACGAGCCGGTCCGGCTCCCACGCGTCCTCGTGGCACTCCCCGAGCAGGAGCTGCTCGAGGGGACCGAGGCGGTGCACCTCGAAACCGGCGAAGATGCCCTCGCCGTCCGGCGCGCTGGAGCGGGCCACCTGTTGTCCGAGCCACCGCTGGAGGCCTGCCCCCGGCACGAGGAGCAAGGGCCGGGCGAAGGGGTCGCCGGCACTGGCCGACGCCACGACGAACACCTGGGCCAACGTGGCCAGATCGTCCGCGGTGTGGAGGTGCATCTCGTTCATCGCTGTTCACCCTAGAGGTCGGCCCGGACAATCCCTGTCGCCCCGGAACAGATCGGCGACGGGAATGGTTGAAGGTTCGACAACCGCGACGAGAGGACCCACCATGCCCACTGCGACATCCGTGCGCAACGCCACCGACACGACCATCGCCCCGCAGCTGGCCGAGCGGTGGAGTCCCCGCGGCTTCGACGCCACCCACACGATCGAGCGCGAGGACCTGCTCAGCGTCGTCGAGGCGGCCCGGTGGGCCCCGTCGGCCGGCAACACCCAGCCGTGGGCCTTCGTCGCCGCCCGCCGCGGCACCCCTGCCTTCGAGGCGATCCAGGGTGCGCTGGCCGGCTTCAACCAGATCTGGGCGCCTGCGGCATCCGCCCTGCTGGTCTTCGCCGTGGTGCCCGAGCGGGCCGGCCGGATGCAGGCGTTCAGCGCCTACGACCTCGGCCAGGCCGCCGCCCACGCCACCGTGCAGGTGGAGCACCTCGGACTCAACGCCCACCAGATGGGCGGCTTCGACCGCGACGCCCTGCACGCGGCGCTGTCCCTCCCCGAGGGCGTCCAGCCGGTGACGGTGATGGCGATCGGCCGCCACGACGACTCCGACGCCGTCGCGCCCGAGATCCGCGAGCGCGACGCCGCTGCCCGCACCCGTCTCGCCCTGGACGACGTCCTGGTCCTCGTGCAGTGACTGTCGGCGGTCCCGCGTAGGGTGCTGGGCGTGATCGATCCCGACAGCATCCTCGCAGGACTCGACCCCGAGCAGCGGCGCGCCGCAACCGCGCTCGAGGGTCCTGTCGCGGTGCTCGCCGGGGCGGGCACGGGCAAGACGAGGGCCATGACCCACCGCATCGCCTACGGTGTGGCCGCCGGGGCGTTCGACCCGACGGCGGTGCTGGCCCTGACCTTCACGACCAGGGCGGCGGGGGAGTTGCGCGAGCGTCTCCGCGCCCTCGGCGTCCACCGCGTGCAGGCACGCACGTTCCACTCCGCCGCCCTGCGCCAGGCGCAGTACTTCTGGCCGCGCGCCTACGGCGCCGAGTTGCCGCCGGTCGCGGACAACAAGGTCGGCCTGGTGGCGGACGCCCTGCGCCGGGAGCGGCTCACGCCCGACACCGGGACGCTGCGGGACGTGGCCGGCGAGATCAGTTGGGCCAAGGTCAGCAACGTCGCCCCCGGCGAGTACGCCGCGCTGTCCGGCCAACGGGGCCGGGAGGTCAACGGACTGGCTCCCGACCAGGTGGGGCGGGTGCTGGCCCACTACGAGGCGGTCAAGGCCGCCCGGGGGGTGATCGACTTCGACGACATCTTGTTGTGCACGGCCGGCCTGCTCGCCGAGGACGCGGACGTCGCCGGCGAGGTGCGGCGCACCTACCGGCACTTCATCGTCGACGAGTACCAGGACGTGAGCCCCCTGCAGCAGGCGTTGCTCGACCTGTGGCGCGGCGACTCCGAGGAGATCTGCGTCGTGGGTGACCCGGCCCAGACGATCCACTCGTTCGCGGGCGCCCAGGCCGGGTTCCTCACCGGTTTCACGGGGCGGCACCCGAACGCGACGGTGGTCGAACTCGTCCGCGACTACCGGTCGACGCCGCAGGTGGTCGCCCTGGCGAACGCGGTGATGAAGGGTCATGGCCCCGGCGTCGAACTGCGGGCCCAGCGTCCGTCCGGGCCGGAGCCGCTGTACGCCGGGGCCCCGAGTGAGGGAGCAGAGGCGGGTGGCGTGGCCGCGTGGCTCGCCGAACGCAACCGGGCCGGGGTGCCGTGGTCGGAGATGGCGGTGCTCTACCGCATCCATGCCCAGGCGCCGGCGCTGGAGGCCGCCCTGGCCGACGCCGGCATCCCCTTCTCGACCCGCGGCAGCGCGGGCTTCTTCGAACGGGCCGAGGTACGGGCGGCCCTGCGCGCACTCACGGCGGCGGCGAAGGCCACCCCGGATGAGGCCCCGAACGCTGTCCTCGGTGCGGCGTTGGCGGGGTTGGGCCACACCACCGAACCGCCGTCCGGGCAGGGCACCGCGCGCGAGCGCTGGGAATCCTGGTCCGCGCTGGCGGCGGTCGGTGACGAGTTCGCGCGCACCCACCCGGAGGCCGACGTCGCGGCGCTCGTCGCCGAGTTGGACCACCGCGCCCGGGCCCAGCACGCCCCGACCGGACAGGGCGTCACGCTGTCGACGTTGCACGCCGCGAAGGGCTTGGAGTGGGATGCGGTCGCCATCGTCGGCGTCCACGAGGGGAGCCTCCCGTTCGTCCTGGCCACTTCGGCCGAGGCCATCGCCGAGGAGCGGCGCCTCTTCTACGTCGGCATCACCCGCGCTCGGGAGCACCTGCGCCTGTCGTGGTCCCTGACCCGCAACGGAGGAGGGCAGCGGCGCTCCCCGAGTCGCTTCCTCAACGGCGTGGTGGGGGCGCAGCAGGCGGCGCCCACGGCGTCCGGGCGGCGCAGGGGAGGCCGGACGAGCGCGCTGGAGGCCACCTGCCGCGCCTGCGGGCGTGGGCTCACCAGCGGGGCGGAGCGCAAGCTCAAGCGCCACGCCGACTGCCCGTCGACCTACGACGAGGCGACGTGGGAGGCCCTCCGTGCGTGGCGGAAGGCGGAGGCGGACGCCGCCAGCATGCCCGCCTTCGTCATCTTCACCGACGCGACCCTCATGGCGATCGCGGAGGAGCGGCCCACGAACCTGACCGAGTTGTCCGGGATCAGCGGGGTGGGGCGCACCAAGCTCGAGCGCTACGGGGAGGCGGTCCTCGGCATCCTCGCCGAGCAGGCCTGAGAGTCAGACAGCCGCCAGCAGGCAGCCGCAGTCGGGGTGCCGTGGCCAGCGGCGCACCCCCAGGGAGCCGGAGTGTGCGTCCAACTCCAAGGTGGCGCCGACGGCCTCAGGGCGGTGGCCCGCCCGCCATGCCCCCAACTGGGCGGACGCCATCGCCGCGGCCCAGGCGGCCTGGCGTGGGGCGGGGACGTGCTCGGACCGGCAGAGCTGGGCCAGCAGGTGGGGGAACCCCGGATCGAGGTCCCTGCGCACCAGGTCGCTGCACCCCACACACGGGCTGGACCCCGGGGTCACGAACGGCCCCACGACGGCCCGCTCCGGCTCGGCGCGCACGACCAGGTGCGGGATGCCGGAGGACGTCAGGTCGCGGGTGAGGACGCGATCGGGTTCGGCCGTGGGAGTGCACAGCACCACGAGGCCGCCCCCGGCCCGGCCGTCGTCGTCCCGCACGGACCATCCGTCAGCATCGAGCAGGTGGGCGAGGCCGTCGCGAAGGGCTCCGGCTCCGACGACCGTGACGGTGTGGGCTGTGGACTTGAACAATAATTGGCGGCGTTCTGTGATCGCTATTTGGCGTCATCGGCTACCAGGGAGTCATCAACCGCGACTGAACCCGGCAGAAGTCCCAGCCAAGGCGCCGGGCGATAGAACGTCGCTCTGAATCTTCCGAGGCTGCGTAAGACCTCGGCCGCTGTCTGTTCGCTGTGCATGAGGCTTCGGGCATTGCGTATTGGGCTTTCGGTGATGATTCGCGGGCGAGCGCGTCGAGCGCCGAGAATCATCTATCTTGATAAATTAGTTCGAGACGAACGCTGACACTGCTTTTGGAATTCGAACGACATGAACGACCGAAGGTCGATTTACGAGCAGGCATCTCTTCAGCACGACGGGAACTGGTGGAGCAAAGCAGGGCCGATGTTGGAATCTGCTTCCGCTGTGGCTACTCAGCCTACGGCGAGTCCCGCGGCCACGAGGTCGGGCAGGCCGCGCGCGGCAAGCGTTTCCCAGATTTGGTAGTCGTCACTCGGCGCGATCGCGCCAGAGCAGGGTACAGCTATCACGTTCAAACCCGCATCGCAGGCGCTGCGCAGCCCGGCGGGAGAATCCTCGATGGCGACCGAGCCGGATGTGGGCAGATCCAGCCGTTTGAGGGCGAGCACGTACGGATCGGGGGCTGGCTTGTGCCTGGTCACCATGTTCGCCGTCACGATTTGAGCGAAATAGGGTCGTGGTAGCTGTTCCAGGATGTCGATGACATTCATCTCGAGCGACATCGTCACCAGAGCCTGCCGGACGCCATTCTGGTGCGCAGTCTCGAGCATTTCTAGAGCCCCAGGCCGCCACAGGACTCCGTCCTGGCGATTCAGGGTTCGCATCCGTTCAGTAAGTGCCGAGGTGAGCGAGCCTAGCGTGCCTGCCGCTCCGCGTTCCCTCAGCATGCCTGCCAGCATCGGGATAGCACGACCGGAGATATCCACCGGTGACGGCCTCCACTCTTTAATACCCGATTCCTCAGCGATCTCCCAGCAGACGGCCGCCCATCGTTGCTCGCTGTCGATCAGGGTCCCGTCGAGGTCCCAGAGCAGGGCGCCTCCGGACTCAGCGGACACGCGATAGCGATCGCTCGATGCGGCGGCCGGTCTCAGCGTCGAAGAGCTGCGCGTCCTCGTCGCCGAAGCTCAGCGACACGGAGTCGCCTCGACGCACGCGCACGCTCTGGTCGGTACGGACTGCGAGTCTGACATCGCCGACCGTGACCTCCAGGATCCGGGTGGAACCTTCGAAGATAGTGGTGTGCACAATGGCAGTCGCATGGTACCGGCCCGTGCTGTCGATTCGCACGTGCTCCGGACGCACTCCGACCCTCACCTCTCGGGCGGTGGTGCGCTCCTCAACGTCACCGAAGATAGTGCGGTAGCCGCCATCGACTGCCGTTCCAGGGAGAAGATTCATCGGAGGAGACCCTATGAAGCCCGCAACGAACACCGTCGCCGGCTCGTTATAGATTTCATCGGGCGTGCCAATCTGCTCGAAGCATCCCTTGTTGATCACGGCAATCCGGTCGGCCAAGGCCATGGCATCGCTCTGGTCATGCGTGACGTGGATCGACGTCGCCCCCGTCGTCCGCATCAGATCGGCGATTTCCTGGCGCAGCGCGATGTGCAGCTGGGCATCGAGCCCGGACAGGGGCTCGTCGAGTAGCACCAAGCGAGCCTGCCGGGCGAGAGCTCGGGCGAGGGCGACTCGCTGCCGCTGGCCCCCCGACATTTGCCGGGGTTTACGGTCGAGTAGATCCTCGATATCCATCCGCTTCGCGAACTCCAGACCTCGCTGACGCGCCGCGGCACGATCCAGACCCAGGCCGTGCCGAAGGCCGAGGGTGATGTTCTCGAGCGCGCTCATGTGGGGGTAGAGCGCGAAGTGCTGGAAGACGATGGCTACATCGCGTTCGTGGGGCGGGAGATTCTGCTGGGGTTTCCCTCCGATTAGCACGTCGCCGGAGTCAAGCGCCTCGAGTCCAGCCACAATGCGAAGCAGGGTGGACTTCCCCGATCCAGAGGGCCCGAGGATGACGAGGGATTCACCGGCGGCGACCTCGATTGAGACGTCGTTGACCGCGGTTACGCCGCCGAATTGTTTGACTAGATGGCGAAGGGAAACCTCAGCAGACATGTTCGTGCTCCTTTGTTTGTTTACTTCGTGAGTGCGCTGATGCGATCGGCGGTGCTGGGAACGACGTCGTTGACGTCTTCGCCCTGGTCGACCATCGACTGCACCATGTCCTGCAGGTACTGGTTGGTGCGTCCAAGGTTTTCGCCAGCCCAGCCAGATCCGGCAACCGGGGTGCCCTCGTATCGCCAGGCGTAGCCGAGCGGGCCGTCGGCCTCGGGGCGCTGGAGCAGTTCGGCTTTGGCCTCGGTGTCGACCGGGATGTAGCTATTGGCCAGCGAGCTCGTCAGGATGACCTCAGGGTCGAGCATGGCGCCGATCAGCTCGTTGCTGAACGCAGCCCGGCAGGCATCGTCGGAGAGCACCATCCAGCCGTTACCACCCGCGGGGAGCTTCGCGGTGCCGCCGTCAGGGATCGGCATGTCCGAGATAGTCCAGTCGAACGAGTCGCCGATGCTGGCAGCCACGCTCGCGCCCACGGCGGGCGTGGCAAAGAAGTAGGCCACGTTTCCCTGCGTGAACTGGGCGATCGAGTCTTGCCAGCTCACCTGGTCTTCGAGCTTTTCGTCGCCGATGGTCTGATAAATCTTGAGCGCTGCCCGCCCTTCCTCGCTGTCGAAGCCCGCGGTGCCGTCCTTGTTTACGAACGTGCCGCCACCACTGCCGACGAAGGCCTGGACAAACCACCAGGCGATGTTGTCACGAGGGATCTGGATCGGGGTGGAGACGTCCGTCTTTTCCTGGATGGCACGCGCGTCCTCGAGGACTTCAGAGTGGGTGGTCGGCAGTGCGTCGATGCCAGCGGACTCGGCGAGGGTGGTGTTCGTGTAGAGCACGGGCACCGAGATCTGGAAAGGAGCGACGTAAGTCGTACCGTCGACCGTGCCGACGCTGAGATAGTCCCGGTCGTAACTGTCGCGGAGCGAATCAGTGTCAATCGCCTGTGGGCTGTATTTCTCCACCCAGAATTTGAGTTGGTCCAGGCCAAGCATGATCACGTCGGGACGGGATCCAGCGGCGATGTCAGCGACGACCTGCTGCGTGAGTTCGTCGTAGCTGGTGCCCTCGGGAGCAGCCTTGAGGTTGACGGTTAGGCCTGAGTACTTCTTCTCCAGCGTCTCCTTGCCAAGCTCGGCGGCGGCTTGACCTTGGCTGGCGTATTGGGCGGAAATGGTGACGCCGCTCGGATCGCAGGAGCTGACGTCGACCTGCGCGCTCGGAGCGGTCTCCTGGGCGGCCGAGCAGCCGGTCAGGGCGAGTGTGGAGGCAATGAGGCCAGCGCCAAAGGCGAGAGCTCTTCTGGGTACGGGCATGGGGATACTCACAATCTGTGCGGAGGAATGAAGAGGTGGTGAGGAGGTGGATAACGGGAGGTATTTGCGAGGCGTTGGACGTCAGCCCGGGAGTTCGCCGCCGGCTATGCCGCTGACGAACTTGCGTTGGGCCACGATGAACAGCACCACTATCGGCAGGGTCACGAGCAGGGCTGCCGCGGCAAGTTCGCCGTAGGAGGTGCCTGTCTCGGCCTGTTGGAACACTGATAGTGCGAGAGGAGGTGTGTAGAGCGAGCTGTCGCGCGCTACCAACAAGGGCCACAGATAGTCGTTCCAGTGCGTAAAAATCGACAGCACCGAGAAGGCCGCGATCGATGGCATCGACGTCGGGACGACGACACGCAGCAGGGTGGAGAACACGCCGAGGCCGTCGGCCTTCGCGGCCTCGAGCAGTGCGTCGGGGATCGTGACCATGTATTGCCTGAGCATGAAGATCCCGATGGCGCTCGTTGTGAAGGGCAGGACGAGGGCGGCGAAGGTGTTTGCGAGCCCCACCGAGCCGATTCCGAGATAGAGCGGAAGCGCGATGGCCTGGGTGGGGATCAGGAGGCACGCGAGCACGATCGCGAAGGCAGCATCGCGGCCACGGAAGCGCAGCTTGGCAAAGGCGTATGCCGCGGGTATGACCGTCACGAGCTGTGCGGCCAGGATGCCAAGGGTGACGAGTGCGCCGTTGAGCATGGCTTGGCCCAGGTTCGCTTGGTCCCAAGCGCGGGTGAAGTTGCCGAGGTCTAGGGATTCGGGAAGCAGCTGCAAGCCATCGAGCACGGCCTCGTCGGCAGGAGAGACCGACATGCGAAACATCCAGACGACGGGAAATACCGAGATCGCGGCGAATACGGTGACCGCCACAATCTGAATGCTCCTGCCTATCAAACGTCGGGTGCGGTGTGTGGTGCGCATTAGAGTTCCTTGTCTCCGAGGAAGGCTCGACGGCGAAGCACGCCAATGAGCACGAGAACGACCAGTAGCAGTGTTGACACTGCAGCCGCTTGACCGAGGTCGAAGTAGACAAAGCCGAGTCGCCAGGTCATGGTCAGGATGGTTTCCGTAGCCCCGAGCGGTCCCCCGCCGGTGAGGACGTTGACTGTGTCGAACACCTGCACCGCCTGCAGAACGGCCATGACTGTTGCAAACACGGTCGTCGGTCGAAGCAGGGGCAGTGTTACGCGACGAAACGTCGACCACGGGCCGAGGCCATCGGCGGCGGATGCCTCGTAGAGCGCCGTCGGGATGCTCGTCAAGCCTGCCAAATAGAAAATCATGACAAACGACGTCAGCCGCCAGATTCCAACCAGTGCCACGGTGATCAACGCGTACCTGGAGTCACCAAGAAAGTTGATCGGGGCTAGGCCGACCAGCGCAAGTGCCTCGTTTACAAAACCGCCACGGTTAGCGAAAATCCAGCGGAACACCACGGCCATCGCGACCATGTTGGTGGCGAAGGGCAGGAATAGGAGCACCTGAAGAAGTGGCCTGGCCCGCCGAAACGAGGCAACCAGAAGGGCCAGGCCCAGTCCGAGGACCAGGCTCGGGATGATCGTCATCGCTGAATACAGCACGGTATTCCAGATCGACTCGACAACCGCGGGGTCGGAGAAGAGAGCCGTGTAGTTCTGCAGCCCAGCCCAGCGCCACACAGTTCGGTCGCCGAGGTCGATTTGGAACAGGCTTCCCACGAGCGCAAGAACGCCGGGCAGTAGCAGAAAGAGCCCGATCAGGATCAGCGCTGGCAGGGCAAGCGCCCAGCCGCCGATTCGTATGCCCCTCACAAGCGTTCCCCCGCGAGCGTGGCGAGCGGGTAGGCCGCGAGAAGACCGTCACGATGCAGCGCGACGGCCGTGCCGTCGTGCACGACCAGCGGAGCCAGGATCGGAACTCCGGTGGCGAAGCGGCCCAGCTCGTCACCCGTGCGCGCGTCTAGCGTGACGATGTCACCGTCGAGCGCCGGGATCAGCAGCCGGTCGCCCACCGTGGTCGCCTGGGCGAAGAGCGGATGAGGACTGCGCCGGTAGGTCAGGAAGCACTCGTCGGAGTCGGCCGCAATTTCCGTGCGCCAAAGCTGCTCGCCCGAGACGGGGTCGAGCATCGCGACAGCGCCGCCGGCGTCGACGACTAACACGCCGTGGCTGCCGAGATTGACCCCGACAGGGTTCCACGGCACTGAGGTCGGGTACGACCAGCGTATTGCGGAACCGGACGCCGAACGCCGGAAGACATTCGTCAGTCCAGTGGCGATCAGGTCGCCCGTTGCAGGGTCAACGCTGGGGGTGCGTATCGGCAGGCCGGCGCCGCTCGTCAAGACATCGAACAAGCCTTCAGCCACCACCTCGTTAGAGTTCGCGATCGTCTCGCCCGTTTTCGGGTCAAGTCGTACGGGCGTGCTCGGCTCGGGAAACCCCGCCCAGAGCACCGTCGTCAGGCTGCCGTTCGCTCCCGATCGGTCGACTACCGGGGCGCTGAGGGTGATGAAGATCTGATACGCGGCGATGTCCGATCGCTCCCACACGATCTCGCCTGTGCTCTGGTCGAGGGCTCGGAGTGCAGCCTGGTCGCCAACCAAAACGAGTCCGTCGACGAGTGTCGGTGGGTAGAAGCCAAAGCGCCGAAGCGGGTCCGATGTCGGCCGCTGCCACAACATCTCACCCGTGCTCGGGTCGTGCGCCCACGTCGTTCCAGACACAGTCGAGCTGATGATAGCCGCGGTCCCGGCACCCGCGGGCGCGCTACGCAGCGGAGCGTCAAGACTGGCCTGCCACAGGGGCTTTCCCGAGCAGGCGTCGTATGCGGCCAGCGCGCCGCGGGCCTCATCATCGAGCGCGAGCGGTACGAGCACCCGACCGTCAGCAACGATGAAAGGTGTGCGCTGTCCAATCGCCGGGGTCGATGTGCTCCAGAGTGCCTGTGTGGTGCGGGCCCAACCTGAACGGGTGTCGGATTGTGGAGGATAGGTTTGGTGTGACCCTGTGGTGATCCGCTCGCCGTCCCACACAACGATGCGATATGTGGCCGGAGAGTTGTCTACACCGCCGAACATGGCCGGAGGGGTGTTCACGTGCAGCGTGGGGCCGCTCGCGACGACCCGGGAGGTGTGCCGGTGGCCGGAGAACGTCGCGATCGGGGCACTGGGCAGCCCGTCGAGAATGGAGCGCCACGGCTGGTCGTGACAGAGCATGATCCACGGAGTCCCGGTCGCGAGCATCTCAAGGTCGGCGCGTAGCCAGGTGTCCTGGGTCTCGTGGTCTAGACCGAGTTCATGCGTGAACCAGTCCACGGCAACGACGTGGAGGCCAGGTAGATCAAACGAATACCACCTGGGCCCCAGGTAGTCTTCGTAATGCCTGGGCTCCCCGGAATGGATGGCATAGCCGTTGCGGCTAACCAGATCCGTCGGATCCGGAACGAGATGGTCGTGGTTTCCCGGGATCGCGTAGACAGCCAACTCGGTCGTTGCGGTCGCAGCGACGAAAGCTGCGAATTCTTCGGGCAGACCACGGTCGGTCAGGTCTCCCGTGACGACGAAGGCCTCGAGTCCCGGATGAGCCGCGGCGATCTCGCGGAAGGCCTGCGACAGGCGTTCGCCGGTCCCGATTTCGGCCGGTTGGGGATAGCCGGCTCCCGTGCCGAGGTGGGTGTCTGTGAGATGTGCAAAACGGACGGGCAGCTGCACCGGAGCTGGGCTGAGGGTGAATACCGGGTCGATCGCGCTTGCGCCGACGTACCATCGGTCGACCCGCCATCCAGCCGGCCGGGTAATGAACACGGGTCCGCGGACCTGGTCAATCCGAAATCGCCCATCCTCGTCGGTGCGAGTGACCCGTAAGCCGTCGCTGACGACGACTCCTGGCATCGGTGAGCCTGCATCACTTAGTACGGTGCCTTGCATAATTTCCCTCTCTGCGTCTCTCGGCCGTTAGATGCGGTGAGAGTTAACGACTGCCTCGGATGCGGCGCGCGCTTCGGGCGCGCCTTCGAGCTGCATAGCCAGGACGCTGTAAATGGCGTCGATCAGTGACAGGTGGACGATTCGACTAGTCATGGCCTCGACCCGATAGCGTGTCTCCGAGCTACCCGCGACGAGCAAGAGGTCAGCGAACTCAGCCAACGGTGAGCTGAGGAAGCTGGTGATTCCGACAACGACCGCCTTTGACCTGACGGCCGTGCGGGCGACGTCCAGCGTCGACGTCGTTGACCCCGTGTGGCTGATCACGAAACAGACGTCGCGCTCATCAAGGCCGCGGGCGATCACCTCTTGGGCAATGAAGTCAGGGGTGAACGCGGCGTCGAGCCCAAGTGTCGTGAAACGGTAGGCAGCGTCTGAAGCGAGCGGGGCCGAAGTGCCCACCGCGGCGAAGCGCACGCGACGTGCCTTCACCAGCGCAGTGACAATAGCTACGACTGTGCTCGGGTCAAGATGCGCCGCAGCATCCTCAAGCGCAGCACTACTCTCGCGCAAGGTCCCCAACACGGTCGCGGTAACCGGATCGTCGTCGTGTGTCGCGGCCGGGCGCTGGGGAAGGACGGTCTCGCGGGAGAGAAGCAGCTTGAATTCCTGAAATCCGTGCAGGCCGAAGCGCTGGCAGAACCGCACTACCGAGCCGACGGACGTGCTAGAGACCTGAGCCAGTTCGGTCACCGAATAGGTCATAACCGAATGAGGGTCAGCACGCACCACTCGCGCGATCTGCGCCTCGGATGGCGAAAACGCAGCCGAATCGCGACGGATCTGCTCGAGGATCGGCTGCTCATCAGAGCGCCAGAGCCTCGACACTGTCTCAGGCTGTCTATTCATGGTGCTCACGCTAAGAATCGCGCGTGACCGGTCAGTGACACCCAATCAAACGGCGGATGAACTTTCCAGATACTCGCTGTTCATGAAAATGGGGTATCCATCTTGTGAACGAGGCGTTGGCGTGGCCCGGTGGTGTTGTTCTCAGCTGTTGGCTCTCCATGGTCTGTCTGTGTGTCCTGTGTCGAGGGAGCCTGGTGAGGATCGTGGGCCGTGCACTCCGCGTGGGTGGTCAGCTTTCGATTTCGGGTCACGGACAAGTTGGCGGTAGGTGACAGGCTCTGACGCGACGGCGCGTTCGAGGAGTCGCCTGAACACCAGTCCGCGGTGATGACTGTGTCGCCTGTTGAACCGGAAGATGAACTCGTCGAGGTACTCCTGGAGGTGGCCGGTCCCAGCACACCCCTGGTAGGTGCCCTCGATCATGCGCTTGGCGAGTGAGAAGATCCGGTGCACTGCAGGCAGGACCTCGTGGGCGCGCTTGCCTGAGGCCGACACATTGATTGGTTCATGCAGATACCCACGCAGCGCTCCAGGGTAGGAGGAGAGCCCGTCGCTGAGGATCGTGGAGCCCTGGGCGATGTTGGCGGTGATGAATGCTCTCAACGACTGGGTCGAGGCGTCAGGGATCACGGCCAGGCGGGCTCGCCCCCACCCGTGATCGGTGAGCTCGACTGCCCCGGCGACCAGAGTCTTGCCCAGCGCCCCGCGACCCCGCACCCCAGGACGGTGCCCACCGAAGAAACTCTCGTCAACCTCGACACGGCCCCTCAGTGGCTCCCCTCCGCTACTCATCACCTGCCGCAACCTCGCCAGCATCGCCCACGCCGTCTGGTAGGAGTTGATCGGCAGCACCCGGTGCAGGTGCGCCGCCGAGACGCCACCCTTGTCGGCACTCATCAGCCACGCCACCTCGAACCAGACCGTCAGCGGGGTGCGCGTCTTGGCGAAGATCGTGCCCGAGGTCAGAGAGAACGTGTACCAGCACTCACGGCAGCGGTAGCGCACTCCCGACTGCCGCCACACCACCGAAGTCCCACAACGCGGGCATCGCACACCTTGGGGCCAACGCAACCACTCCAAGTAGTCCAAACACGCAGCATCATCACCGAACCACGCCCGCAACTCGACCAGATCCGACGGATAGTCCCTGCCTGCGACCAGTTCCGACGCAGAGACAGCAAGGGTAGGGTCAATCACGACGAACACCTCTCAGCGGTGTAGTCCACGCTCCCGGCTGTTGACGCAGCGCGGGAGCACTCTCTACGACACGAGCCTAGCCCCCAACCCGTTCACAAGATGGATACCCCATTCATGGAAAGAAACTCCAGAGACACCCCTCTGATCATCCCAACGCAGAGTTGCCAGTAGTCGCGCAGGAACATTCAAAATCTTTGGTCACCCGGCCGTGAAGATCACCGTACCGAGGGGCCAGGCAGCCGTCCTGGGCTCCGAAAACGCAGCCACGCCCAACACACCGAGACCCCGGAACCGAGCGCCCAGGGCATTTCATTCTTGATCCTCTTCCAGCTGACGTTCCTTCTAAACACCTTTGTGCTGATCGACACGCTGCACAGTTGGTTGAGCGGTTTCGTCAAAGTCAGCGCGGTCGGTCGCATGATCACGACGGCAAGTTCGCGAGCGATATCTGGCTGGCCCTTACCGACGTCGCCGTGATCGTAGCGATCTCCGCGCGTCTGACCGTATGGGCGTACGTGTGGAAGCCCTAAATGTCAGGGTGCACAACTTCCGTGATGCGAACCCTGACTCAGCGTCGAAATTGGTCGCCTTCAGCCACGCTAAGCGCAAGGCGACTTTTCCGGCCGACACTCTGCCTCGGGAATCTAAAGCTTTTCGAGACACGAGTTACCTCTTGCGCGCCTCTGTAGGAGGTGGCGGATTTCCGGGGCGCCATTTGTCTTGGAAAGATGTCTTACCGTGAAATGTCTTTCACGCGCCACTTCTAGCAGTTTCTGAGGCAGAATGGCCGGGTGAGATATCTCGGGTATACGCGGGTCAGCACAAGAAGCCAAGACGCGAAGTTGCAGGTCGACGCCCTGGTCAAGTCGGGCGTGCAGGAGCGGGACATTTTTGCTGACGTCACCTCGGGCAGTCGGACCGCTATTTCACGTCCTGGGATAAAGAAGCTGCTCGAGTACGCCCAGCCCGGAGACACCGTCGTGGTGTGGAGGGCCGATCGCCTCGGCCGGTCCCTCATCGATGTACTCAACACGGTGAAGCTGCTCCGAGAGCAGGACATCCAAGTGAAGAGCATCTCGGACGGGATCGACCCGTCGACAACGTCGGGCCGGCTGATGCTGAACATGCTCGCCACCTTGGCCGAGTACGAACGCGAGCTGATCACCGAGCGTGTGAACGCAGGAATCACCGCCGCCCGAAATAGCGGCACCAAGTTTGGTAGGCCCTTGTCCGATCCCGCGGTCGTAGCCGACAAACTCAAGCTCGTAACCGAGGCCCGGGCGAAGGGCCGGACCGCGGAGGATGCGGCAAAGCTCGTCGGGTGGAGTCGTGCCACTTTGTACCGGCATCAGCAGGCCTTAGCGGCCCGCGAAAGCTCCACTGTGTAGGTGACTTGTGGACGCGGCCGAGCGGTGGCGTGTTCTTCGGCTGCATGTCGAAGACCAGATTCCGCTCGCGGTCCTTGCCCGGGAAACCGGGATCTCCGCTCGAACTCTGCAGCGCTGGCACCAGCTCTACCGCGCAGGCGGCATCGCATCACTTGACGCTCATGCGCGTATAGACAAAGGTGCCCGACGAACCTCAGCAGAGACGGTCGCGTTCATCGAACGACTGGCGCTCAGTCGGCCGCGCCCGAGTCTCGCCACGCTGCATCGTCTCGCCATCACCGATGCTCAGGCGCGTGAGCTGCCGCCGCCGAGCTATGCGACAGTGAGGCAAATCGTCCAGGCCCTCGATCCGGCACTTGTCACTTTGGCGCTGGAGGGGCCAGTCTCGTACCGAGACAAGCACGAGCTCGTCTTCCGGCGCCGCGCGGAACACCCCAACCAGACGTGGCAGTCCGACCACACTGAACTCGACATCCTCATCGTCGGCGCTGACGGAAAACCTGACCGACCGTGGCTGACGACCGTGATGGACGACTACTCCCGTGCGATCTGCGGATACATGGTGTTCAGCGGAGCCCCGTCAGCTATTAACACCGCCCTCGCCCTCCGGCAGGCGATCTGGCGGAAAACCGACCCGACATGGGCAATGTGCGGCATCCCCGACATCCTGCACGTCGACCACGGCTCCGACTTCATCAGCCACCACCTCGAACGAACAGCTATAGCTCTGCACATCAGGATCATCCACTCGACCGTCGGCAGGCCACAGGGTCGCGGCAAGATCGAGCGGTTCTTCGGCACCGTCAACACGGAACTCGTGAGCGCGCTCCCCGGCCACCTCGGGCCGGGTAGCCGGGCACCAACTCCCGTCCTCGACCTTGCCGGGCTCGACCGTGCGATCGGCGAATTCATCGGCACCTATAACGACCGGACCCATCGCGAGTTGGGGATCTCACCGCGTGACGCCTGGGTCGCTGACGGTTGGCTGCCGCGAATGCCCGACAGTCTTCAAGAACTCGACGGACTGCTCCTTACTGTTCCGAAGAACCGAGTGGTGCAACGTGACGGCATCCACTTCCAAGGCCAGCGCTACCTGGCCCCAACGCTCGCTCCGTTTGTGGGGCACACCATCACGATCCGGTACGACCCCCGCGACATCTCCGAGATCCGCGTGTACGACCGGGACAATTTTATCTGCACCGCAATCGACGAGGCCCACCCCAACCTGCGTCTCAGTCTCCGCGACATCGAAACCGCTCGTCGCGCCCGCCGCAAGCAACTGCGCCGCGCGATCAACGATCGCATCCCGACCGTTGCCACCCGCGAGGAACCTCGCGCCCCTGAACCGACAAAGCGGCGGCCGAAGCTGCGCACCTACGAAGAGGACGAGTGATGAACCAGGCATTCATCGTCACCAAAGAACACCGACGCTTCACCGAGTTCGCCAACGCCGTGCGGAAAGAAAAGACCATCGGCATCTGTCACGGCGCTGCCGGCGTCGGGAAGACGAACTCCGCCCGTCGGTACGCGAACTGGGAAGCGCTCGAGCCCTACATCAACGAATGGGGTCCCAGGGGTGATCACGATGCGAAGCATTACGCCCTCGCGAACCGATCCCGCACCGTCTTCTACACACCGGAAGTGCTCTGCCGCCCTAAAGACCTTATGCACGACATCGATCATTGGCAGGTGAAAGTTGGGATTTGCGCCGACGAGCACCTCCGCTCCCTCATGCCGGAGTCGGAAAGGGTCAGGCAGAACGATGTCACCCGCCTTGTGGAACTCCTCATCGTTGACGAAGCGGAACGGCTCACCCCCACCGCCCTCGAGCTGCTCCGCGACCAGCACGATCGCACCCACCTCGCGATGATCTTGATCGGCATGCCGGGCATCGACGAGCGATTCCGCCACTACCCGCAGCTCTACAGCCGCCTCGGATTCTCACACCATTACCGCGCTCTCGGACGCGACGAACTCCTCTTCGTCCTCGATCGCCACTGGAAACGACTCGGCAAGACTCTCGACCCGGAAGACTTCACCGACGCGCAAGCGATTGCCGCCATCGAGCGCATCACCCGCGGCAATTTCCGCCTTCTCGAGCGACTTTTCCCTCAGATCAACCGGGTATTGAAGATCAACCAGCTCGACACCATCACGGACGACGTCATTGAGGCTGCGGCCAGCATCCTCGTCATCGGCAACTAACGACACGGAGCGATCAAAGAAAACCGCCAAAGAGCGGCAAACTCCACAGGTGTGGGCCATCGACGGCTCAACCGGGTGCAACAGGCCCGCGTCCACGAGCAGGGTCACGAGTTCCCGCAACCACGTGTGTGGGACGGCCGGGACGAGTCGGCTGACCTCCAGGAGGGTGCGCGGCCGGCGCAGCGCGCGCACGGCGGCCTCCGCACCCGGCGGAGGAGACGGGATCAGCAGCGCGCCGTCGGTGTCCAGCCCGACCTGGAGGGAGTCGTCCGGTCGGGTCAGCACGCTCAGGGGACGGGTCAGCACGAACAGGGGGGAGGACACCCACCCAGCATGGGTGTGCGCCCGCCACCGACGCGCCGGTGCGGGCTCATGGACAACATTCGGACAACACCGTCCGGACGCGCGAAGGGCACCGGGACATGTCCCGGTGCCCTTCGGCGAGTTCCTGTGCCGCTGGTCAGGCCTTGGGCAGGAAGCGGGTGAGGTTGGTGCCGCACACGGGGCACTTGGCCTTGGCAATGCGGGTGCCCTTCTCGTTGACCGAGATCGCGCCTTCCGCCTCGCGGTGGTCCTTGCACTTGACGCAGTAGAACTTGCCGCTGTAGGTGTCGTTCGACACGGGTTTCCTCCTGGCTGTTCGGTTCCCCACCGGAACACGCCCGCTGGGACTGACCCGTCCAGCATAGTGCAGAGGGCCCCGCTTCATCTGTGGCGACAAGGCAAGACCCCCGGTGTGTCGGACACCTGCCTTCCCCTGCGGGTATCCGACCCCACCCGGGGGTCCTGCGGACAAACTAGTGGGCTGGAGGGCCGGGGTCAAACGTGCGCCGACGAACTGTCGGGGCGGGGTTCTACGCTTCAGGGCATGGCGGTGGAGAACTACGAGGTGCGCTCCTCAGCGCGCCGGAGGCGGACGATGACGGCCTTCCGGGAGGGCGGAAGCCTGGTGGTCGTGGTGCCTGAAGACCTGAGCGCCCGTCAACGACGGGAACTGGTGCCCGGGCTCGTCGAGCGGTTCCTGACGAAGGAGGCCAAGCAGAGGCCGCCGCGTGCCGATTCGGAGCTGACCGACTGGGCCGTGGCGTTGTACCGCACGTGGATCGCACCGCACGCCGCCGGCCCTGAACCGGCCATCGGCGTCCGGTGGGTCGACAACATGGCCTCCCGCTGGGGGTCCTGCACGGTCGAGACCGGCGAGATCCGTCTCAGCGACCGGCTGCGTACGATGCCGGCCTGGGTGGTCGACTACGTGCTCCTGCACGAGGTCGCCCACTTGGAGGAGCGGCAGCACAGCGCGCGCTTCTGGCGCCTGGTGAACGCGCAGGCGGAGTCCACCCGCGCCCGCGGCTTCCTCGAGGGGGTCGACTTCGCCCGCCGGCACCCCGGGGTGTGACCCCGAGCCTCAGTCCTTCCCGTTTCCGGTGCCGCCGCGCTCCTCCTCGATCAGCCGGGCGAGTTGGGCATCCAAGTCGTCCAAACCAGTCGGCGCGGCATCGGCCACGTGGCCATGGGCGGCGAAGCCGAGCGGATCGTCCAGGTCGGCGCCGGTCGGCACCAGGTCGGGGTGCGACCAGACGGCCTCGCGCGCCTCGATGCCCTTGGCGGACCGAACCGCCGCCCACAGGTTCGCGGCATCCCGCACGCGTCGAGGGCGCAACTCGAGGTTGAGCAGGGTCTTCAGGGCGGCCTCGGACGGGCCCGCCGAGGCGCGCCGGCGCCGGACGAGTTCAAGCAGGGCGTCGGAGCGGGACATGAGGGTGGTGGTCGTCTGCGTGACGACGTCGTCCACCCAACCCTCGACGTTGGCGACCAACGTCTCCAACCGACCGAGGATCTCGACCTGCTCGGAGGTGAGCGCCGGCTGGAAGAGGCGTCCGGCCATCTGCTGGCCGAACTCCTCCATGCGCTCGGGGGTGAGTCCCCCCTGCATCTGGGCCTCCATCGCCTCCTCGAAGGCGCTGGCGTCGATCGTGATGTGCCGCGCGTAGTGCTCGATGAGCGCCAGCATTTGCGGGCCAAGCCACGCCACGTTGGCGAACAGACGCTGCCGGGCCGCCTCCCGCAGGGCGATGTACAGGCGGACATCCGACGCAGGTATGTCGAGCCCGTCGGCGAAGCGGGCGATGTTGGTCGGGAGAAGGGCGACGACGGGCCTGCTCGTCAACGGCAGACCCAGGTCGGAGCCGCTCAGCACATCCGTGGCGAGCTGACCGATGCCTTGGCCCACCTGGGCGGACAGCATGCCGGTGGCCGCCATCTTCATCATCGGTTCCATCATCGCCATCATCCCGGCAGCCTCGGGCTCGGCGCGGTGCAGGAGCGTGCCGACCGCGCCGGCGAGCGAGGTCGAGACACTGCCGACGAGTTGCTCCCAGGTCCCGATGGTGCCCTCGACCCACTCGGCGCGGCTCCACGTCGCGGCGGGCGCGCTCGTCCGGTCGAAGGCCGTGTGCTGGTCGAGCCAGAGATCCGCCAAGGCGACGGTGTCCCGGATGGCGACGGCCTCCGACGCCGAGGGGCTCGGATCCGGGCCGGCGGCGGCGGTGACCTTGCGCGCGATGTCCTTGACGAACGTCCAGTTCAAGCTCTCCCCGGAGCCGGAGCCCATCGCGGACATCTGCCGGCTGAACTGCTGCATCGCCTGCTGGAGCGGGCCGATGAGTTGGTTGAGGTCGAAGGTTCCGTCCGGCCCGGGCTGAATCCCGAACTGGCGGAGGAATTCCTCCATCGGGTTCGGCTGTTCCTCGTCTGCCATGTCGTGCTCCCTTCTCGACCCGTCCATTGTGGGGCATCGGGCAAGCTGAGGCGCGCGTACGCCCCTGTAGGATCACCGCATGACCAAGCAGACGTGGACCGCCGCGGTGTCCGCTCTGCTGTTCGTCATCGCAGCTGCCTTCGTGGCGATGTGGCCCGTGGACTTCGTGACGGTTTCCCCGGGGGCCACCCACAACCTCCTGGGCGAACGCGAGGGCGTGCCGGTGGTCTCGGTGGAGGGCGTGGAGACCTTTCCGTCCGACGGCAGGATCCTGGTCACCACCGCCTCGATGACGAGGCCCGACGCACCGGTCAGCCTCCCCGAGGTCCTCTACGCCCATTGGGTGCCCGATCGTGACGTCTACCAGCGCGAGCAGGTCTACCCCACCCGCACCTCCGAGGCCGAGCTCCGGGCGCGCGAGGCGCAGCAGATGGCTGCATCCCAGTCGGGCGCCGCGGCAGCCGCCCTGCGGGCCGCCGGCAACCAGGTCGAGCAGATCCCCATGGTGCAGTCGGTCTCCAGTACCGGACCGGCCGCCGACAAGCTGTTCCCCGGCGACTTCGTGCTGGCCGTCGACGACGTGCCGACGCCCACGGTTGCGGATGCGCGGGCTGCCATCGAGAGCCGGGCGATCGGTCAAGAGGTCCTGTTCCGTATCCTGCGGGATCGCGAGGTGTTGGTCGTCAAGGTGGACACCGCACCGTCCAAGACCAACGTGGGCGTGCCCGTGTGGGGCGGCAACCTGGTCATGGGGTACAGCTACACCCCGCGCGTGCACCTGGCGCTGGACCCCTCCCTGGGTGGGCCGAGCGCGGGCCTGATGATGGCCCTGGCCATCTTCGACACCATCACACCCGGTGACCTCGTGGGGGGTCGCATCATCGCCGGCACCGGCGACATCGACGGGGCAGGCATGATCTCCGGCGTCAGCGGCGTTCGCGAGAAGCTGTCCGGTGCCGAGCGTGACGGGGCGGACGTGTTCTTCGTCCCCGCCGCCAACTGCGCGGACCTGAACAACGTCAGGACCTCGACGCGGCTGGTGAGCGTTTCCACCCTGGAGGACACCATCAACTCCCTCGAAATGTTGGCCGACCCGGCCACCGAAGGACTCGTGAAGGGATGCGCATGACCAACGACGCCCTGGCGGCGGCACTGCTCGAGATCGAGCGCCACGTCACGCACGGGGGCTGGGACCAGCCGGCACGGCTCTTCGCCCTCGTGCCGACGGCAGAACTTCTGGCTGCCGAGCCCTCCTTGGCGGGCCAGTTGCCCCGGCCCGACGGGCTGCCGGAGGGTGCGCTCAGCTCGATCGAGCAGGACGACTTCCACACGGGGGAGGACCTGCTGGAGGACCTCGAGCGCATCATGTGGCCCGACACGGTCCACGGGTGTGCGCTGACCGTCGAGCGGCTCTTCGTCCCCCCGCACGTCGAGGCCACGATCCCCGACGATCCCGAGGAGGCCGCGACCTTCGTCGCGGCCCACCCCGAGCGCCAGGACGTCCGCGTGGTCGTGGGCGTGACACGCGACGGCAGCCGCTACGGGGTCGCCCGCCTCAGGAACAACCCCGACGACCTGCTGGCCGCGGACGACCTCGTTCCCGGGCTGGGTGACGCGTTGGCGCGTACCCTCGCCCCCCAGTGACCGCCAGACCCGAACGTCACCCGACGACACCGACCTAGGAGCCCGCCGACGTGCAAGCACCCACCTCTCCCCGCCGCAGTCCCCTCATGGTGACAGTCGTCATCCTGGCTGTTGCCATCGGGGTGTTCATGCTCGCCGCGAGCCTGTGGACCGAGAAGCTCTGGTTCGACTCCATCGGCTTCACCGGGGTGTTCTGGACGCAACTGGTCGTCCAGGCCGTCCTGTTCGTCATCGGCGCGCTCGTCGTCGGCGGCCTGCTGTGGGGCAACATGGCGCTGGCCTTCCGCTCGCGCCCGCCCCACCGCCGCAGGGGGACGTCGGCGGTCCTCGATCGCTACCGCGACATGCTGGAGCAGAACGCCGTCTTGGCGATGGTCGTCCCGGCGGTGATGTTCGGCTTCATGGCGGGCCTGTCGACCGCGACCCAGACCCT
Organism: Propioniciclava sp. LT294; assembly: GCF_059516005.1. Classification (NCBI taxonomy): domain Bacteria; kingdom Bacillati; phylum Actinomycetota; class Actinomycetes; order Propionibacteriales; family Propionibacteriaceae; genus Propioniciclava; species Propioniciclava sp. LT294. Next base: position 96,240 of record NZ_JCAKNG010000002.1, read on the forward strand.
GCCGGTCCTGGCCTGGCTGAACCGGCAGACCTCAGGGGTGATCGAGCCCACCTTCGGCCTGGACATCACGTTCTTCATGCTGGAGTACCCCGTCTGGCGCCTCGTCACGTCCCTGCTGATGAGCGGACTGGTCTTCGCCTTCATCGCGGCGGCCGCCGTCCACTTCGCCGTCGGCAACCTGGCTCCGGGGCAGGGCGACGGACGCAGGGCCACCCAGCCTGCCGTCGTGCACCTCTCGATCCTGGGCGCTGTGGCACTCGTCATCTACGGACTGCAGAACCTGCTCGACCGGTACGCGCTCGTGCTGGAACAGGGCACGCTCTACACCGGTCTCCACTTCACCGATGCGAATGCGCGGATGGACGCCAAGCTCGTCGTCGCCGTCATCGCGTTCCTCGTGGCGGCGCTGTTCGTGGTCAACATCTTCTGGCGGCGGACGATCGTGCCCGGCACCGGGGTGGTGCTGATGCTGGTGTCCAGCCTCGTCCTGTCGATGATCTACCCGTGGATCGTGCAGACGTTCCAGGTGCGCCCGAACGAGCCGGACCGTGAGAACGACTACATCGCCGCCCACCTGGAGGCCACCAAGGCGGCCTACGGCATCGCCGGGACCGAGATCACCGAGTACGAGGCGGTCACCCAGGTGGCGCCGGGCCAGCTCAAGGAGGATGCCGCGGCCCTGCCCGGCATCCGCCTGATGGATCCGCAGGTGATCGGCCCGACGTTCGACCAGCTCCAACAGGTGCGCGGCTACTACGCGTTCCCGGGGATCCTGGACATCGACCGGTACACGATCGACGGCCAGGAGACGGACGTCGTGGTGGCGGCCCGCGAGCTGAACCAGGCCAACATCCCGGATCCGAACTGGAACAACCTCCACACGGTCTACACGCACGGGCACGGCTTCGTGTCGTCCTACGGCAACCGCCGCCAGGGCAACGGCGAGCCCGTCTGGATCACCCGTGACATCCCCCCGATCGGCAAGATCGAGGAGGCGCAGTCCCGCATCTACTACGGTGAGCAGTCCAACAACTTCGCGATCGTCGGGCGCCTGCCGGACCAGGCACCCATCGAGCTGGATTCTCCCGGTGGCGCCCAGGGTGGCGGCGAGCAGTACAACGAGTACGACGGCTCGGGTGGCGTGCCCATGGGCGATCCGGTGCGACGCCTGCTGTACGCGACCCGCTTCGCCGACATCAACATCCTGTTGTCGGACCGCGTCAACGCGAACTCGAAGATCCTGTACGACCGGACGCCCAAGGAGCGCGTCGAGAAGGTGGCCCCCTGGCTGACGGTCGACAGCAACACCTATCCGGCCATCGTCGAGGGACGCCTGGTCTGGATCGTGGATGCGTACACCACGTCCGCCACGTACCCCAACAGCCAGCGCGTCCTGTTGCGCGACGCGACGTCCACGACGCAGACGACGGCACTCGGTGCCCAGCTCGACCAGCCGATCAACTACATGCGCAACTCCGTCAAGGCGGTCGTGGACGCCTACGACGGCACCGTGAAGCTGTACGCCTGGGACGAGTCGGACCCGCTGCTGCGCACCTGGGAGACGGCCTTCCCGGGCGCGGTGACCCCGCGGTCCCAGATCAGCGAGGACCTGATGGACCACCTCCGCTACCCCGAGGACCTCTTCAAGGTGCAGCGCGAGATCCTGGGTCGCTACCACGTCGGCAACCCCCGCGTCTGGTACAACGGCACCGACCTGTGGCAGGTGCCGGTCGACCCGGTGCAGAGCAACGAGCGGCAGAAGGAACCGACCTATTACCTGTCGATCAAGTGGCCCGGCGATCCCCACCCGATCTTCAGCCAGACGGCTGTCTTCGTGCCGCAGAACCGTCAGAACCTGGCCGGTTACCTGGCCGTCAACGCGGACGCCGCGAGCCCTGACTACGGCAAGCTGCGGATCCTGCGCATGTCCGACCGCCGCCAGATCGACGGCCCCGGCCAGACCCAGAACGCGATCACCCAGAACCCGGACGTCGCCGAGCGCCTGCTGCCCTACACGCAGACCCGAGGGTCGGCATCCATCAAGTACGGCAACCTGCTGACGCTCCCCATGGGCAACGGCCTCCTGTACGTGGAGCCCATCTACACCGAGCGGACCGGCAACGCGGGTGCCTACCCGGCGCTGACGTTCGTCGTGGTCCGTTTCGGTGAGCACGTCGGCATCGGCAGCACGCTCCAGGAGGCCCTCGATCGTGTCTTCGTGGGCGATGCAGGCGCGGACACCGGCGAACTCCCGGTGACCGAGCCCACCCCGGGTCAGGCCCCAGCCCCCGGCCAGGCTCCGGCGCCCGGGGGGACCCCGGCGCCCGGCCAGACCCCGGCCCCGGGCGAGCCCACGACCCCGACCGGAGTGGTCGACGAGGCCGCGGCCATCGCCGCGCTCACGAGGGCCGACGAGGCGTTCGACGCGGCCGATGCCGCGCTGCGCAGGGGCGACCTCGCGGGCTACCAGACGCACCTGGACCAGGCCAAGGCCGCAACCGAGGAGGCCATGCGGGCTCTGGGCCGCTGACCCCCGTGGTGCCCCGCGCCGGCCGGCGCGGGGCCCGGTCCATCAGATCCAGCTGCCGACGGGCACGATGATCGGGTCCCAGCCGGCCGACCGTACCGGTCCCTCCAGGATCCCTGCGTCGCCGACGACCACGAGCGCTCCGCCGTTGGCGTCGAAGAGGTCGGCGGCCGCCGCCGATGCGCTGGCCGGCGTGACCTTGCGGTAGGCCGCGAGCTGGGAGTCGATGGCGTCCGCGCCCATTCCGGCACCGAGCAGGCTCAGGACACCCAGGGTCACCCCCGTCGCCGTGGCGTACCGCAGGGGAGTGGTCCCGACGATGTAGTCGCGGGCGCGGTCCACCTCGTCCTTCGTGATGGGATTGGCCGCCACGTCCAGCAACGACGGCATCAGGGACAGCGCCTCGCCCACCACCTCGTTGCGGAACGAGCCGTGGGTGTAGGAGTAACCACCGCTGCGCATGGGGGAGTTGAGCAGGCTGACGCCGTAGGTGAAACCCTTCTCCTCACGCAGGACACGGTTGAGGCGGCTGAGGTAGGCCCCGCCGAGCGCGTTCGTCGCGATCTGGAGGTCCGCCCAGCGGGGGTCACGCCGGTCGATGGTGAACCAGCCGCGACGAATGTCGGCCTGCACCGACCCCGGCCGGTCGATGAGCCACGCCGCTCCGGCGCGGGCCGTGGGTACCTCGTGGGTGCTGCGTTCCTGGGCGGGGCACTCCCAGGCGCTGAAGATGTCGATGACGTCGTCGAGGACGCCGTGGTCGTAGTCACCCGACATGACCAGGACGGCACCTTGTGGGCCGTTGGTCGCGTGGTGGTAGGCCCGGACATCCGCTCCCGTCACCTCGCCGAGGACCCCGGGCATCCCGACCCTGCTGCGCGATGCCCGGAAGGACTCGTCGATCAGCGCCCGGCGCAGGGCGTGGTTGGCCCGACCGGAGCCCGTCGCGAGTTGCTGCTCCAATTGGGCCGCCTGGAGCCGGCGGTGCCGCTCGACGTCCGCGTCGGCCAATCGGGGTTCCATCACGGCTTCGGCCAGCAGCCGGATCGCGGTGCGCAGGTGCGCGCCGGGGACGTCGACCAGGACGTGGACGTGGCTGTAGCCGACGGTGGCCTCCAGCACGGCGCCGGACGCCTCCACGGCTTCGGCGAAGGAGGTGCCCGGGTGTGTGAGCGTGCCCTCGGCGAGCGTGCTGGCCGTGAGCATGGACACACCCTCCCGGTCGTCCGGCTCACTGCTCAGCGGCACGTCCAGCAGCAGGCCGACGGATACGACGTACTGGCCGGGCAGGTGGTGCAGGATGACGCGGAGCCCGTTGTTGAGCAGGAAGGTGCGCCCTCGCGGGAACGACCAAGGGCCGGGGCGCCGGATCCTCGGACGCTTCGGCAGCGTGACCACTACTCGCCTCCCAACGGTCCGCGTCGGTACTCCAGTACGGCCCGCGCGTCGGGGTCCAGCCACTGCTGGGCGGCCTCGCGGACCTCGTCGGCGCCGATGCTGGTGTAGTCGACGATGCGCATGTTGACCCGGGCCGGGTCGTCGAACATGGTGGCATGGCCGCTCAGCAGGTCCGCCCGCGACTCCAGACGTGAGCACTCACCCAGCCACTCCCGCTCGAACTGGACGCGGACGCGCTGCAGTTCGGGCTCGGTCGGGCCCTCCTCGCAGAAGCGGGCGACCTCCTCGCACAGGGCGGCCTCGATCGCGGCGAGGTCCTGGCCCTCGAGCGCGCGTGCGTACGCCATGGCGAGCGAGTTGCCGCGGAGCAGGGGGATCGATGAGGAGCCGGCGCCCGAACAGGTGGCATCGGTGCGCACGAGGCGGTGGTAGAGCCGTGACGTCTCGCTGCCACCGAGCACGGTGAGGGCGATGTCGACCGCGTCGGCCTCGCGCGATCCGCGCGCCGGCGTCCGCCACTGGACGTAGACCATGTCGGCCGGCACCGGGGCCGAGGTGACCCGACGCGGGAGACCCTCGTGCGGGGGCAGGGCGGCGACGTCGACCCGCTCGGGAACGGGCCGGCCGCGGAGCTTGCCGAAGTACTTCCGGGCCTTGGCGACCCCGTCCTCGGGCGTCACGTCCCCCACCAGGGTCAGGACGGCGTTGCCGGGGGAGTACCACGTGGCGAAGAACCGGTGGGCGTCGGCGAGGGAGGCGGCGTCCAGGTCGTCCATCGACCCGATGACCGTGTGCCCGTACGGGTGACCGGAGGGGAACGCCAGCGCCAGCAGGTGGTCGATGGTGTCGCCGTAAGGGGCGTTGTCGTAACGCTGGCGCTTCTCCTCCTTGACGACCTCGCGTTGCGTGTCGAAGTTCTCCTGGGTGAGCGCAGGCAGCAGGTTGGCCATGCGGTCGGCCTCCAACCACAGGGCGAGGTCGAGGACGCCGGTCGGCACGGCCTCGAAGTAGTTGGTCCGGTCGAACCAGGTCGTCGCGTTGCCGGTGGCCCCCGACGCCTGCAGCGTGTCGAAGTGCTCGCCGGACGCCACGTGCTCCGACCCCTGGAACATCACGTGCTCGAACAGGTGGGCCAGGCCCGTGCGGCCGGGCTCCTCGTCGCGGGAGCCGACGTCGTACCAGAGGTTCACCGCCACGAAGGGGACGGCGTGGTCAGGGTTCACGATCACGCGCAGCCCGTTGGCGAGCGTTTCGGCGTGGATCGGGTACCCGAGTGGAACAGCAGTGGTCACCAGCCCATCCAAGCACAAGGGAGCGATCCGTCCGGGTTCTGCCGGGCAAGGAAAGGGCCCGGCCCCCATCGGGGACCGGGCCTTCACGTGGTAGCGGGGAGGGGATTTGAACCCCTGACCTCTAGGTTATGAGCCTAGCGAGCTACCGAGCTGCTCCACCCCGCGTCGTTGTTGCTTGGACTAGATTACCGCAACCCTCGGCCAATCCCAAATCCGGGTCTGTGTGTGCGGTGCAGTAGGCTTGCCGCGCTCGCAGGTGGCGGCGATCCGGAGGAAGCAAATGGCCAAGTCAGTGTTCGGGCGGACGCCCCGACGTCGTGCGCTCGGAGCGGTGGTGGCTGCGATGGCAGTCGTGCTCACGGCGTGCACCGGTGGCGGTGCCACGCAATCCCCAGCCACGCCGCAGGCGCCGGCCAGTCAGCCCGCCGGAGCGGTGCGCACGCTGGTGATCGGTGCGACGGCCGAGCCGGCCACCCTGGATCCCACGGCCACGGACGCCGCGGCCCCGGCGCAGGCGCTGCTCTACAACGCCTACGAGACGCTGGTGAGGCTGGACGCCGAGGGGCAGCTCAAGCCTCTGCTCGCCCAGGCCTGGAACGTCACGGACGACGGACTGACCTACACCTTCACCCTCAACCCCTTGGCGAAGTTCGCGGACGGCTCGCCCATCACGGCTGACGCGGTGGTCAAGAACGTCGACCGGATCCGGACGGGGGAGACCGCGCCCAAGCTCAAGCGGCAGATGGCGGACGTCGTGAAGGCGGAGGCCCTCGATCCCGCCACGGTGGCCATCACGCTCGCCAAGCCGAACGTGTTCTGGCTCTACGACATGGCCGGTGCGGCCGGCATCGTGATGAATCCCGCGGGCTTCACCGACGCGGGGTCGAGGACGGCGGGTTCCGGGCCGCTCGTCCTTCGCGCATGGCTGCCCGGCGACAGCATCACCCTGGCGCGCAACACCGCCTACTGGGGTACCCCCGTCCGTTTCGACGAGGTCACGTTCCGCTACTTCCGCGACCCGAACGCGATGACGGCGGCCATGCTGACCGACCAGCTCGACATCATCTCGAACCTGCAGGCCCCGGAGACGGTGGCCCAGTTCTCCGACCCCTCCCGCTTCACGGTGATCGAGGGTCTCACCGAGGGCGAGGTGACGATGGGGATCAACAACGGGTACGTGATGCCCGATCCGTCGGCCGGCTACGTGCAAGGTACCGGCAACCCCGCGCTGCAGGACGTCCGGGTGCGGCGCGCGATCACGCAGGCCATCGACAAGAAGGCGCTGGTCGAGACCGTGTGGGGTGGCAAGGGAACCCCCATCGGGTCGATGGCGACTCCCTTGAACTCCTATTACGAGGACCTGACCGGCCTGTACCCGTACAACCCGGAGGAGTCCAAGCGCCTGCTCGCCGAGGCGGGGCACCCCACCCTGACCCTCCGGCTGCAGCCCGCCGCGCTCCCGTACGCGAGCAAGGCCGCCCAGTTCGTCGCCTCCCAACTCGGCGCGGTGGGCATCAACGCGCAGGTCGAGGAGCTCCAGTTCCCGGCGCGCTGGGTGGACACGGTGTTGACCAAGGCCGACTACGACCTCACGATCGTCGCCCACGTCGAGCCGCGCGACGTCGCGACCTTCGCCAACCCGGCCTACTACTGGCGCTACAACAACCCCGCGGTGCAGCAGGAGGTGGCCGCGGCGGCGGCGAGCACGCTGGAGGGGTACCCGGCGCACCTGCGGACTGCCGCGAGGCTCATCGCCGAGGACGCCGCGGCCGTGTGGCTGTTCAGCCTGCCGAACCTCGTCGTCACCAAGGCCGGGGTCACCGGTGTGCCGAAGAACGCCAACAGCGCGCTCGCGTTCGACGTCACGACGATCGCCAAGGCCTAGTCGTCGGTGGCCCGCCAAGTGCTGGCGCGGCTGGGCATCTTCGCGCTGAGCCTGGCCCTCGCCTCCGGGGTGATCTTCCTGATCACCCAAGCGCTGCCGGGGGACGTGGCCGCCGTCATCCTGGGCCGGGGCGCGACGCCGGAGCAGTTGGCCGCCAAGCGGGCCCAGCTGGGGACCGACCGGCCCTTCCCCATCCAGTACGTGGACTGGGTGACGGGCATGCTCACCGGCGACTTCGGTCGCTCGTGGCTGTCGGGGCTGCCCGTCCGCACACTGATCGAGCCCCGCATCGGGGTCACCGTCTCGCTGGTCGTGGGCGGGCTCCTGCTGGCCGTGCTGATCGCCCTGCCCCTCGGCGCGATCGCAGCGCTGAAGCGTCGCCGGTGGCCCGGCTTCGCCACGTCCGCCGCCGCCCAGATGGGGATGGCGGTCCCCGCGTTCTGGGCCGGCATCCTGTTGGTGTTCGTGTTCAGCGTCACCCTGGGCTGGTTGCCGGCCAACGGGTACGTCCCGCTGGGGCGTGATCCACTGCAGTGGGCGAGCCACCTCGTCCTGCCGGTTCTCGCGCTGGGCATGGTCCAGGCGGCCGTGCTCATCCGCTACGTCCGCTCGGCCTTCCTCGAGGTCCTCGCCGAGGACTACTACCGCACCGCCCGCTCCATCGGGTGGACGCGCTGGCGGGCGCTCGCGCGCCATGGCGTCCGGAACGCCGCACTCTCCCTCGTGACCGTCCTCGGGCTGCAGTTGGCGGCCCTCATCGTCGGCGCGATCGTCATCGAACGGGTGTTCGTCCTCCCCGGACTGGGATCCCTGCTCCTCGACATGGTGAGCCAGAACGACCTCGCGGTGGTCCGTGGCGTGGTCATGCTGTTGGTGCTGGCCGTGTTGGCCATCAACGCGCTGGTGGACATCAGCTACGTGTTCATCGATCCGCGCCTGCGAACCCGGGAGGCGTCGTGAAGCGGGCCGAACTCTGGGTCGGGCTGGTCCTCGTCGCCGGCGTCGTGGGGCTGGCACTGCTGTCGTTCGCCTGGACGCCGTTCAACGCGACCGCCGTGGGATCGGCCCCCCGCCTGCTGCCGCCGGGGTGGCCGCACCTGCTGGGCACCGACCACATGGGCATCGACATCCTCAGCCGCATCCTCGTCGGCGCTCGTTCGGCCCTCTACGTCGGCATCATCGCGGTCGGGATCGCGGCGCTGGGCGGCGTCCCGCTCGGGATCCTCGCCGCCTGGTTGCCCCGGTGGCCCGCGGAGGCCGCGATGCGCGCCGTGGACGTGGCCTACGCGTTCCCGGCGCTGCTGCTGGCGATCCTGTTGGCCGGGGTGTTCGGGGCCTCCACCGAGACGGCGATGATCGCGATCGGCATCGCCACGATCCCGGCGTTCATCCGCGTCACGAGGGCGGGCACCCTGTCCGTCCTGGCCTCGGACTACGTGCTGGCGGCGCGGGCGTCCGGCACGCCCCTGCCGGCCATTGCCGTGCGCCACGTCCTGCCGAACATCGGCCACCTGATCGGCGTGCAGGCGTCGGTCAGCTTCGCCATGGCGATCCTGGCCGAGGCGGCGCTCTCCTACCTGGGTCTGGGCACCCCCCCGACCGTCCCTTCGTGGGGGCGCATGCTCGGCGACGCGCAGACATACCTGTTCAGCCAGCCGCTCCAGGCCCTGTGGCCCGGTCTGGCGATCGCCGTGGCGGTGCTCGGGTTCAACCTCGTCGGCGACGGGTTGCGTGACTTCCTGGATCCGAAGCTGCAGGAGGTCTCGTGAGCGAGCTCCTGCAGGTCCGCGACCTCACGATCGCGTTCGGCAAGAAGCCGCCCGTGGTGAAGGGGCTGGACCTCGACCTCGGCGCCGGGCAGAGGCTCGGCATCATCGGGGAGTCCGGCTCCGGCAAGACCGTGACGGCCCTCGCCGTGATGGGGCTCCTGCCCGACAACGCACGGGTGAGCGGCTCGATCAAGCTCTCGGGCCAGGAGCTCATCGGCCTGACCGACCGCGAGCTGGCCCCGCTGCGGGGCGACCGGATGGGCATGATCTTCCAGGAGCCCATGACCGCGCTCGACCCGACCATGATGGCCGGACGCCAGATCGCCGAGGCGTTCCGCCTCCACCGGGACCCCAATGCCGGGCGCGCACGCACGGCCGTCCTCGCGGTGCTGGAAGCCGTGGGGTTCACCGACCCCGCGCGCGTCGCCGACAGCTATCCCCACCAACTCTCCGGCGGACAGCGCCAACGGGTGGTCACCGCGATGGCGCTGGTCAACCGCCCGGACCTGGTGATCTGCGACGAGCCCACCACCGCCCTGGACGTCACCGTGCAGGCCACCGTCCTCCGAGTCCTTGACGAGGCGCTGGACGCCGTGGGCGCCAGTTGCCTGTTCATCAGCCACGACCTGGCGGTGGTCTCCCAGCTGTGCTCCGACGTGCTGGTGATGCTCGACGGCGAGGTGGTCGAGCGGGGGAGCGTCGAGCAGGTCTTCGCCCGACCCCACCACCCGTACGCTGCGGGGCTCGTGGCCACCGCGCGCCTCGACCTGCTGGAGCCCGGCACGCGCCTGCCCACGGTGGCGGAGTACATGCGGGGGGCCCGATGACCGCCTCGGGACCCATCTTCGAGGTCGACCACCTCACGCGCGTCCACACGACGGGACGCCGCAAGGTCGTCGCGCTGGACGCCGTCAGCCTCACGGTCGCTCCCGGGCAGCGGCTCGGCATCGTGGGGGAGTCCGGCTCCGGCAAGTCCACCCTCGTCCGCCTCATGGCGGGCCTCGACAGGCCGACCTCGGGCACCGTCCGGTTCGACGGACGCCCCGTGTCCGGTGTTCCGGAGCGCGACCTCGGCTTCCTCCGCGCCGCCGTCCAGTTCGTCTTCCAGGACCCACGCAGCTCGCTCAACCCACGCATGAGGGTGGGCGACATCGTCGCCGAGCCACTGCGCAGCCCCCGCGTCCGACGCGAACTCGGCGCGGTCGACCAACGCAGGCGTGTGGCGCAGGTGCTGGACGCCGTGGGCCTGCCCGCGGACGCCGCCGGCCGTTTCCCGCACGAGTTCTCCGGCGGCCAACGGCAGCGCATCGCCATCGCCCGCGCCCTGGCCCCCAACCCGCGTGTCCTGATCGCCGACGAGGCGGTCTCCGCCCTGGACGTCTCCGTCCGCGCGACCGTCCTGAACCTCCTCATGGGCCTGGTCGACGACCTCGGCCTCACCCTGCTGTTCGTCAGCCACGATCTGTCCGTCGTCCGCCACGTCTGCCCGGACGCCGTCGTCCTGCAGGGGGGGAAAATCGTCGAGGCGGGCACCACCGCCCAGCTGTTCACGGCACCGGAACACCCCTACACCGCCCGACTGGTGGCCGCGATCCCCACGATCCGCATCAGAACGTAGAATGCCCCGGGTGAAGGCGCTCCTCCTCGAGAACATCCACCCCTCCGGCATCCGGCTCCTCCAAGAGCGTGGTTACGAGGTTGAGGCGGTGTCGAGCGCGCTGGGTGAGGACGACCTCATCGCCGCCCTCGACGGTGTCGACCTGCTCGGGATCCGTTCCAACACGCAGCTCACCGCGAAGGTCATCGACTCCGCCCCGCAGCTGCGTGCGGTCGGAGCGTTCTGCATCGGCACCAACCAGATCGCCCTGGACGACGCGACCCAGCGCGGGCTGGCCGTGTTCAACGCCCCCTACAGCAACACCCGCTCGGTGGTGGAGCTGGCGATCGGCGAGATCATCGCCATGGCGCGCCACCTCACCGACCACAACGCCCGCATGCACGCCGGGGAGTGGGTGAAGTCGGCCAAGGGGTCGCACGAGGTCCGGGGGCGCTCGCTCGGCATCGTGGGGTACGGCAACATCGGTTCGCAGCTGTCGGTGGTGGCCGAGTCGCTCGGCATGCGCGTGTTCTTCTACGACATCGTCGACCGGCTCGCCCTGGGCAACGCCCGTCGCATGGGCTCGCTGGAGCAACTGCTGGCCGAGGCCGAGACCATCACGCTCCACGTGGACGGCCGGGCCGCCAACCGCGGCATCTGGGGCGACCGCGAGTTCGGCATGATGCGCCCCCGGTCGCTCTTCCTGAACCTCTCGCGCGGCTTCGTCGTCGACACGCACGCGCTCAAGCGGCACCTCGACTCGGGTCACATCGCCGGCGCGGCGATCGACGTGTTCGAGAGCGAGCCCAAGAAGAACGGGCCGGGCTGGGAGCACCCGCTGCGCGGCACCCCGAACGTCATCCTCACCCCGCACGTCGCCGGTTCGACCGAGGAGGCCCAGGAGAACATCGGGCACTTCGTGGCCAACAAGCTGGCCGACTTCGTCGAGAACGGGTCCACCGTGCTGTCGGTGAACCTCCCGGCCGTCCAGGCCCAGCAACCCCACGCGCGACGGATCATGCACCTGCACCGGAACGTCCCGGGCGTGCTGGCCACGATCAACACGATCCTGGCCGAGCACGGCACCAACATCGAGGGCCAGACGCTGGCCACCCGCGGCCAGACCGGTTACGTCGTGCTCGACATCGCGGGCGAGGTGTCGGACGCCGTCATGGAGGCGCTCAAGGCGATGCCCGAGGCCATCCGCGTCGAGGTGCGCTGAACCACGGGTCAGGCGTGCGTGGTGGCGTCGATCCGCGCCAGGAAGCGCAGCACGGCAGGCTGCCACGTGGCGTCCGCGGCGCCGTCGGCGACGAGCTCACGCCAGGTGGCCAGCACGTGTGCCTGGATCTCGACGACCGCCTCGGGCGCGACCACCGGAGAATCGGCGAACAGCGCGGCGGTGAACTCCAGCACGTCCGTCTCGGTGACGTCCCCGGGTGTGATGCGCCCCATCGCGTACAGCGCTGCCGGGATGCAGTTCACGCTGTGCTGCTTGATGTACAGGACGGTCTCGGCGATCTCGACCGCGCCCGCGAAGAGTGGGGCATCGAGCGCGGACGCGGTGGCCGGGTCGGCCCCCAGTTCCCGGTGCGTGCGCCGGTAGAACGTCCAGGTGAGCACGACGATCATGATGTGCAGGCTGGGCACGCAGAGCAGGTGCGGGTCGAACGCGTGGATCGCCAGGAATCGGCCCTTGAGGTAGCGCGGACGCCTGGTGGTGGACATGGTCCGGGAGTAGACGCCGGAGGACTCCTGGTAGCACTGCCTGATCAGCCCGAGGAACTCCACGGCGACGCGTCGCTGGGCCCGCCCGCCGTACCGGCGGCGGATGTCACCGAGCGGGCGGATCCAGAAGGCGATGAAGTCCAGGTACGCACCGATCCGGTCGGGCACGAACGGGACGCGCTCGTCCAGCGGGTGGTCGACGTCCACGACGGGCACCGTCCGGAACCCGAGGCGCACCGAGAACTGGAGCGCGAAGAACTCGGTGAGGACCGTCCTGACGAACGCCGCCGTCGCCGGGAGCGCGTCGGGGTGGCTGAGGACCTGCGCGGCGACCACCGGCACCGGCGTCCGCCCGGACATCCGCGGGGTCAGGGGAGTGTGTCCAACTCGGTGGTGGGCTCGATGGGCGCCAGCGCGCCGGCGACCGCCTCGTGCAGACGGCCGTTGGTGGCCAGTGCACCGGGCCCGGCGACGCCGTCGACGCCGTCGATGTTGGTGAACCGGCCACCGGCCTCGCGGACGATCACGTCGAGGGCGGCCATGTCGTGCAGGGCCAGGTCGGGCTCGGTGGCGATGTCGACGGCACCCTCGGCGACGAGCATGTAGCTCCAGAAGTCCCCGTAGGCCCGGGTGCGCCAGCACTCGCGCATGAGGTCGACGAAACCCTGTCCGCGACCGGAGTCGACCCAGCCGTGGATCGATGAGTAGGACAGGGACGCGTCCTCGACATCGTCCACCGCCGAGACCTGCAGGCGCTGCGCGCTGGAGAGGGACTTGCCGGTGTAGGCGCCTCCGCCCTCGGAGGCCCACCAGCGGCGCTGCAGCGCGGGCGCCGAGACGAGGCCGACCACGACGCGGTCGCCCTCCATCAGGGCGATGAGGGTGGCCCACACGGGGACACCGCGGACGAAGTTGCGGGTGCCGTCGATCGGGTCGATCACCCAGCGGCGCGGCCCCCAGCCGGTGTCCTCGCGCTCCTCACCGTGCACGGCGTCGCGTGGCCGGGCCCGCTTGAGGGTGGCGCGCAGGGCGTCCTCGACGGCGAGGTCGGCGTCCGTCACCTCCGTGAGGTCGGGCTTGCTGGTCACGGTCAGGTCCTGGGCCTTGAAGCGGCTCAGGGTGATCGTGTCGGCGGTGTCGGCAAGGACGTGGGCGAGGCGCACGTCGTCGACGTAGGAGGCGTCCGGCATGTCTCCCACCCTAGTAGTCAGCGCCGAGCAGGGCTCGAACGGCTCATTCCCAGGAGGCCGGGCTGGTCCAGACCTTCTCCATGCGGCGGAAGGACTCCAACCGCTCGAGGCGCAGGCGGCCCTCGGCGACGGCGGCGTCCAAGGCGCACTCGGGTGCGGTCGACTCGTGGCGACACCCGCGCGGGCAGGCCTCGACGATCGCGGCGAGGTCGTCGAACGCGGCGAGGATCGACTCCGTTGTCACGTGCGACAGCCCGAACGACCGGACGCCGGGGGTGTCGATCACCCAGCCACCGGGCTCGGGCAGCTCCAGGGCGATGGCCGAGGTCGACGTGTGGCGTCCGCGGCCCGTGACCTCGTTCACCAGGCCCGTGGCGCGGTGGGCGTCGGGGATGAGCGCGTTGACCAGCGTGGACTTGCCGACTCCGGAGTGCCCGACGAAGACGGTGCGATGGCCGGCCAGCAGTTGCCGCAGACGGGTGAGGTCGGCGCCCGGCTGGACGACGATCGCGTCCACGTCCAGACCGTCGTAGGCGGCCAGGAGGTCGTCGGGGGAAGCGAGGTCGGCCTTGGTCAGCACGAGGATCGGCGCCAGGCCGGCGTCGAAGGCACCCACGAGGATGCGGTCGATCATGCCCATCCGGGGCGGGGGGTCGGCCAGCGCGGTGACGATCGCGAGCTGGTCGGCGTTGGCCACGATGGGCCGCTCGAACGGGTCGTTGTCGTCGGCCGTGCGCCGCAGGACCGTCTCCCGCTCCAGGACCTCGACGATGCGCGCCAGGGTGCCCTGCATGCCGGAGGTGTCGCCCACGACGCGGACGCGGTCGCCGACGATCACGCCCTTGCGGCCGAGCTGGCGTGACTTGGTGGCCAGCACCCGCCGGTGGCCGTCCCCGTTGTCGAGGTCGACCGAGTAGCGCCCCCGGTCGACGGTGATGACGAGGCCGACCTCGGCGTCGGAGTAGTCGGGGCGGTCCTTGGTGCGGGGGCGTGTCCGGCGCTGCGGCCGCCCGAAACCGTAGTGTTCGTCACGCTCGAGCGCGCGACGGCTCACGGTTGCACCAGATCCGCCCACAGGGCCGCGAAGTCCGCCATGGTCTTGGTGGTCGCCCCCACGTCGTCGAGTTCGACGCCCGGCACGGCCAGCCCCAGGACGGCCCCGGCGTGCGCCATCCGGTGGTCGGCGTATGTGCGCCACAGGCCCCCCGCCAGCGGGCGCGGTGCGATGGCCAGCCCGTCCGCGGTCTGCCGGACGCCGGCGCCGCGCGCGGAAAGCTCGGTCTCCAGCGCAGCCAGGCGATCGGTCTCGTGACCGCGCACGTGGGCGACGCCGCGGATGCTCCCGGGGCCGTCGGCGATCGCCAGCAGCGCGGCGGCGATGCAGGTGAGCTCGCTGGCGTCGGTGAGGTCGAGGTCGGCGCCCCTGACCCGTCCGGTGCCCGAGACCGTGACGAAGCCGTCGGTGCGCGTGACGATGCCACCCAATGCGTCCAGCACGCCGAGGATGGTCTCGCCGGCCTGGAGCGTGTGCTGCGGCCACGCCACCGTGACCGCACCGTTGGTCGGGAGGGCCGCGGCCAGGAACACCGCCGCGTTCACCAGGTCGGGCTCGATCGTCTCGTCCCGGGCGGCGATGGTGCCGGGGCGCACGCGCCACGATGTCTGGCCCACCTCTTCGGCGTCCACACCGCGATCGCGCAGCATGGCCAGGGTGAGGCCGATGTGGGGTCGGGACGGGACGGTCAGGCCGCGGTGGTGGAGCGTGAGGCCCTCCTCGAACCGGGCGGCCGACAGCACGAGGCCCGACACGAACTGGCTCGAACCGGACGCGTCGATGGTCGCCTCTCCGCCCCGGACCGACCCGGTGCCGTGGACGGTGAACGGCAGCGACCGGCCGTCGATGCGGACGCCGGCCTGCGCCAGGCCGTCCAGCAGCGGGGCGACGGGCCGGGCCTCGGCCTCGGGGTCGCCGGTGAAGGGGGTCGGGCCGTCGGCCAGTGCGGCCAGGGGCGGGACGAAGCGCATGATGGTGCCGGCGAGCCCCACGTCCACGGCTCCGGCGGAGAACCGTTCCGGGGGAGTGACGGTGACCGAGCCGTCCTCGTGGTCGGTGTACGTCACGCCGAGGGACGCCAACGCCGTCCTCATGAGGCGGGTGTCCCGGGCATCCAGCGCCCCGACCAGGCGCGACGGACCATCGGCCAGCGCCGCGAGCACGTGGGCGCGCGCCGTGGCCGACTTGGAACCCGGTACGACCACGGAGCCACGCACCGGACGGTCCGGGGTGGGAGCGACCCAGGCGATCACGCGACGACCGCGCACATCACGCGAGGGCACCCTCGATGCTCCTGCGGGCGGCCCTTGCCTGCAGTTGGGCTTCCCGCCTGAGGCGCTTCACGTCTTTCGTGAGGAGCTTGGCGGCGTGCCCCGTCTCGTGGGAGACGACCTTGGATGCACGGCCCGCCCCACGGGCGACGGTCCGCTGCGCGCGCTCGGCCTCGCGGGCCAGGCGCTTGCGGCTGTCGGCCACGCGCCACAGGAGGCTCGGCTGGCCGGCGGTGTCCTGCGACACGACGAGTGCGGCACCCAGGAGGGCGAGGTTGCGCAGGAGCTGGCTGCGCACGGCATTCCTCTCGTTCTCGGAGGCACCACCGGGGTTGGCCGCCATCACGTGCGGCAGCAACGAGGCGGCGGCCAGGTAGCCGGCGCCGCGGCGTCCGATGCCGGTCGCCATGCCGAGACCGCCGAGCACGGAGGCGGCGCCGTTGAGGCGGATGAGCGTGTCGGGATCCTCGGGCATGTAGGCGGCCGCCTCGGGAGGGAGCGATCGCTGGGCCAGCGGGACGAAGCGCTGCGCGATGGGCTCGGCAACGGGGGCGAACTGGGCCGGATCCCTCACCGCCTTGGCGCCTTGGACGATGAAGTAGCCGCCCAGCAGCAGACGACCGATTCCGCGCACGACATTCATGCATCATTCCTACCACGGCGGCCGGGCCACGGGAACAAAGCCCGGCGACGCGGTGTTGTCCCGGTATGGCCAGCACCGAGACACCGACTCTCCCGGTAAAGCGCCTCCACCCGCCCGTCGGGGCGGCGGTACTCTCGTACGTGATGAACCTGCCGAGAATCGATGCGACCCCTGAGGTCGACGTCGCCACCGAGACATCCGAGGAGCGTGCCGCCCGCTTCGAGCGAGACGCGCTGCCCTTCATCGACCAGTTGTACGGAGCCGCGCTGCGGATGGCCCGCAACCCCGCCGATGCCGAGGACGTGGTCCAGGAGGCGTACGCGAAGGCGTTCGCGTCCTTCCACCAGTTCAAGCCGGGCACCAACCTGAAGGCGTGGCTGTACCGCATCCTCACGAACACCTACATCAACAGCTACCGGAAGAAGCAGCGCCAGCCGAAGGAGGGCTTCGGGGACGACGTCGAGGACTGGCAGCTGGCGGCGGCCGAGAAGCACACCTCGACGGGCCTGCGGTCCGCCGAGATGGAGGCGCTGGACCGGATGCCCGACTCGGTGGTCACCGAGGCGATGAACGAGCTCGCACCCGACTTCCGCATGGCGGTCTACCTCGCCGACGTCGAAGGCTTCTCCTACAAGGAGATCGCCGAGATCATGGGGACCCCCATCGGCACCGTCATGTCGCGCCTCAACCGCGGCCGGACGCAGCTGCGGGCCAAGCTCGCCGACCACGCCGCCTCGCTCGGCATCGGGACGGAGGGGCGCGATGCGTGAGGTCGACTGCCGCTTCGTGGCGGAGCGGGTGAACCAGTTCCTGGACGGTGAGCTGAGCGAGCGCGAGGCGGACGAGCTCCGCCACCACATCGACGTGTGCGCCCACTGTTTGGACGAGACCGACCTCCTGGACGCCCTGAAGCGGCTGATCCGTCGTGCCTGCGCCTGCCCGCCCGCGCCGGAGACCCTGCGCCTGCGTGTCGTGACCCAGATCCACACGGTGCGCTACACGATCATCCATGACCCGGCTCCCGGGCAGGCGTAGGGTTCTCGATTGGGCCGCGCACGGCGTCCGTGGCAGAATGGACCGTCGCGCCGCCCGGCGCACCGACGCAGAGGAGATCCATCATGGGTAAGACCGGTCGCAAGCGCCGCGCGCGCAAGAAGAACAAGGCGAACCACGGCAAGCGCCCCAACGCCTGAGTCCTTCGACCAGCACCGAGAGCCTCCACCACGCGGTGGGGGCTTTTCGTTTGCCGTGCGTGGGCCCCCGAGCGCCCGTTCCGTGCATGGGAAGAATACGATGGCGGACATGCTCATGTTGACCGAGGTGGTGGCCCAGCACAGCGACCTGTCGGCCGACGACACGTTGTGGCTGTCCGGGCTCGTGGACCAGTGGGACGTGCTGGCCGACCTCTCGTTCAGCGACCTGATCCTGTGGGTGCCGGACCAGGACCCCAACGTCTTCTGGGCGGCTGCGCAGTTCCGTCCCACGACGGGGCCGACCGCGCTCGAGGACGACGTGGTGGGCGAGGAGATCGCCTACGACCCGGAGAGCCTCGTCACCGAGGCGTACCTCTCGCGCGAGATCTGCGAGACCAGCGGCAACAAGCTCCACGCGGGGATCCCGGTGGACATCCACGCCGTCCCGATCGTGCGTCACGGCACCGTGATCGGCGTCGTCGAGATGCACACCAACCGGATGGGCATCCGTGCGCCGGGCGCCTTGGAGGACACCTACCTCGAGACCGCCCAGATCATCATGGACATGCTGCTCACGGCGACGTTCCCGATGCCCGGTGACAAGCCCGTCCCGTGGGAGAGCCCGCGCGTGGGCGATGGCTCCCTCCGTCTCGATCGCAACGGCATCATCACCTGGGCGAGCCCCAATGCGATGAGCGCCTTCCGGCGGCTGGGGTGGGCCGGCGACCTCCTGGGAGAGGATCTGAGGGTGATCGCCAACGGTCTGGCCGAGGTGCGGCGCGAACCGGTCGACCAGGTCGCGGCTCCCCTGCTGGTGGCCAACCGGGCCCGTGAGCACGCGCTGGAGACCCGTCAGGGGACGGTGCGCCTGCGCTCACAGCCGCTGCACCGCGAGGGCGAGAACGTCGGCTGGCTCGTGACCTGTCGCGACATCACCGACCTGCGCAACCGCGAGCGGGAACTGGTCACGAAGGACGCGACCATCCGTGAGATCCACCACCGCGTCAAGAACAACCTTCAGACGGTTGCCGCGCTCCTGCGACTGCAGGCCCGACGCACGACCTCCACCGAGGCGTCCAGCGCCCTGGCCGATGCCCAGAAGCGCGTCGGGGCCATCGCCGTCGTCCACGAGATCCTCTCGAAGGGGTTCGACGAGGCCGTCCGTTTCGACGAGGTCGCAGACCGGCTGATGACGATGGTGCGGGACGTCGCCACCTCCCGCAGCAAGGTCGCCATGACCCGCGTGGGGAGCTTCGGCAGCATCCCCGCCGACGTCGCCACGAACCTCTCGCTCGTCTTCACCGAGGTCGTCCAGAACGCACTCGAGCACGGCCTCGCGGACGCCCCGGGCGAGGTGATCGTGCGCCCGTCCCAGCGTGACGGCGTCCTGCGGGTCGACGTGGAGAACGACGGTGAGGACCTCCCGGCCCACTTCACGCTCGAGCAGTCCCGCTCGCTCGGGCTGTCCATCGTGACGACCCTCGTCGCCGACCTGGACGGCACGTTCGAGATGGAGCCCCGCGAGGAGGGCGGCGGGACGCGCGCCAAGATCACCATCCCGCTCGCACCGGCGGCCGAGCGCTGAGCGCGGGCCCCACGGCGATCAGTCAGTGAGGGCGCGGCACGCCCATGTGGTTGCGGATGGCCAGCGCCGCCGCCCCCCGGGCCCACTCGTCATCGCCGACGGCGTCCACGACCACGGCCGGTGCCGGCAGGTGGTCCGGCACCATGCTGGCCACGGCCCGCACGATCCGGTCCTCCCGTCCGGCCAGCAGGGGAGCGCCCTCACCGGCCACCAGCAGGACCTCCGGCGCGGTGATGGCCGCCACGGTGCCGGCGACCTGGCCCACCGCGTCCGCGACCTCGTCGAGCAGCTGGGCGAGGGCCTCGTCGTGCTCGGCGCTGCCCGGGAGCTCGGCGAACTCCGCCAGAGCCACGCGATGGCCGAGCAGGGCTGCGAGTCGGTGGGCCAGCACCTCGCCGTGGAGGACCTCGCCCACCTGGCGCCCGCCGGCGAGGAAGAGGGGGCCGACCATGCCCGCAGCCCCGGCCCGTCCGCGGACGAGGCCGTCCCGGGCGACCAGCCCGACCCCGACGCCGGCCCCGATCGTGACGACGGCGAACTCCGTCGCCTCGCGCCCGACCCCGAACCAGTGTTCGGACACGGTGAAGGCGTTCACGTCGTTGTCGATGGTGGTGGCCAGGCCGGTCTCGGCCTCGAGGAGCGCGGCGAGGTCGACCGGGTCCTCCCAGCCGAGGAACCGGGCCCCCCGGACCAGGCCGTCCCGGCCCACGGTGGCGCCGAGTGCGACGCCCAGCGCATTGGGACGGACACGACCCGCGGTCAGCTCGTCGATCAAGGTGCTCGCGGCCGCCGTCACGTCCTGCGGCGAGAGGTGGTCCCCCGTGCAGGAGGTCTTGGCCAGGATCGTGCCGCGCAGGTCGGTGAGGACGGCGTGCATGCCCTCGTGGGAGATCTTCAGGCCCACGAAGGTCGCGCTGTCAGCGGCGATGTCGAGGGGGAGGGCGGGACGCCCCGTACTGCGCTCGACCGGCTCACGCTCCACCAGCAACCCGGCCTGGACCATGGGCTTGGTGAGACGGGTCACGCTGGCCGAGGACAGGCCGAGGTCACGTCCGAGGTCGGACCGCGAGATGGGCCCCCGTCTCAGGACGGTGAGTGCCACTCGCTGGCTGGTCGGGTCGAGCGACCACCGATGGGGCATGTGCCCTGAACCCCCAATCCACCGCCCCGGCCCCCTGAGGCGTTGATCTGGCGCGTGCGTCAGCTACGAACGCGCGCCCGCGCGTTGCGCCGCTTCATCGCGCGGCGCTCGTCCTCGGAAAGACCACCCCAGACACCGTGGTCCTGGCCCGCTTCGAGAGCCCACTGAAGGCAATCCGTGCGCACCTCGCAGCGCGCGCAGACCTTCTTGGCCTCAGCGATCTGCATGATGGCCGGGCCAGTGTTCCCCACGGGGAAGAACAATTCCGGGTCCTCGGTCAGGCATGCAGCCCGATGGCGCCAGTCCATGCGGCAACCACTCCTTGTGATGGGAAAATGACGTTTGGCCGCAGCCCGTCACGTGACCGGGCATGCCCGTCTACCTTGCCAACTTGTCGGTCCGAAAACAAGGGGGCGCGGCCGGAGGTGGGCCGAATTGGTGCGAGCCTCTAGAATCGCGGCCGTGTCAGAGTCTGCTCCCACTCGTCCGGTCGGTGTCCTCCTGGCTGCCCTCGCCACGTCGGGTCTGGCCCTCTTCTCCATCGTGATGGCCGGATTGTCCCTGGCCGAGGGCCACGGATCGTTCAGCGGTGGGGTGGGGCTCGCCCTGGGGCTGTGGGGGCTGCTGGTCGGCGCGGGCGCGTTCTTCCTGCTGCGCGGGTCCCGTTGGGCGCGCGGCCCGGTGGTGGCCGCCGGGCTCCTGCACGTGTTCGCCTACGGCCAACTCGCGATGAACAACGCCCCGCTGGCCTGGCTCGGCGCCGCGGCCGGGCTCGTCGCGGTCATCGGACTCGTGCTGCCCGCGAGCACCGCGTGGCTCACCGGGCGGCGCTGAGCTCGATCCCACCGGCGGAGGCACGCGTCGTGCTGATCCCCGGCGACGTGAACCCGCGGTCCGCGTAGGCCCGCTCCAGCGACTCCGTGAAGGCTTCCAGGCGGGCCGCCGGCAGCAGTGCGATGACGGTCCCGCCGAAGCCGCCACCCGTCATGCGCGAGCCGAGGGCACCTTCGGACAGTGCGACCTCCACCGCCAGGTCGACCGTGGGCACGGTGATCTCGTAGTCGTCGCGCATCGACGCGTGGGAGGAGGTGA
The DNA here is from genome assembly GCF_059516005.1 of Propioniciclava sp. LT294. Taxonomy (NCBI): domain Bacteria; kingdom Bacillati; phylum Actinomycetota; class Actinomycetes; order Propionibacteriales; family Propionibacteriaceae; genus Propioniciclava; species Propioniciclava sp. LT294. The sequence continues at coordinate 117,605 of NZ_JCAKNG010000002.1, forward strand.
GCAACGCGCCGAAGGTCGTCCAGTCGCCGGCGGCCAGGGCGTCCACGGCCGCGAGGACGCGCGCGTTCTCGGTCACGACGTGCCGGACGCGGCGAACGAGTTCGTCGTCGTCGAGCCGTGCCAGGGCGCTCGGCAGGTCGCGTTCGTCGATGTCCCGCAGGGCACGGACGCCGAGGGCGTCCACCGCCCGGGTGCAGGCGGAGCGGCGCTGGGCGTAGTGGCCGTCCGCCAGGACGTGCGGGCTGCGGGTGTCGACCAGCGCCAGGACGAGGTCATCCGGCAGCGCGAACGGCACCTGTCGGGTCTCCAGCGTGCGGCAGTCCAGGAGGAGGGCGTGGTCGGTGGTGCACCACAGGCTGGCCCGCTGGTCCATGGGGCCGGTGGGGATGCCCAGGAAACCGTTCTCGGCGGACTGGGCGACCTCGGCGAGTTCCTGGGGCGACAGCCCGAAGCCACCCAGCGCGTCCAACGCCAGTGTCGTGGCGCACTCGATGGCCGCGGAGCTGGAGAGGCCCCCGCCGAGGGGGACGGCGCTGTCGAGGGTGAGATCCACCCCGCCGACGTCGTGTCCGCGCTCGCGCAGGGCCCACACCACGCCGGCCACGTACCCCCACCAGGCACGAGGCCCGGGGGAGAGGTCGGCGAGGTCGACGGACTCGCCCAGTTGGGCCGACGAGACACGGACGCCGCCGCCGGCGGCCGGAACGGCGCGCACGCGCGCGACCTGCCCCAAGGCGATGGGAAGGACGAAGCCGTCGTTGTAGTCGGTGTGCTCGCCGATCAGGTTGACCCGGCCCGGTGAGACACCGAGTGCTCCGTCATTCGAACTCGTCATCGTCATCCTCCAGTCGTGCCAGCCACGTGGCGAGGCGCTCGACCGGTACCTCGAACTCGGGGTTCAGGTCGACGAATGTGCGCAGTTGTTCGGCGAGCCAGGCGAGCGTCACCTCAGTGTCGCCGCGCCTGGCCTCGAGTTCCTCGATGCCGCGGTCGGTGAAGTACACCGTTCGATCAGATCCCTTCGAACGCCCGGTCCATCAGGAGCTTCTCCTGAGCCTGGTGCACCTTGAGCAGGCCCACCGACGGCGAGGACGACTCGGGGCGCGCCACCGGCGCGAGCTTGATCTCGCGGCCCCCCAGACGCGGTGAGAGGGCCTCGGGCAGGTGCAGCGCCATGAACGGCCACGAACCCTGGTTGAGCGGCTCGTCCTGCACGAAGCGGATGTCCGTGACGTGCGGGTAACGGGACAGCTCCTCGACCAGGTCGTCGGTGGGCAGCGGGTAGAGACGCTCCAGCGACACGATCGCGACCTTGCCGTCCAGCCCGCGCTTGGCGCGCTGGGTCACGAGCTCCCAACGGATCTTGCCCGAGCAGAGGATGACCGCCTGCACCGCCGAGTCGTCGGTGATCGACTCGTCGCCGATGGCCGGACGCCACCTGCCGTGGGTGAACTCCTCGACCGGGGAGGCCGCTGCCTTGCTGCGCAGCATCGACTTCGGGGTCATGATCACCAGCGGACGGTGCCAGTTCACATAGGTGTGGGTGCGGAGCAGGTGGAAGTGCGACGCCGGCGTCGACGGCTGGCAGACCGCCAGCGCCCCCTCGGAGCACAGCTGCAACCAGCGCTCGATGCGTGCCGAGCTGTGGTCGGGGCCCTGGCCCTCGTAGCCGTGGGGCAGCAGCAGGGTCACGCCGGACTTCTGGGTCCACTTCGCGTCGCCGGAGGAGATGAACTCATCGGCGATGGTCTGCGCACCGTTGGCGAAGTCACCGAACTGGCCCTCCCAGAGCACGAGCGACTGCGGCGACGCCACCGAGTAGCCGTACTCGAAGCCCATGACCGCGTACTCGCTCAGCAGCGAGTCGAACACGTGGAACTGGCCCTGGTCATCGGTCAGGTGCTTGAGCGGGACGTACTCCTCGTTCGTGTCCCGGTCGACGACCGCGGCGAAGCGCTGGGAGAACGTGCCGCGGCGGCTGTCCTGGCCGGTGAGGCGGACCGTCCGGCCCTCCATCAGCAGCGAGCCGAAGGCCAGCAACTCCGCCGTGGCCCAGTCGATGGGGCCGGTGGCGATCGAGTCGGCGCGACGCTGCATCTGCGGCAGCACCTTCGGGTGGACGTTGAACCCCTCGGGGAACGTCACCTGGGCGTCCGCGATGCGCTGCATGACCTCGCGTGAGATCGCGGTGCCCTGCTCCTGGCCCAGCTTGGCGGGGTAGAACGGCACCTTGCGGTAGGAGTCGTCCTCCTCGTCGGCGGACTTGACCTCCTTGAACACGCCCTCGAGACGGGCGCGGAACTTCTCCATCACGCCCTCGGCGTCCTCGGTCGAGATGTCGCCACGGCCGATGAGCGCCTCGGTGTAGAGGCGGCGCACGGAGCGCTTCTGCTCGATGAGGTCGTACATCTTCGGCTGGGTGAAGCTCGGGTCGTCGCCCTCGTTGTGGCCACGACGGCGGTACGCGACGAGGTCGATGATGACGTCGGCCTGGAAGCGCTGGCGGTACTCGAACGCGAGGCGTCCGACGCGGGCCACGGCCTCGGGGTCGTCACCGTTGACGTGGAAGATCGGGGCGCCGATCGCCTTGCCCACGTCGGTGCAGTAGGTCGATGTCCGCGACTCGGACGGGGCGGTGGTGAAGCCGACCTGGTTGTTGACGACGACGTGAATGGTGCCGCCGGTCTTGTAGCCGCGGAGCTGGCTCATCTGCAGCGTCTCGTAGACGACGCCCTGGCCGGAGAACGACGCGTCGCCGTGCAGCAGGACGGGCAGGACGGCGCCCTGCTCGAGGGTGCCCGCGGCGTCCATCTTGGCGCGTGCGATGCCCTCCAGGACCGGGTTGACGGCCTCCAGGTGGCTCGGGTTGGCGGCCACGGACGTCCGGATGGTCTTGCCGCTCAGCGAGGTGAACTTGCCCTCGGCGCCCAGGTGGTACTTCACGTCGCCGGTGCCCATGACCTGGTTGGGGTCGATGGAGCCCTCGAACTCACGGAAGATCTGCCCGTAGCTCTTGCCGACGATGTTGGCCAGGACGTTCAGGCGGCCGCGGTGCGGCATACCGATCGCGACCTCGTCGAGGCCCTCGTTGGCGGCCATGTCGCAGATCTCGTCGAGCATGACGATGGTGCCCTCGGCACCCTCGAGGGAGAAGCGCTTCTGGCCCACGAACTTCGTCTGCAGGAAGGTCTCGAAGATCTCGGCCTCGTTGAGCTTGTCGAGGATGCGCAGGTGCTCCTCGCGGCCCCAGCGGATGCTCGGGCTCTCGAAGTGCGACTCCACCCAGCGGCGCTGCTCGGTGTGGGCGATGTGCATGTACTCGACGCCGACGTGGCCGCAGTAGGCCGTGCGGAGCTGGACCAGCACGTCCTTCAGCGTCATGGTGTCCTTCTCGTGGCCGCCGAAGACGCCCACGGGAAACTCGCGGTCGAGGTCCCAGATGGAGAGGCCGTGCGCCTCGAGCTCGAGCTCGGGGTGGCTGCGCTGCTGGTACTCGAGCGGGTCGATGTCGGCCATGAGGTGGCCCCAGCTGCGGTACGCGTCGATGAGCTGGACGACGCGCGCGCCCTTGGAGAGCTCGTAGGGACGGTGCGCGGAGTCGTCGGATGCCCAGCGGAGCGGGACGTACGGCACGCGCAGCGACAGGTAGATCTCGTCGTAGAAGTCGTGCTTGCCGATGATCAGCTCGTGCATCACCTTCAGGAACTCGCCCGACGTGGCGCCCTGGATGACACGGTGGTCGTAGGTGCTGGTGAGCGTCGTGATCTTGCTGACGCCCAGTTCCTTGATGCGCTGGTCGGACGCAGCCTGGAACTCCGGCGGGTAGTCGATCGAGCCGACGCCGAGGATGACGCCCTGGCCGGGCATGAGGCGCGGCACGGAGTGCGACGTCCCGATGCCGCCGGGGTTGGTGAGCGACGCGGTGGTGCCGGCGAAGTCGTCGACGGTGAGCTCGTTGTTCCGAGCCTTCTTGACCATCGCCTCGTAGGCCTGCCAGAACTCACGGAAGTTCATCTGGTCGGCGGCCTTGATGTTCGGCACGATCAGGGTGCGGCTGCCGTCCGGCCGGGGCATGTCGATCGCCAGGCCCAGGTTGACCTGGTGGTTGGTGATGAGGACGGGCTTGCCGTTCTCCTCGTCGTAGCCCACGTTCATGTCCTGGATCATCGCGATGGCCCTGACCATCGCGTAGCCCAGCAGGTGCGTGAACGAGACCTTGCCGCCGGTGGTGCGGGCCAGGTGCTTGTTGACGATGTCGCGCTGCTCGATGATGAGCTTCATCGGCACGTTGCGGACGGACGTGGCCGTCGGCATGGACAGCGAGAGGTCCATGTTCTTGGCCGTGCGCATGGGGGCGCCGCGCATCACGGTGCGCGTGGGCGCCTCGGCCTCCTCGATCTTGCGACGCGCCGAGGGGCGGTTCGCCGAGAGGCCACCGGCCGAGCCGGGGTTCTTGGGGCCGGTCGCCGACTCCTGGCGCGCCTGCGGCGCGGGCGACGTGGTGGCCGGGGCGGGCTTGGCCGCAGCCGGCTCGGTGGCGGGCTTCTGGGCCGGGGCCTCGGCGGCCTTCGGTGCCGGAGCGGGGGCGGCCGGGGCTGCCTGCTGAGCGGCGGGCTGGGCTTCCGGGACGGCCTGGGTCTGGGGAACGGGCTGCGCCGCAGGCGTGGCCGGGGCCGGGGGGGTCGTGCCTGCACGACTGGCGAAGAAGTCACGCCAGGAGGGATCCACCGAACCGGGATCCTTGGTGTAGGCCTCGAACATCTCCTCGATCAGCCAGTCATTGGCTCCGAAGTTCGAGAGGTCGTCGTTGGAGTTGTTGCCGGGCGCCGTCGCCACAATCGCCTTCTTCCATCAGATCGCACGGGACGACCCGTCGACGTCGCCCCCGAGGCGATCGTAGCGAGGAAACGCGGCGTGCCATAACTGCCGATGCCGTGCGGCGGGTCACTCCGCGGGCCCCCACCGGGGAGGGCCGGATCGCTCTGGCGTCAGCGCTGACGCACACTGGGTGCGTGGAGACCGACACCCCCGACGTCCCGACGACGTCGAACCGATCGAGCGGTTGGGTCGCGGCGACCGGTGGCGGCCTGGTCGTGGTGCTGGTCGGCGGCATCGTGGCAGGTGCCCTCGCGACCCGGCAGGCGCCCACGTCCCACGCCATGCCCGGGCCCCCCGCCGTGGTGGACGCCGCCACCGTCGCACCCGCCGAACCGGCGTCGGCTCCACCGGGCGGGGAACCCTCACCCGAGCCGACGACTCTTCCGCATCCCGGGCCGACCCCGACCCCGACACCTCCGTGGGCCGAGCCCGCGGCGTCCGCGGAGCCGGTGCCGACCCCCACGGCGCGACCGGCGAGGAGTCAGACCGCCTCCGCCCCCCGGCCGGGGAGTCGGCCGGATCCGCGCTGGCTGGACGACGTGGTCGCCGCCACCGGAGTGCCGCGGCGGGCCCTCGAGGCGTACGCACTGGCCACCCTGACGCTGCAGCGTGAGCGGGCCAGTTGCTCGCTCGGGTGGAACACCCTGGCGGCCATCGGCCAGGTCGAGTCGCGCCACGGTTCGTACGGCGGCGCGGTGCTGGCGGCGGACGGCACCACGCGACCGCACATCATCGGTCCCGCTCTCGACGGCAAGGGGTTCGCCTCGATCCCCGACACCGACGGCGGCGCCCTCGACGGCGACGGCACGTGGGACAGGGCGGTCGGGCCGATGCAGTTCATCCCCTCCACGTGGGCGTCGCACGGCGCCGACGGCAATGGGGACGGCGTGAAGGACCCGCACAACATCGACGACGCGGCGCTGGCGGCGGGACGCTACCTGTGCGCGTCCGGTGGCATGGAGTCGGCGGGCGGCTGGCGCAACGCGGTCATCGGCTACAACCGGTCCGAGCAGTACCTGGCCGAGGTCGCCGGCATCGCCAACGAGTACGCCAGGCGCGTGCCGCGCTGACCGGCGGTGTCCGGCCACGGTGACGGATGGCAATCCTTGCGGATCGGAATCCTTGGCGCCCCCTGCAGGATTCGAACCTGCGCTCCCGCCTCCGGAGGGCGGTGCTCTATCCCCTGAGCTAAGGGGGCCCATGGCCCGAAAGGGCCGACGACGACTGTAGCACGGGACTCGCGGGCAGTGCGTCGTGGGCGGGTTCCCGGCATGCTGCCTCACTCGCGGGAGGCGGCGGAGCGCTGCGCATGCCGTCACGCCGGCGCGGGCGCCCGGTCTGCATCGCGGCAGGTCAACGGGTCCTGGTGGTGCTCGCCACGCGTCGCGAGCGTGACAGGGTGCGCGGACGCCCCAGACGCGCCAGGGCGCGCGCCCTCACGTGAGTCCGAGCAGTCGTGCCCGGGCGTCCAGCACCGCACACACCGACCGCACGAATTCGACCGGGTCTCCCAACACCTCCGCGGCGGTGAAGCGAATGGTCTGCCAGCCGTGCTCGGCCAGCACCCGGTCCCGCCGGCGATCGCGTGCGAAGGAGCCGTCGTTCTCGTGGTAGCTCCGTCCGTCGATCTCGACGGCCAGCCGGAGAGCCGGGAACGCGATGTCGAGCGCGTAGGTGCTCGACCCGAAGGAGAGCTTCAGGTTGGCCTTCCAACCCTCGATCGTCGCCGCGTGCAGGGCCGCATGGCCCGCGCGCTCGGCCGGGGACCAGGGCCTGTCGCGGGATTCCTCGACCAGGCGCGTCCGCTTCCGCCCGCCACGGCCGCCGGCCAGGTCGCGGGTGACGCGACGCAGGTCGGCCAGGTCCATGCCGGAGCGGAGGGCGCGGTCGATGGCGGACCCACCCAGCGTCGCGACCAGATCCAGCGCGGTGCGCGGCCGGGACGTGACCCACGTGCCGTCGTCGAGTGTCCGCCTGTGGCTCCGTGGTACGCGGCGGCGGGAGAACGCGTACCCCTCTCGCGGGCGAAGTTCGGCGACGGCTTCCACGACCTGGGGATCGTCCAATTCGGGCCAGAAGGTGAGTTTGGCGGCGGCGACCCCGGTGATGACGGCGTCCGGCACTGCCAGGCGGAGGGCGGTGACGCGCTCGCGCCACGCCAGGGTCGTGCCCGGCCGGATGTAGAGGCCCGGCAGGAACCGCTCGATCTCCCGGCGGCCCACCGCTCGCCGGATGGCATGCCTCAGCGCGGGGTGCTGCGCGGCCACCAGGAAGGGCCCGTCGAATGCGGCCTCGATGCGTTCGTTCATGCACGGACCATGGGCGGTCCCTCCCCGGTTCGGTCACCGAGTCCTCGCGGGTGTGGACGGGGCGTCCCTCGCCCGGCCACGGATGTGGACAGACGCGCATTCGGTCACCGTCGCCAGTGCTTTCCCGGGTGTGGGATCACCACGACAAGGGATCTTGGCACTCCTGAGGGGAGCGAGCGTGACAGGATGCGCGCCGGACCCGCGACGGGGCCTCCCCGGCGCGGATCGCCTGCACCCGACCCGGCGCACCCCGTCCGACCGCTGGCGCGGGCTGGGAGGGGAGCGGCGATCATGGAAAAATGGCCGCATGACCCACATGCACGTCGCCGGCGCCATTCACGCGGACGCGGTCTCCGCGGCCCCGAACTGGCTGGTCAAGCCCACGGACGCCAACGCGCTGGTCGACGGCCTGTGGAGCGGCACGGTCTCACGCCACGACGACGGCGCGCTCCGGATCGGCGGGCTCACCGTGAGCGAGATCGTCGAGCAGGTCGGTTCCCCGGTGTACGTGATCGACGAGGTCGACTTCCGCGGCCGGGCGCTGACGTGGCGCGAGGCCTTCCACGAGTGGAAGGTCTACTACGCCTCCAAGAGTTTCCTGTCCGGCACCGTCGCCCGATGGATCGCGGAGTCCGGCCTCAACCTGGACGTCGCCAGCCTGGGTGAGCTCACGTTGGCCCTGCGCGCGGGCTTCGACCCGGCCCGCATCGGCCTGCACGGCAACAACAAGTCGGACGCCCTCCTGCGGCTCGCGCTCACCGAGGGCGTGGGGCGCATCGTGGTGGATTCCCCCGACGAGATCAGCCGCCTCGAGCGCCTGACCGAGGAGCTCGGCACCAAGGCGGTAGTCCAGGTCCGCGTGACCACGGGCGTCGAGGCGCACACCCACGAGTACATCGCCACCGCCCACGAGGACCAGAAGTTCGGCTTCTCCATCTCCGGGGGGCAGGCGCTCGTGGCGCTGGTGCGCTGCCACGGGTCGGCGAACATCGAACTGCGGGGCATCCACTCCCACATCGGCAGCCAGATCTTCGACACCAACGGCTTCGAGGTGGCCGCCCGCCGCACGCTGCGACTGATGAGCCAGTTCAAGGAGGCCACCGGCGTCACGCTCCCGGAGCTCAACCTGGGCGGCGGCTTCGGCATCGCCTACACCATCGACGACTCCCCGGCGACGCCGCACGACCTGGCCAAGGGGCTCGACGAGATCATCGCCCACGAGTGCCGAGCCTTCGGTCTCGACAAGCCCATCTTGTCCATCGAGCCGGGCCGCGCGATCTCCGGTCCCGCGGGCACCGCGCTGTACACCGTCGGCACGACCAAGAGCGTCGAGGTCGGCGGGGGACAGCAGCGCCGCTACGTCTCGGTCGACGGCGGCATGAGCGACAACATCCGCCCCGCCCTGTACGCCGCGGAGTACTCGGCCATCCTGGCCAACCGGGTGAGCCCGGCCACGCCCCTGCTGTCGCGCGTGGTCGGCCTGCACTGCGAGGGTGGAGACATCCTCGTCCGGGACGTCTTCCTGCCGGCCGACACCGGCATCGGCGACATCCTCGCGGTGCCCGCGTCGGGTGCCTACAGTCGCTCCATGGCCAGCAACTACAACCACACGCCCCGCCCGCCGGTCGTGTCGGTGCGGGACGGTAGGATCACGACGATGATCCGGCGGGAGACGCTGGACGACCTGCTGGCGCTGGACGCCGGCCTCGACCCCAAGATTGAGGACTGACTTCCCATGATGACCCTCGGTGATGCCCCCGTGCGGGTGGCCCTCCTGGGCTGCGGTGTGGTGGGCTCGCAGGTGGCCCGCATCCTGCTCGAGCAGGCCGACGACCTCCGTGCGCGCGTCGGGCGCCCGCTGGAACTCGTCGGCATCGGCGTCCGTCGGGCGACCGAGCGCCCCGGCATCGACCCGTCGCTGCTCACCAACGACGTGCAGGGCCTCGTGACCAGGCCGGACGTCGACCTCGTCATCGAGCTCATCGGTGGCATCAGTCCGGCGCGCGAGTACGTCCTCGCCGCGATCGAGGCCGGCAAGTCGGTCGTCACCGCGAACAAGGCGCTGCTGGCCCAGCACGGGGCGGAGATCTACGAGGCGGCGGCCAAGGCCGAGGTCGACGTGTACTACGAGGCCGCCGTCGCCGGCGCCATCCCGATCATCCGGCCCCTGCGTGAATCGCTGGTCGGCGACGCCGTCACCGCGGTCAAGGGCATCGTGAACGGCACGACCAACTACATCCTCGACCAGATGCACACCCACGGTGTCTCCTTCGGCGACGCCCTGGCGGACGCCCAGCGCCTGGGCTTCGCCGAGGCCGACCCCACCGCCGACGTCGAGGGCCACGACGCTGCTGCGAAGGCGGCCATCCTGGCCTCGCTCGCCTTCCACACGCGCGTGACGCTGGACGACGTCGACACCGAGGGCATCTCCTCGGTGACGGCCGAGGACGTCCGGGCGGCAGAGTCGCTCGGGTGCGTCATCAAGCTGTTGGCCCAGTGCTCGATCTCCGCCGACGGAACGGTCGCGGTCGGCGTCCACCCGACGTTGGTGCCGCAGGAGCACCCGCTGGCCGGGATCCGCGGCGCCTACAACGCCGTGTTCATCGAGTCGGTGAACGCCGGACGCCTCATGTTCATGGGCCCGGGCGCGGGCGGTTCTCCCACGGCGTCCGCCGTGCTCGGCGACGTCGTCACCGCCGCCCGCAACCGTGTCCGCGGCGTGGCGGGGCACGGGGAGTCGGCCTACACCTCGCCCGGCATCACCGACCCCTCGCTCGTCGTGTCGGCCTACTACGTGGCCATGACGGTCCGGGACGAGCCCGGCGTCCTCTCCCGGGTCGCGGACGCCATGGCCCGCCGCAACGTGTCCATCGCGGCGGTCCGCCAGGAGCAGACGTACGGCTCGTACGCCTCCGCCCGCCTCGGCATCACGACCCACCGGGCCCCGGACGGCAACATCCGGGCCGTCGTCGACGAACTGCTGCAGGGCGGCGACGTCCTGGGTGACGTGCGCGTGCTGCGTGTGGAAGGAGCCTGACATGCTGGTGGCCTGCCTCGACCTCGAGGGCGTCCTCGTCCCCGAGATCTGGATCAACGTCGCCGAGCGCACCGGCATCGACGCCCTGCGCCTGACCACGCGCGACATCGCCGACTACGACGAGTTGATGACCCACCGCTTGAAGGTGCTGGACGAGCACGGCATCTCGCTGTCGCAGATCCAGGAGGTCATCGCGGGCCTCGGCCCGCTGCCCGGTGCGGCGGAGTTCCTCGACTGGCTGCGCGAGCGCTTCCAGGTCGTCATCCTGTCCGACACCTTCTACCAGTTCGGCATGCCGCTGATGGCCCAACTCGGCCACCCGACGCTGCTGTGCCACAACCTGGAGATCGTCGACGACCGCATCGTCGCCTACCGGCTGCGCCAGCAGGACCAGAAGACGAAGGCGGTCGCGGCCTTCCAGTCGCTGAACCTGCAGGTCGTCGCCACCGGTGACTCCTACAACGACACCGGCATGCTCGGTCAGGCCGACGCGGGCATCCTGTTCAGCCCGCCCGACAGCGTCGTGGCCGAGTTCCCGCAGTACCCCGTCGCCCGCGACTACGACCAACTGCGCGCCGAGTTCCTCGAGGCGGCCGACCGTGTCACGGCTGGTTGATCCCGTAGCGGTCCCCACGCAACGCCACCACCTCACCCTCGGATCGGTCCTCTGGGCGCTGGTGCTGTTCCTGCCCCCGCTCTTCGCGGGCCTGTGGGCGGGGGCGACCACCATCACGGGCGGCTCGTTCGACCCGTGGCGTCCGGCGATGATCGACCTCGACGTCTACCGGCGCACCGGCCAGATGATGCTCGCCGGCCAGGACTTCTACATCGCCGAGGGCCTGCCCTGGATCTACCCGCCGTTCGCCGCGCTGTTCACCGGACCGCTGGCGTGGATCGACCTCGGCGTCGCGCAGGTCGGTTGGATCGCCCTCACGGTCGCCCTGCTCATGGCCATGCTGTACCGGTTGGGCTTGTCCGGGTGGGTGCTGTCGGTCGTGACGATGGCCGCGGTGTGGCTGGCCGAACCGGTCCGGGAGACGCTGGGCTTCGGACAGTTGGGGGTCCTCCTCGCGGCCGCGGCGGTCCTGGACTCCATGCCGGGGCGCCGGGTCCTCCCGCGGCGCCTTCTGCCCGAGGGGTTCTGGATCGGTCTCGTCACGGCCGTGAAGCTGACTCCGGCCACCGTGGCGGCCCAGCAGTTCTTCGCCGGGCGTCGGCGTCCCGGGCTGGTCGCCTTCTTCACCTTCGTCGCCGCCACCGGGCTGGGCTTCCTCCTCATGCCGCAGGGGTCCCTCCACTACTGGGGCGGGCTGATGTCGGGTGACTCGGGCATCAACGCGGGCATCGTGTTCAAGACCAACCAGTCCGTGATGGGGATGTGGGCCCGGCTGTTCGGAGAGTTGTCCCGGGGCGGGCTCGTGCTGAGCGTGGTCGTGGTCGTGCTCGGCATCGCGGCGGCCGTGCTCGTGCAGCGCGCGGGGGAGCAGCGACTGGGCATCTGCATCGCCGGCCTGACGAGCCTGTTGGCCTCTCCGATCAGTTGGTCCCACCACTACGTCTGGATCGTGCCGCTGACGGCCGTGCTGGTGCTGGATCGCCACCTCGCGGTGTCGGTCCGGGTGCTGGGGCTCTTCTACGCGGTGTGGACGCTCCACGCCCCCTTCAAGCAACTGCCCGGCGGTGACGGCGTCGAACTCACCTACACGGTGGGCCAGCAGGTCGTCGTCAACGCGGGCGTCGTCGCAGGGATCGCCTTCTTGCTCCTGTGCGGCATCCTCGCGGCGCGCCGCAAGGGGCTGCGCTCGCACGCCCCCGAGGGCGTGCTAGGCTGATCAGCGCACAACAGGTGCGATCGCCTGCACAGGTCGGGCGGCCGGGTACCGGCGATGACCTGCTCCTTCACCTACGGCGTCCTGCCGAGCCCTTCGGGCCTGCACCGCGCCGAACCCCGTCAGGCACGGTGCCGCGCGGGGACCACGAGAGGACCTTCGTGACCAACATCGACTCGATGCTCCTGCCCGACCTGAAGAAGGTCGCCAGTTCACTCGGCGTGAAGTCCGCCGGACTGCGCAAGGCGGAACTCGTCTCAGCCATTCGTCAAGCCCAGGGGGGTGCGGCCCCTGCCGCCCAGCATGCGGCGCCCGCCACCCAGGCCGCTCCGGTGCAGGCCACGCAGCCCGCGCCGGACCGGGGCGCCCCGACCGAGGGTGTGGCCGTGCAGCGCTCGCGTCGACGCGCGGGTCGTCCCGAGGGTGCTCCCGAAGCGCAGCCCGCCCTGACCACGTCGGAGACCGCGGCAGCGGCTCCGGCCGAGCGCCGCGAGCAGCGCGAGCAGCGCGAGCAGCGCGGCGAGACGGGCGGCGACTCCGTCGAGACGCCCGCCGGCCAGGATGACGTGGCCGCGCGACTGGAGGCCCTGGCCGCCGAGCCCGGCCGCCGCAGCCGCAACCGGAACCGCAACCGGGACGGCGGCGACAACGCCCAGGCTGAGGCTCAGGGCGGTGACCAGCAGCCCCGTGCCGAGCAGCAGGAGGCGCGCCCGCCCCAGCAGCAACAGCAGCAGCACCGCAACGACTACGACGACGACGGCCAGGGCGGACGCCGCAACCGCCGGCGCCGGAGCCGCGACCGCAACCAGCGCCAGCGCAGCGGTCGGGGTCCGCAGGGCCCTGACCTGTCGCGCATGGAGGCAGAGCCCACCGTCTCCGATGACGATGTCCTGACGCCGATCTCCGGCATCCTCGACGTGCTCGACAGCTACGCGTTCGTCCGCACGACCGGATACCTTCCCTCGACCAACGACGCCTACGTGTCGCTGTCGATGGTCAAGAAGTGGAACCTCCGCAAGGGTGACGTCGTCACCGGCGTCATGCGCGCCCAGCGCGAGGGGGAGCGCCAGAAGTACAACCCGCTCGTCCGGGTGGAGACCATCAACGGGACGGATCCCGAGCAGGCCAAGGGGCGTCCGGAGTTCAACAAGCTCACGCCGCTCTACCCGCAGGAGCGCTTCCGCCTCGAGACGATCCCGACCAACATGACCGGGCGCATCATCGACTTGGTCGCGCCCATCGGCAAGGGCCAGCGTGGCCTCATCGTGTCGCCGCCCAAGGCTGGCAAGACGATGGTCATGCAGTCCATCGCGAACTCGATCGTGACCAACAACCCCGAGGTGCACCTCATGGTGGTCCTGGTCGACGAGCGTCCCGAGGAGGTCACCGACTTCCAGCGCTCGGTCAAGGGCGAGGTCATCGCGTCCACGTTCGACCGTCCGGCCGACGACCACACCACGGTCGCGGAGCTGGCGATCGAGCGGGCCAAGCGCCTGGTGGAGCTCGGCCACGACGTCGTCGTGCTGCTGGACGGCATCACCCGCCTCTCCCGCGCCTACAACCTCGCGGCGCCGGCGTCCGGCCGCATCCTGTCCGGCGGTGTCGACTCCGCGGCGCTGTACCCGCCGAAGAAGTTCTTCGGCGCGGCCCGCAACGTCGAGAACGGCGGCTCGCTCACGATCCTGGCCACGGCGCTGGTCGAGACCGGCTCCAAGATGGACGAGGTGATCTTCGAGGAGTTCAAGGGCACCGGCAACATGGAGCTGCGCCTGCGCCGCGACCTGGCCGACAAGCGCATCTTCCCGGCGATCGACGCCGTGGCATCCGGCACCCGCCGCGAGGAGCAGCTCATGACCCGCGAGGAGCTCGCGATCATGTGGAAGCTCCGTCGCGTCCTGTCCGGCCTCGACGACCAGGCCGCGCTCGAGATGCTGATCAACCGCCTGAAGAAGACGCAGACCAACCTCGAGTTCCTGCACCTGATCAGCCGGACGACACCCAGCAACGACTGACCCTCCTTCTCCCGACGCAGGGGGCGGCCTGCCCCTTGTCACCGGGGGGCGCGCCCGCTCACGCTTGGCGTACGAGTGTGGCCCCCCCCGAAGGAGACTCAGGTGTCCCAGACCCGCGCGTTCGAACCTGACGCCATGCCCCAGTGTGACGTCGTCATGAAGGGTGGCATCACCAGCGGGGTGGTGTACCCGCGGGCCCTCACCGAGTTCAGCCGTCACTACCGGCTCCGCAGCCTGGGTGGTGCGTCGGCCGGTGCCATCGGTGCAGCGCTCGGCGCGGCGGCGGAGTTCGGGCGTGCCGGCGGCGGCTTCGACCGTCTGGACGCGATCCCCGGCACGCTGTCGGACGGCCGCCTGGCCGCGTTGTTCCAGGCCCAGCCCTCGACCGAGCCCCTGCTCGGCGTCCTGCTGACGGCGACGGGGCACGATGCGCCGGGTGCCGCCAAGCAGGGGGCCGCCCGCCTGCTGGCCGTCGGGGGAGCGCTGCTGCGCGGCTACCCGGTGCGGGCCCTCGTGGGTGGCCTGCCCGGCCTCGCCCTGATCGTCGCCGCCCTGGCATCCGGACGCCTCGGGCTCGGCATCGCATTCGTGCTCGCGGGCCTGGTGATCCTCGTCCTCGGTGTCGCGATCGGCGTGGCCGGCGGGGTCTGGCGGACGGTGGGCCGGGACGTCCCCGACAACCTGTTCGGCATCTGCACCGGGCTGTCCACCGGCCGGGGCCCGGGGTTCACCGATTGGCTGTCGGACCAGATCGACCAGCTCGCCGGGCCCGGCCGGGGCACCGGGCCCCTGCTGTACGGCCACCTGTGGACCGGCTCGGACGAGGCGCGTCCGGTGCCCATCGCCGATCGGCGGATCGACCTGCGGATGGTCAGCACCTGCCTCACCCAGGCGCGTCCCTACGAGATGCCGTGGGACACGCGCGTGTTCTTCTACGAGCCGGCCGCCTGGCGTCGGCTCTTCCCCGCGCACGTGATGGACGCCCTGGCGGCGGCGGCGCCCGCGCGTCCCGAAGTCGCGGGGGAGGAGCAGGCGTGGTCGGAGGAGGACGCCGCGGCCGCGGCCCACCCACGCCACCTTCGCCGTCTTCCCGAGCCGCACCTGCTGCCGGTCATCGTGTCGGTGCGCATGTCGCTGAGCTTCCCGCTGCTCATCTCGGCGGTGCCACTCTGGACGATCCGCCGCGGCGGCGAACAGACCGAGACCCCCGAGTTCCGGCGCGTGTGGTTCACCGACGGCGGCTTCTGCAGCAACTTCCCGGTCCACCTGTTCGATGCCCCGCTCCCGACCCGGCCCACCTTCTGCATCGACCTCGGCGGCTTCGCGGACGGCGCCGAGCCCTCGACCGACCAACGGCAGAACCTGCGTTGGGCGCGTGACAACCGCGCCGTCCAACCGACCCACCGCACGATCGAGGACTCGGGTTTCGGGGCGCTGGCCAGCTTCTTCTCCGCGGCCCTGGCCACCTCCCGGGAGTGGGCCGACGCCAGCCAGCTCGGCACCCCCGGCATGCGGGACAGGGTGGTGCGGGTCCTGCAGTCCGGGTCCGAGGGTGGGCTCAACCTGTTCATGGACACCCGGACCATCGAGGGGCTCGCCGAGCGCGGGCGCGTGGCCGCCGAGGTGATGGTCGAGAAGTTCACCACCAAGACCTTCGGGGAGGCGACCGGCTGGGACAACCACCGTTGGGTGCGGTACCGGGCGATGCTGGAGACGCTGCCGCGCTTCCTGTCCGGCTACGCGCTCGGGCGCGGCGCGATGGGTGACCTCGATCCGACCGACCCGCCCAGCTACCCCCTGCGCAGCAGCGAACAGCGCCGGCTCGCCGCCGACCTGGACGCTGCACTCGTGCGGGCGGCGGCGCTCGTCGACGACCCCGAACGCGCACGGGCCAAGGCGGACATGATGTCGGCTCCCCGGCCGTCGACCGTCATGAGGCGGGTGCCGATCCTCTGAGCGGGCCGCTGGGTCGCCGTCGCGGCAGTGCGCCTCCGCCCCGGTTTGGGTTCTGCGCCCGCTTGCGGCAGAATGGGTCGTCGGTTCCGGTTCACGCCTTGGGCCCCATGACCCGCCATTTCGATTTCGGCGACCCGGAAACGTCCCATCTCAAGGAGACTTTCATGAAGCAGGGCATCCACCCGGACTACGTGGAGACCCAGGTCACGTGCACCTGTGGCAACACGTTCACCACCTTCTCGACCGCCAAGGGCGGCCAGATCCGCGCCGAGGTCTGCGCGGCGTGCCACCCGTTCTACACCGGCAAGCAGAAGATTCTCGACACCGGCGGCCGCGTCGCCCGCTTCGAGAAGCGCTACGGCGCCAAGAAGGCCAAGTAACTTCTCCGCACGCCGGGTGCCAGCAGGTCGCTGGCACCCGGCGTTGCTCATTCCCCGCCGAGAACCGAGGTCGGATGTTCACCAACACGGACGCGCTGCGCGCGGAGTATGCAGAACTCGAGCAGCGGATGTCCGACCCCGCGACGCACGCCGACATGGCGTTGTCGCGCAAGGTCGGACGCCGCTACTCCGAGTTGACCGGCGTGGTGCGGGCGCTCAGCGAGCACGAGGCGCTGGTCGCCGACCTCGCCGCGGCCCGGGAGCTCGCCGCCGACGACCCCGAGTTCGCCGAGGAGGCCGACGCCCTCGAGGCGCAGTTGGCCGTGGCGTCGGAGAAGCTCGCCGAACTGCTCGCCCCCCGTGACCCCCACGACTCGATGGACGCTCTGCTGGAGATCAAGTCCGGTGAGGGCGGCGAGGAGTCGG
Organism: Propioniciclava sp. LT294; assembly: GCF_059516005.1. Lineage (NCBI taxonomy): Bacteria > Bacillati > Actinomycetota > Actinomycetes > Propionibacteriales > Propionibacteriaceae > Propioniciclava > Propioniciclava sp. LT294. Next base: position 134,432 of record NZ_JCAKNG010000002.1, read on the forward strand.
CCCTGTTCGCCGGCGACCTCTTCCGCATGTACAGCAAGTACGCCGAGACCCGTGGCTGGAAGGTCGAGGTCCTGGACTCCACGGAGACCGACCTCGGCGGCATCAAGTCGCTGACGATGGCCGTCCACGGTGCCGCCAGTGCCGGCCCCGACGCCTCGCCGTACGGCGTCCTGAAGTTCGAGGGTGGTGTGCACCGCGTCCAGCGCGTGCCGGTGACCGAGACGCAGGGCCGCATCCACACGTCGGCCGCCGGGGTCCTCGTGATGCCGGACGTCGAGGACGACAGCGACATCGAGATCAACGAGGACGACCTGCGCGTGGACGTCTATCGCAGTTCCGGCAAGGGCGGGCAGGGCGTCAACACCACCGACTCCGCCGTCCGCCTGACGCACCTGCCGACCGGCACGGTCGTGACGTGCCAGAACGAGCGGAGCCAGCTGCAGAACAAGGCCTCGGCACTGCGCATCCTCAAGGCGCGACTGGCGGCCCTGGCCGACGAGCAGGCCGCGGCCGAGGCGTCCAGTGCCCGCAAGTCGCAGGTGCGCACCGTCGACCGCTCGGAGCGCATCCGCACCTACAACTTCCCGGAGAACCGGATCGCCGACCACCGGATCGGCTACAAGGCGCACAACCTCGACGCCGTGCTCGGCGGGGACATGTCCGGGATCATCGAGGCCCTGCAGGCCGCCGACCTGGCCGAGCGGCTGGCGTCCGCCGGTGCCTGAGTCCAACTCGGCCCTGGTCGCGCGCCTCGGGGGGCGGATCCCCGTGCACGAGGCCCGCATCCTGCTCGCTCACGTGCTCGGCGTCGAGCCGGGGCGCCTCCTGCTGGCCCCGGCACCGGACGCCGCGGCGCTGGCCACGCTGGACGCCCTCGTGGATCGCCGCGTGGCGGGGGAGCCCCTGCAGCACGTGACCGGACGGGCCTGGTTCCGGACCGTCGAACTCGAGGTCGGGCCCGGGGTGTTCATCCCGCGCCCGGAGACCGAGGTCATGACGGGGTGGGCGCTCGAGCGGCTCGCCGAGCGAGGTGCAGCCGGGGGACGGCCCGTCGTCGTCGAGCTCTGTGCGGGATCGGGCGCCATCACCAAGGCGCTCGCCACCGAGCACCCGGACGCCGACTACCACTGCGTCGAGCTGTCGCCGGACGCCCACGCCTACCTGGTGCGCAATCTCGCGGGCCTCGACGTGGACATCCGGCTCGGCGACATGGCTGACGCGTTGACCGAACTGGACGGCACGGTGGACCTCGTCGTGGCCAACCCGCCCTACGTCCCGCTGGACCACTGGTCGGACGTCCCGGCCGAGGTGCGCGACTTCGACCCGGCGCTGGCGCTGGTGTCGGGCCCGGACGGCCTGGACGCGATGCGCGTGGTCGCGGACGTGGCGGCCCGCCTCCTACGGCCCGGCGGCTGGGCCGGCGCCGAGCACGCCGAGGTGCAGGAGGAATCCGCACCCGAGGTCTTCGTCCGCCAGGGCTCGTTCACCCAGGTCGTCGACAGCCGCGACCTCACGGACCGGCCGCGGTTCGTGACGGCGCGCCGTGGTGGCAGGATGGCTCCGTGAACCACATCGTCATCGACATCGCTGATGCGGAGGCCGCCCTCGGCGCGTCGGCGGAAGCCATCGCGGCGGGCGAGGTCATCGTGCTGCCGACGGACACGGTCTACGGCGTCGGTGCCCAGGCGACCTCGGGTGCCGCCGTCCAGCGTCTCCTGGACGCGAAGCAGCGCGGCCGGGACTTCCCCCCGCCCGTGCTGGTCGCCGAGGTCGGCATGGTGGGAGCGCTCGCCGCGGGCATCGACGACCGCCTCCACCGGCTGGCCGAGGCCTTCTGGCCCGGGGCGCTGACCGTCGTCCTGCGCGCGCGGGATTCCCTGCGCATGGACCTGGGGGACCGTGGCGACACCATCGCGGTCCGCGTCCCCGACCACGACTTCACGCGCGAACTGCTGCGTCGCACCGGCCCGCTGGCCGTGAGCAGCGCCAATGTCCACGGGCAGGACGCCGCCCTGACGATCGCGGACGCCGAGGCCCAACTCGGCGACTCCTGCTCCGTCTACCTGGACGCCGGGGCGATGGCCGGACCCATCCCGTCCACGATCGTGGACCTGACCACTGCGCGGGCGCGGATCCTGCGTGAGGGGCGCATCACCGCGGAGCAGCTGAACGAGGCGGTGCCGGATCTCGTGGAGATCGCCGAGGAGTCCGAGGCCTGAGGTGCGCGAATACCTGCTGGTGCTGCTGGTGGCCGCCGGCGTCACGTACGTCGGCGCCAGCCTCGCGCGCCGGTTGGCCTTCCGCTGGAACGCGGTGGCGCTGGTGCGCGAGCGGGACGTCCACACCACCCCCATTCCCTACTTCGGGGGAGTGGCCATGCTCGCCGGCACCACGGCAGCGCTCCTCCTCGCGACGAACCTGCCCTGGCTGGGGCGTTTCGAGCTGGTCCAACGCGACGCCTGGGCCGTCTTCTGGGCGGGGCTGCTGATCTGCGCCGTCGGGGTGGTCGACGACCTCTTCGAGTTGGGGGCCCTGGCCAAACTGGCCGGCCAGACCCTGGCCGCCGGCATCGTGGTCCTGAACGGGGTGAAGTTCTACTGGATCCCCCTGCCGGACCGCATCATCGCGCTCGACAACGTGGCAGCGATCGCACTGGCGGTGTTCGTGATCCTCGTCTGCGTCAATGCCATCAACTTCATGGACGGGCTGGACGGCCTCGCGGCCGGGGTGGTCGGGATCGGCGCGGCAGCGTTCTTCGTCTACGCCTACCTGCTCAGCTACGTGCAGGACCTCGTCCGCGCCACCACCAGTTCGCTGCTGACGGTCGTGGTCGTGGGAGTGTGCCTGGGCTTCCTCCCGCACAACGTCCACCGGGCGCGCATGTTCATGGGTGACTCCGGCTCGATGCTGCTGGGCTTCCTGTTCGCGACGTCGATGATCAGCCTGACGGGCCAGCTGGATCCCTCCCGCATCAACGCCAGCTGGGGAGCGCTCATCTCGTCCTACCTACCGCTGCTGCTGCCACTGGCGGTGATGGCGCTGCCGTTCCTCGACCTGCTCTCCGCCTACATCCGCCGCACCGCGGCCGGACGCCTCTGGTACCAGGCCGACAAGCAGCACCTGCACCACCGGATGCTCGAACTCGGGCACCCCCACCGCGTCGCGGTGGCGCTGCTCTGGCTGTGGGCGGGCGCCATCGCCTTCGGCGTGGTCATCATCGGTATCTCGGACGCCTGGTGGTCCACCCTCGTGCTGCCCGTCGGGGTCGCCCTCGCGGCGACGCTCACCTTCCTGCCCCAATGGAGGGCTCGGCATGCCTGAGAAGACCGTGTCCCGCCGTGCCCTGAGCCCGAACGTGCGCCGCGCCCAGCACCTGTTGCAGGCGGGACTGGTCGGCGCGCACGTGGCGGCCTTCCCGATCGTGGGCCTGTTCCTCGCGCTGTCCGGCACCGACGCGGCGGCCACCGCCGCGATCGGGGCGGCCGTGACGGTCGCTTTCTACACGATCGCACTGGCGGTTCAGGTGGTCGTGGCTGACGCCTCACCCAAGGTCGTGCTGTTCGCCTGGTTCGCCTCCTACGTGACCCGGGTGAGCCTGTTGGGCCTGGGCCTGGCCGCGGTCCTGGCACATGCCGACCGCTGGGCGTGGCTCGACCCGGTCGCCCTGTTCGTCTCCGTCGTCGGCACGGTCATGGGCTGGCTCGGACTGGAGCTGTGGGTCTACTCCCGGATGCGGGTCCCCGTCTACGACGATCCGTCGTAGTCGGGCGGGCGAAACTCGATGTGACGGGGTGACCAACCCGTTGCTAATGTCTAGTCCCGCACCCGGTTGAAGCCTTGGCAGGCGGCCCGGGCCAATGTCCGGAAGGTACTGCAAGGAGGCACTATGGGTGGGCTCAATGGGCTGATCCTTCCGCTGGAGGTCGGCGCTTGGCCCCCGGGCGAACACAGCTTCACCTCTCGTCCGCTGTTCCCGGGTCTTGCTCCCGACTGGGTGAACAACCATGTGGCCCAGGCCGTCATCGGCGCCCTGCTCGTCGTCCTGTTCTGGATCTGGATGGCTCGCGGCCAGTCCGTCGTCCCGGGCAAGAAGCAGACGCTCGGCGAACTGATCTACGACTTCGTCCGCAACGGCATCGCTCGCGACATCCTCGGGCCGGAGTTCCGCAAGTACCTCCCCCTGCTGCTGACGTTGTTCTCCTTCATCCTGGTGAACAACCTGTTCGGTGAGTTCGCGCTGTTCATGTTCCCGACGTTCTCCAAGATCGGGTTCGCGTGGGGCCTGGCCCTGGTGTCCTGGCTCGTCTACAACGGGGCGGGCATCAAGAAGCACGGCCTGTTCGGATACCTCAAGCACGCGACGCTCCCCGCCGGGGTGCCGAAGTTCCTGTGGCCGCTGATCATCCCGCTGGAATTCCTCTCCAACATCATCGTCCGGCCCCTCACGCTCGGCCTGCGTCTCTTCGCCAACCTGTTCGCCGGCCACCTCGTCATCGTGGTGTTCGTCGTCGGTGGCACGATGCTGCTCACCGCGGCGGACCAGATGGGCACCAACTTCCCGGTCCCGGTGCTGAACGTCGCCGGCGTCGTGTCGATCCTGTTCAGCTTCGCGATCTTCGCCCTGGAGCTGCTGGTCGGCGCGATCCAGGCCTACATCTTCACCGTCCTGACCGCCCAGTACGTGTCCTCGGCGATCGCCGAAGATCACTAAACCCGTAGAGCTTTCGTCAGAAAGAAACCATCCGAAAGGAACGAACCATGCTCCTCTCCTCCCTCTTGGAGATCAACGGCTCGATCAACATGATCGGCTACGCGCTGGCGACCCTCGGCCCGGCCCTCGGTGTGGCCTGGATCTTCGCGTCGGTCATCAACGGCACCGCGCGTCAGCCCGAGGCCCGTGGCGCCATGATGGGCACCGCGTGGATCGGCTTCGCCGTGGTCGAGGCGCTCGCCATCATCGGCATCGCGCTCGCGTTCGTCCTCGGCTGATCTGAGGCCACACATGCTGCCCTTTGCCGTGGAATCGCCCCTGGGCCCGCTCCTCCCGGAGCACCCGGAGGAGCTCCTCGTCGGCATCGCACTCTTCCTGATCATCCTCGCGGTGATGTGGAAGGTGGTCGTGCCGATGTTCGAGAAGACATACGCCGAGCGCACGGCCGCCATCCAGGGCGGCATCCAGAAGGCCGAGGCCGCCCAGGCCGAAGCCGCTGCGGCGCTCGAGGAGTACAAGGCCCAGTTGGCCACCGCTCGCGAGGAGGCCTCGCGCATCCGCGAGGAGGCCAAGACGCAGGGGGCCGCCATCGTGGCGGACATGCGCCAGCAGGCCACGGAGGAGAGCAGCCGACTGCTCGCCAATGCCAAGGCCCAGATCGAGGCCGAGCGCGCCGCGGCCGTCGGCTCGCTCCGCAGCGAGATCGGCGGGCTGGCGACCACCCTCGCCGGTCGCATCGTCGGTGAGTCGCTGGACGACGACGAACGCGCCCGCCGCACGGTGGATCGCTTCATCGCCGACCTCGAGTCCCAGCCGGTGGAGCGGGCATGAGCGCAGCCGCCGAGTCCCGCCTTAAGGCCCTGGACGCCGTCCTGGACGGACTGCCGGCTTCCGAGGCCCTGGCCGACGAGCTGTTCGCCGTCGTGGAGGCCCTGGGCGCCCAGCCCACCCTCCGCCGTGCGCTGACCGACCCGTCCACGCCGGACGTGGTGCGTTCCCAGCTCACGCAGTCGCTGTTCGGGGGTCGTGTCAGCGGGGCGACGGTGGCCGTTCTGTCCGAGGCCGCGCGTGCCCGTTGGGGGAGTTCCGGGGCTTTCGTGTCGGCGCTGGAGCGTCAGGGCGTCCGCGCCCTGCTCCGCACCGCCCAGGACGCCGGGCAGCTCGATGAGCTGGAGGACCAGCTCTTCAAGGTCGAGCGCCTCGTCGACGGAAACCCCGAGCTGCGCAGCACGCTCGGTGATCGCCGGACGCCGGTCGAGGCCCGTCAGGGCCTGCTCGGTGACCTCCTCGAGGGCAAGGTGCTCCCGCCCGTCGTCCGCCTCGCCCGTAGGGCGGTTGCGGCACGGAAGCGCACCTTCGACCTCACCGTCGAGGACTACCTGAAGTCGGCCGCCGAGCTGCGCGAGCGCGCGGTGGCCACCGTGAGGGTGGCCCGACCGCTCACCGCGGAGCAGGAGGCACGCCTGAAGGCGGCCCTCCAGCGCCAGGTGGGTCGTGACGTGAACCTGCGCGTGGTCCTCGATCCGGGGGTCATCGGCGGTGTGCACGTGTCCCTGGGTGACGAGGTCATCGAAGGAACCGTGGCTGGGCGTCTGACCGACGCGCAGCGCAAGCTGGCCTGACGGCCAACCCAGACCTGATTACAAGCAAGCAGCGACGCAGCGAAGGAACGCATTCGACATGGCGGATCTGACCATTCGTCCCGACGAGATTCGGGATGCCCTCGACCGGTTTGTCTCCAACTACACTCCGGACACCTCCACCCGTGAGGAGGTCGGCACCGTCGTGACGTCCGGTGACGGCATCGCCCGCGTCGAGGGCCTGCCCTCGGCGATGGCGAACGAGCTGCTGGAGTTCGCCAACGGCACTCTCGGCATCGCCCTCAACCTCGACGTCCGTGAGATCGGTGTCGTCGTGCTCGGCGACTCCGAGGGCATCGAGGAGGGCTCGCAGGTGCGTCGCACCGGCGAGGTGCTCTCCGTGCCCGTCGGCGACGGCTACCTCGGCCGGACCGTGGACGCGATGGGCAACCCCATCGATGGCCTCGGCGAGCTCGTGGACACCAACGAGCGCCGGACGCTCGAGCTCCAGGCCGCCGGCGTCATGGACCGCCAGGAGGTGCGTGAGCCGCTGCAGACGGGCATCAAGGCGATCGACGCCATGATCCCGATCGGCCGTGGCCAGCGTCAGCTGATCATCGGCGACCGCAAGACCGGCAAGACCGCGATCGCGATCGACACGATCATCAACCAGAAGGCCAACTGGGCGACCGGTGACCCCAAGCAGCAGGTCCGCTGCATCTATGTCGCCGTCGGTCAGAAGGGCTCGACGATCGCAGCCCTCCGCAAGACGCTGGAGGAGGCCGGTGCGCTGGAGTACACCACCATCGTCCACGCCCCGGCGTCCGACCCGGCCGGCTTCAAGTACATCGCGCCCTACGCGGGCTCGGCCATCGGCCAGCACTGGATGTACCAGGGCAAGCACGTCCTGATCATCTTCGACGACCTGACCAAGCAGGCCGAGGCCTACCGTGCCATGTCGCTGCTCCTCCGCCGCCCGCCGGGCCGCGAGGCGTACCCCGGTGACGTCTTCTACCTCCACTCCCGCCTGCTCGAGCGCTGCGCCAAGCTGTCGGACGAGCTGGGTGGCGGGTCGATGACCGGTCTGCCGATCATCGAGACCAAGGCCAACGACGTGTCGGCCTACATCCCGACCAACGTGATCTCGATCACCGATGGCCAGATCTTCCTGCAGTCCGACCTGTTCAACGCCAACCAGCGTCCCGCGATCGACGTCGGCATCTCGGTGTCCCGTGTCGGTGGCGCCGCGCAGATCAAGGCCATGAAGGGTGTCGCCGGCACGCTGAAGATCAGCCTGGCCCAGTACCGTGACATGCAGGCGTTCGCCATGTTCGCCTCCGACCTGGACGCCGCGTCGCGCCGTCAGCTGGACCGGGGCGCCCGCCTCACCGAGCTGCTGCGCCAGGGCCAGTACCGCCCGTACCCGGTCGAGGATCAGGTCGTCTCGGTCTGGGCCGGCACCAACGGTCACTTCGACGACATCGCCGTCGAGGACGTCCTGCGCTTCGAGGCCGAGCTGCTGGAGCACCTGCGTCGCAACACCTCGATCCTGGCCACCATCGCCGAGACGAAGAAGTGGGACGACGACACCGCGCGTGCGGTCCTTGCCGAGATCAACAAGATCAAGGAGGGCTTCAAGGCCAGCGACAAGGGCGCCCCGGCGGCCGACCAGCCCGGCGTGAAGGCGCTCGGTGACGACGAGGTCGACGCCGAGAAGATCGTGGTCAAGAAGGGCTGAGCATGGCGTCCAGTCTGCGGGAGCTCCGGCAGCGACGAAAGTCGGTGTCGGCCACCAAGAAGATCACCAAGGCGATGGAGCTCATCGCTGCGTCCAAGGTCATCCGGGCGCAGCAGGCGGCCACCAAGGCCTTGCCGTACACGCGGGAGTTGAACCGGGCGGTCTCCGCCCTGGCGACGCGCTCGCCCCAACTCGAGCACCCGCTGACCACGCGCATCGAGCGGCCGCGCCGTGCGGCGCTGCTGATCCTGACGTCCGACCGTGGCATGAACGGCGCCTTCAACTCCAACGTCCACAAGGCCGGAGCCCGCATGCGGGCCCGCCTCGAGGAGCAGGGGATGGAGGTCAAGCGCTACGTCGTGGGCCGCAAGGGCATCGGGTACATGAAGTTCCGCCAGATCTCCGTGACCCAGTCGTGGGACGGTTTCAGCGATGCACCGACCTTTGCCCACGCGCACGAGATCGCCGACGTCCTGATCAAGGACTTCCTGACCCCGTACGAGGAGGGCGGCGTCGACGAGATCCACGCGGTCTACACCCGCATGGAGTCGATGCTGACCCAGTCCCCGCGTGTTCGGAGGCTGTTGCCGCTGGAAGTCGTCGAGGGCGTGACCGAGTTGGGGGAGCACGACCACGTCCCCCAGTACGAGTTCGAGCCCGACGTCGAGACGGTGCTGGACGCCGTGATGCCGGTCTACGTCCGGAGCCGCGTCTGGTTCTACCTGCTGCAGTCGGCGGCGTCCATCCTGGCCAGCCAACAGCGGGCCATGAAGTCGGCCACCGACAACGCGAACCAACTGATCGAATCCCTGACGCGTGAGGCCAACCAGGCGCGCCAGGCGGAGATCACCCAGGAAATCACCGAGATCGTCGGTGGCGCCAGCGCGCTCGCCGAGTCGAGCGCCCAGGACTGAGGCGAGAGAGGCAACCATGACCCTGACTGCTGAGAACCCCACCACGACCGGCGTCGGCCGCGTTGCGCGTGTCATCGGCCCGGTGGTGGACGTCGAGTTCCCCGCCGACCAGATGCCCGACATCATGAACGCGCTGAAGATCAAGATCGACGCCGGCGAGCTCTCCCGTGAGATCACGGCCGAGGTCGCGCTGCACGTCGGCGACAACATCGTCCGCGCCATCTCCCTGAAGCCGACCGACGGCATGCGCCGCGGCACCGAGGTGGTCGACACCGGCGCCCCGATCTCCGTGCCGGTCGGTGACGTGACCAAGGGCCGCGTCTGGAACGTGATCGGCGACTGCCTCAACGAGGACCTCGTCGCGTCCGGCGTCGAGATCAACGAGCGCTGGCCGATCCACCGCTCGGCCCCGAAGTTCGAGGACCTCGAGCCGAAGACCGAGATGCTGGAGACCGGCATCAAGGTGCTCGACCTGCTGACCCCGTACGTCAAGGGTGGCAAGATCGGCCTGTTCGGCGGCGCCGGCGTCGGCAAGACCGTCCTCATCCAGGAGATGATCTTCCGCATCGCCCACAACTTCGGTGGCACCTCCGTGTTCGCCGGCGTGGGTGAGCGCACGCGCGAGGGCAACGACCTCATCAACGAGATGATCGAGGCCGGCGTCATGAAGGACACCGCCCTCGTGTTCGGCCAGATGGACGAGCCGCCGGGCACCCGCCTCCGCGTCGCGCTGTCGGCCCTGACCATGGCGGAGTACTTCCGCGATGTGCAGAACCAGGACGTGCTGCTCTTCATCGACAACATCTTCCGGTTCACCCAGGCCGGCTCCGAGGTGTCCACGCTGCTCGGCCGCATGCCGTCCGCCGTGGGTTACCAGCCGAACCTCGCCGACGAGATGGGCCAGCTGCAGGAGCGGATCACCTCCACCCGCGGTCACTCCATCACCTCGATGCAGGCCATCTACGTCCCCGCCGACGACTACACCGACCCGGCCCCGGCCACGACGTTCGCGCACCTGGACGCCACGACCGAGCTCTCGCGTGACATCGCCTCGCGTGGTCTCTACCCGGCCGTGGATCCGCTGACCTCCACCTCGCGCATCCTCGACCCGCAGTACGTCGGTCGGGAGCACTACGACACCGCCACCCGCGTGAAGCAGATCCTGCAGCGCAACAAGGAACTGCAGGACATCATCGCGATCCTCGGTATCGACGAGCTGGGCGAAGAGGACAAGATCGTCGTGGGCCGTGCCCGCCGCATTCAGCAGTTCCTCTCCCAGAACACCTACATGGCCACCAAGTTCACCCAGATCGAGGGATCGACGGTGCCGCTGGCGGACACCATCGAGGCCTTCAAGATGATCTGCAACGGCGAGGTCGACCACATCGCCGAGCAGGCCTTCTTCAACGTCGGTGGCATGGACATGGTCATGGAGAACTGGGACCGCATCCAGAAGGAAGGCTGAGCATGGCGTTCGACTCCAGCCCGCTCCGGGTCGAGGTGGTCAGCGCCGATGGGCTCATCTGGGAAGGTGAGGCCGTCCAGGTCATCGCTCGGACGACCGAGGGTGACCTGGGCATCCTGGCCCACCACGAGCCGTTCTTCGGCGTCCTGGTCCCGTCGGCCGTGGAGATCATCACGAACGACGGCAACCGTGAGATCGTCGCCGTCGACGGTGGCTTCATCTCGGTCGCCGAGAACCGCGTCTCCCTGCTGAACGCCTACGCGCGCCTCGCGCGTGAGATCGACCAGGCGGAGGCCGCGCACCAGCTCAACAACGCCCAGTTGGCGTTGGAGAAGGGTGATGTCAGCACGGAGACGATGCAGATGTACCATCGTGCCACCGCGCAGGTACGGGCCGCCGAGAAGGCGGCCGGTCGGCGCTGACGATGGACGGGGGTGTGGGTGCCTGACTGGTGGAGCTGGACCGCGCTGGCGGTTGGCCTACTGGCCGCGGGTGCCCTCATCCCCGTCATCTGGTTGATCGTCCGCCGGCGCTGGTTGGCGGGCAAGGGGCGCATCTTCGAGTGCTCCCTCAAGCGTCCCGGAGCGGGCTGGACCCTCGGTGTCGCCCGCTTCCGTGGCAATGACCTCGAGTGGTATCGCGTCTTCTCCCTGTCGCTGCGTCCGCGCGTGACGTTCCACCGGCACGAGACGCGCGTCCTGACGGTGCGGAAGCCCACGGCGTCCGAGTCGACGGAACTGTACGACGGGCACCTTGTCACCGAACTCGCCGGGCACAATGCCGGTTATCTCCTGGCCATGTCCCGACCGGACCTCACCGCCTTCTCCAGCTGGACGGAGGCGGGTGCTCCCGGGCGCTCGTCCGGCGGTGACCCGTTCAGCTAGGCGTCGAGGTCGGCCTGGGCGGCCGCGATCTTCTCCCGCTGGCGCCTGGCCCGGTCGCCGACCGGGGCGCGGTCCTTGCCCGGCACCCACAGCACGTCGCCGGCGTCGGTGTTGGCCACCCGACCCAAGATGAACAGCAGGTCCGAGAGCCGGTTCAGGTAGGTCAGGGCCAAGGGGTTGATGCCACCGGGCTCCTCTCCGCGGGCGACCTCGAACCCGTAGGCCTCGGCCGCGGCCCAGCCGGTACGCTCCGCCCGACGGACGACCGTCCGTGCGAGGTGCAGGTACGCCGCGCCGGGCGATCCGCCGGGGAGGATGAAGCTGACCAGGTTCGGAAGAGCGGCACCGAACTCGTCACACCAGGCCTCGAGCCGGTCGATGCTGGCCTGGTCGATGCGCAGCGGCTCCCACTTGGGCTCTGCGACGACCGGGTTGGAGAGGTCCGCGCCCAGGTCGAACAACTCGTTCTGCACCTCGCGCAGTACCTCCACGACGCCGTCGGGCAGTCCGCCGAGCGTGGTGGCCAGGCCGAGGACCGCGTTGGCCTCGTCCACGTCCCCATAGGCCTCCACCCGCGGGTCCGTCTTCCTCGTCTCGGACAGGTCGGAGAGTCGTGTGCTGCCCCCGTCGCCCGTGCGGGTGTAGATGCGCGTCAAGTTGACCATGCACCCACCCTAATGTGAAGTTGGGAGGGTGACTCCACGTCTCCTCGCCGCCGCGTCCGCGGCCGCCGTCCTCCTCGCTGTCGCCGGCTGCGCCCAGTCCCCGCAGTCCACGCGCGCGCCCCAGCCGCCCGGTTCCTCGGTGGCCGCCAGGACCCCTGAGTCCGCCGCGCTCGGCACCGTGAACTGTGAGTATCGCCCCGGTGGGCAGCCCGCGAAGCCCGTCGACGCGCCCGACGGCAAGGACGTTCCGGCCACGGGGACGTCCTCGGTCGTCATCGACTTCGGTGACGCGAAGGTCAACGTCACGCTCGACCGCGCGGTCGCGCCGTGCACGGTGCACTCCTTCGAGAGCCTCGTCGCGCAGGGCTACTACAACGGCACCGAGTGCCACCGGTTGTCCACCCAGGGCATGTTCATCCTGCAGTGCGGGGATCCGACCGGAACCGGCACCGGACGTCCCGGCTACAGCTTCGACGACGAGCTCGAGCACACGACGGGGTATCCGGCCGGCGTGCTCGCGATGGCGAACGCCGGACCGAACACCAACGGTTCGCAGTTCTTCTTCGTGTACCAGGACACCCCGCTGTCCCCGAACTACACGGTGTTCGGCACGATGGACGAGGCCGGGACCCAGGCGATCAGCGACCGGGCGTTCCAGGGCCACGACTCGAGCAACGGTGACGGCACGGGGCGCCCCAACCTGCCGACCGTGATCAAGTCGATCACCAGCGGCTAGGGACGGTGGGGGAGTTCAGCTCCCCAGTTCGGGGCGGAGGCTGGCCAGGAACATGGCCAGCGACTGGGCGACGGCCTGCGGCTGCTCCGCGTGCAGCCAGTGCCCGGCGTTCTTGATCGTCACGAGCCTCGTGCGGGGGAACAACGCCTTCATCGCCGGCATGTGCTCCTCGGTGACATAGCCCGACTCGCTGCCGCGCAGCCACAGGACCGGGCCGTCGTAGGTGCCGCGGACACCGAGGGGCCAGCCGCTGATCAACGGCAGCGCGCGGTCGAGCAGGTCCAGGTTGGGCAGCCACCGCCATCCGCCGGGTGACCGGTGCAGGTTCTGCAACAGGAACGCGCGGACGCCGGCGTCCGTGACGGCGCCGGCCAGTGCGGCGTCGGCCTCCGCTCGGGTGTCGAACGAGGGGACGTCGAGGGCCTTCAGGGCTCCGATCAGGCGATGGAAGCCGTAGCCGTGGGAGGAGTCGTCCGGTGCGATGTCGAGGACGGCCAAGCCGCGCACCAAGGAGGGGTGCCGCAGGGCGATGGCCATCGCGGTCTTGCCCCCCATCGAGTGGCCCACCAGGGTCACCGCGGCTCGGGGGCCGAGTCGGTCGCGCAGGTCGGCGGCCACGGCGTCCGCCATGGTCACGTAGCCGAAGTCGTCCGTCCACGGGCTGCGTCCGTGGTTGGGCAGGTCGTACAGGAGCCCCGGTTCCGTGTCGGCGACCGCCTTGGCGATGGTGGCCAGGTTCTTGCCCTGCCCGAGCAGTCCGTGCAGGTAGGCGACCCGCGGCGTCCCCTTGCCGATGGTCGTGGCGTGCAGTTCCACTCAACCCCTCCGGTTCCAACAGGCGGTGTGCCAGTGCCGCCGGGCGTCGACGGCCGACGAACTCCCGACGTGGGGGGTGCTCGGCCACGCCACGACGTGGGCCGCGCCGACCGGGATGGTCCGGTGGCAGTCGGGGCACGTGTAGGCCTTCTCCGACCGGCCCGCGGCCAGGGCTTGGACGACCCAGCCCCCGTCGCGCTTGGTCTCGGCCCTGGCGAACGACGTCGACAGCGGACGCGCAGGGCGCAGGTGCTTGCTGGGACGTCGGGCCATGCTTTCGATCGTAGACGGTAGGCTCGCGTGGTGCGTCTCATGATTGCCCGCTGCCAGGTCGACTACGCCGGCCGTTTGTCGGCGCACCTGCCGATGGCGAAGCGGCTCATCCTGCTCAAGGCGGACGGGTCGATCTCGATCCATGCCGACGACCGGGCCTACAAGCCCCTCAACTGGATGAACCCGCCCTGCACGATCGTCATGCGCGAGGCCGCCCCGGACGTCGAGGACGAGGCGGAGCTGGAGCAGGTGTGGGAGGTCCAGAACAAGGACTCCGACAAGCTCGTCATCTCGATCGCCGAGGTGCTGCACGACTCCAGCCACGAGTTGGGCGTCGACCCGGGTCTGGTCAAGGACGGCGTGGAGGCCCACCTGCAGGCGCTTCTCGCCGACAACCCGGCCACGTTCGGGGACGGTTGGACGCTCGTCCGGCGCGAACACATGACAGCGATCGGGCCGGTGGACATCCTATTCCGGGATGCCGACGGCGCCCACGTCGCGGTCGAGGTGAAGCGGCGCGGTGAGATCGACGGCGTGGAGCAATTGGCGCGCTACCTCGAGTTGTTGAACGCCGACCCGCACCTACGACCCGTCCAGGGCGTGTTCGCGGCCCAACAGATCAAGCCGCAGGCCAAGGTCGTCGCGGCGGCCCGCGGTATCGCGTGCGTGACGGTCGACTACGACGCGCTGCGCGGGTTGGACGATGCGGAGGACCGGCTCTTCTAGCGGTTGTCACCGCGGGGGCCGCGGGCCGGCGAGGCCGTGTGGACGCGCTGCCGGGCAGCTGCTACGCACGGTCGAGTGCCGGGACCACGACCTCGCGGTACAACAGCAGCAGGGACGCCACGGTCGGGATCGCCAACAGCGCACCGGGGATGCCGAACAGGATGCCGCCGGAGATGGCCGCCAGGACGACCAGCGGGCCGGGCACGTTGACCGATTTGGAGAAGATCCGCGGCTGCAGGAGGTACGCGTCGATCTGCTGGTACAGGATGAAGAACACGAGCGCGATGACGCCGGTGGTCGTGTTGTTGGAGAAGGCCACCAGCGACACGATCAGCATCGAGATCGTCGGGCCGACGAGCGGGATGAACGCGAAGATCGCCACCACGACCGAGAGCGCCAGCGACAGCGAACCCAGGCCCACCGCGTTCAGGAACACGAACGCGGAACCGCTCGCCAGCAACACCACGGTGAAGAGCCCGGACATGTAACCACCGATCCGGCGGAACATCTCCCCGGCCAGGTACCTCACCCGCGGACGCCGCGACGCCGGCGCGAGCTGGTAGATCGTCTGCTTGATGGACGGCAGCGAGGCGAGGAACCACAGCGTGAGCACCAGGGTGACGATGAGGCTGAACACGACGTTCGCGATCGCGGCACTCGCGCCGAGGATGCCGCCGAACAGGCCCTCCACCCACGCGCCTGACGTCAACACCAGACTCACCCGGTTGATCACGTCGTACTGACGATCCAGCTCGGCGACCTGGGGGTTCTCGCGCAGGCCCTGGAGGTAGCCCGGCGCGTTCTGGATCAGGATGTTCACCTGATCGGTCAGCAGCGGCAGCACGGCCCAGGCGCCCAGGGCCATCGCCACGACCAGCGCCAGCGCCACCACGGCCACGGCCAGCCCGCGGGCGGTGCCGTGTCGGTGCAACGCCTCGACCAGGGGGTTGAGACCGAGCGCGAGGAACAGCGACAGCACGACGAGGATCAGCACGGACTGCAGCGCCACCACGGCCCCGACCAGGCCGAAGGCGACGAGGCCGCCCAGGGTGAGGAGGAATCCGATCTGGAACGGGTTGCGATACAGCAGGCTGGTCGGCCCGGGTGCCGTGGTCGCGAGTCCGAGCTCGCGCTCGGGGTCGCCCGGCGTCAGCTGGCTCGCCCGGCGCAGGCGTCGCCACCACCGGCGCGGGGGTGGGCCCTCGACGGACGGGGGCGGGGTGCCGGTTCCGGACGGGGGGGTCACCTCTTCGGTGGGGACCGGCGTGCCGGACGCCGCGGGTTCAGGCGCGTCGTCCCGGGCCTCCTCGGACGGCTCGGGATGGGTGCCGGGCGTCACCGACCGTCCTGACCCTCGTGTTCGTCGGCGCGGGGCCCATCGGACTGTTGTTCCGCGGCCTCGAGCGGCTCGTCGACGCTCGCGTCGGCGCCGAACTGGGGCTCCTGGGTCAGGGAGTCGGGGATGGGTCCCGTCATCTCGTCCTCCGGGAACTCGCTGGCGGTTTCCGTGGCGAAGGTCGACAGCTGCGCGAGCTGGGTCAGCAGCGCCTGCTTGCGCTGGCGGAGGTGGCGGTTCTCCCGCTTGAGTTGGTCGTTCCGGGCCACGAGCTCGGAGTCCACCTCGGCGAGCCTGGCCTCGGCGTCCGCCCTGGCCTGGGCGACGATGCCGGCCGCCTCGGTGATGGCGCCGGACTTGATGTCCTCCGCCTCGGCGTACGAGGCGTGCTGGCGCCCTCTCAGATCCTCCGAGGCCTTGGTCAGCGCGGCCATCAGCTCCTCGGAGCGGGCGCGGGCCTCGGCCGTGGCGGCGGTCAGCCTCTCGCTCAGTTGGGCCTGCTCGGCGTGGAGTGAGGACACGAGCTGTTCGCGCTCGGCGGCGTAGGCGGCGCGGGCGTCGGCGACTTCGCGTGAGGCGGCCTCACGGAGCATCTCGGCCTCGCGCCGCGCGCCCTCGAGCAACGCGGCGGCCTGTTGCTCGGCGTCCTTGAGGACGGTGGCGTGGTGGGAGTCCGCAGCCTCACGGAGGCCCTGGGCCTCGGTGCGGGCGGCCTCCAGTTCCTGGGCCGTCTGGCGCTCCAGGTCGTCGCGGAGCACCTTGATGGAGGCGATGCCCTCCTGGCGAGCGGCCTCGGCGGTCTGGGCCGCGTCCGCCCGGGTGCGCTCGGCCTCGGCCTGGGCGTCCGCGAGGATGGCGCGGGCCCGGCCCTGAGCCCTCTGGAGGAGTTCGCCGGCCTGCGCCTCGGCGACCTTCAGGAGGTGGGCGGTGTGGGCACCGAGCTTGCTGAAGTCGGTGTCGTCCACGCGCAGGTTGGCAGCGGTCAGCTCCCGCTGGACCTCGCGCATCTGGTGCTTGGCGACGGACAGCTGGCGCTCCAGGTCGCGGATGTACTCGTCCACGGCCTTCTTGTCGTACCCGAGCATCGCGTTGGGGAATCCGCGCACAGCGCTGGCGTTCTGGTCGAACAGGTCGAGCCCGTGCTGCTCTTGCTCGTTGGTCACGGTACGTCCTCTCAGGGCTCCGACAGGGTGTGGAGATGTCCCGATGCTACCCCGGGGATCATGCCTTGCGGGCGGCGACAGGCCCGCCGACGTGTCAGCCGGCGGGCCCGCCCCCTGGTGCGGGAAAGGTCGATCAGTGCGCGGCTTGCGCCGCCGGCTCGACGAGCTCCAGCAGCACGCCGCCGGTGCTCTTGGGGTGCGCGAACTGGATGCGCGAGCCCCCGGTGCCGATCTTCGGCTCGTCGTACAGCAGGGTCACGCCACGCTCGCGGAGGGTCGCGCTCACGGCGTCGATGTCCTTGACGCGGTAGGCGAGTTGCTGGATGCCACCGCGTCCGCCGTTCTTGGCCAGCCACTTGCCGATCGTCGAGTCCTCCGACAGGGGGCCGAGCAACTGGATCTGGGCGTTCTCGGCGTGCTGGTCACCCGTACCCAGCATCGCCTCCTCGACGCCCTGCTCCTCGTTGGTCTCACGGTGGAGCACGCGCCACCCGAAGACCTCGGTGTGGAGCTTGATGGCCTCGTCCAGGTTGGGGACGGCGAGGCCGACGTGGTCGATGCAAACAAACAGGTCGGAGTTGTCCATGGACACCATCCTTCCACCAAGCTCGACGCCCCGGGTGGCGGTTGCCGCTGCCCACCCCGGCGCGTTGTGCAGGGGAACGGGTCGGATGTACGGCAGACTTCACGGGTAACCATCGATCGACCAGACTTCCCCCTGGAGGCCGCCATGGGTAAATGGATCCGCACGGTCCTGCTCGCCCTTCTTGTCATGTTCGCCATCTTCTACCTCTACACGCGGCCCGAGTCGGCCGCGGAGTTCGTGAAGATCATCGTCGGCACGTTCGACTCGATCGGACGATTCTTCGACTCGCTGGCCCGAGGCTGACATGGCGGGTCTGTCGCGATTCCTCCACCCCGAGGCGTCGCGCCGGATGCTCGTCGACGAGGGCGAGTTCATCGTCGACGAGGTGAGCCGCCACTGGGTCACGCGGGCGGTGCCCGTCCTGGTCGTCGTGGCGGGCATGCTCTGCTTCGCCGCCATGCCGTGGCTCCGTGCGGCCTGGTGGGTCGGGCTGTTCGTCGGGCTCGGGCTCGGGGGCTACGGGTTCTACCGGATCCACCTCGAGTTCATGGATCGCTTCGTCATCACCAACATGCGCGTCTTCCGCGTGAACGGCGTCGTCGACCAGCACATGGCGACGATGCCCATTGCGCGCATCCTGGACATCTCGGTGCGCCAGACCTTCCTGGGGCAGCTGCTGGGCTACGGGCACTTCGTGTTCGAGTCGGCCGCCCAGGACCAGGGCCTGAAGCAGATCAACTTCGTGCCCGACATCGAGCGGCGCGACCTCACCATCCAGCGGGTCATCCAGCGGGCCGGCCTTCGCGCCCGCATGGAACCGGTGGAGGAGTACGACGGCGTCTGACGCGTCCGTCCCGCGGGCTGTCGGGGGTCGTTGACGCCCCCCCAAGCGCATTTCCGGGTGGCAGATCCCCAAGAATCCTCGGGGATCTGCCACCCGGAAATGCAGTTCAGCGGTCTACCGCCACCCTCACCGCAGGACCCCGTCGACGACCTCCTTGGCCTCCTTCTGGACCTGGGCCAGGTGGTCGGCGCCCTTGAAGGATTCCGCGTAGATCTTGTAGACGTCCTCGGTGCCGGACGGGCGCGCCGCGAACCAGGCGCTCTCGGTGACGACCTTGAGACCACCGATGGCCGCCCCGTTGCCGGGCGCCTCGGTCATCTTCGCCACGATCGCCTCGCCGGCCAGCTCGGTCGCCGCGACGTCGGCGGGGGAGAGCCGGCCCAGCTTGGCCTTCTGCTCCCGGTTGGCCGGGGCGTCGATGCGGGCGTAGGCGGTCGTGCCGAACTCGGCCTCGAGCTCCGCGTAGTGCTGGGACGGGGTCTTGCCCGTCACCGCGAGGATCTCCGAGGCCAGCAGGTCGAGGATGATCCCGTCCTTGTCGGTCGTCCAGGCCTTGCCGTCGAGCGTGAGGAACGATGCTCCCGCCGACTCCTCCCCGCCGAAACCGATCGAGCCGTCCGACAGGCCGGGAACGAACCACTTGAAGCCGACCGGGACCTCGACGAGGTTCTTGCCCAGCTTGCGGGCCACGTTGTCGATCATTGAGCTGGACACCAAGGTCTTGCCGATGCCGGCCGCGGGGTTCCAGCCGTCCCGGTGGCTGAACAGGTACTGGATCGCGACCGCGAGGTAGTGGTTCGGGTTCATCAGGCCGGCGTCCGGCGTCACGATGCCGTGGCGGTCGGCGTCCGCGTCGTTGCCCGTCGACAGGTCGAACCGGTCGCGATTGTTGATCAGGGACGCCATGGCGTACGGGCTGGAGCAGTCCATCCGGATCTTGCCGTCCCAGTCGAGCGTCATGAACGGCCACGCCGGATCGACCACGCGGTTGATGACGGTCAGGCCGAGGTTCATGGTGTCGGCGATGTACTCCCAGTACTGGACGGAGGCCCCGCCCATGGGGTCGGCCCCGATGTTCAGCCCCGCGCCACGGATGGCGTCCAGGTTGATGATGTTGACGAGGTCCTCGCAGTAGGGCGTCCGGTAGTCGTGGCGCGTGATCTCGGCGGCGGCCCGCTCGTAGGGCGTCCGCTTGATCGACCTCCAGTCGGCCATCAGCTCGTTGGCGCGGGCGGCGATCACCTTGGTGGCGTCGGAGTCGGCCGGGCCGCCGTGCGGCGGGTTGTACTTGAAGCCGCCGTCGGCCGGCGGGTTGTGGGACGGGGTGACCACGATGCCGTCCGCGCGGGGGCCGTCGTTGTCGCGGTTGTGGACGATGATCGCGCGGGACAGCGCCGGGGTCGGCGTGTACTCGTCCTCACGTTCGGCGCGGACGTCGACGCCGTTGGCGTGCAACACCTCGAGCGCGGTCTTCCACGCCGGCAGGGAGAGCCCGTGGGTGTCCTTGGCGATGAACAGCGGGCCCGTGATGCCTTGGGACGCGCGGTACTCGACGATGGCCTGAGTGGTCGCCGCGATGTGCGCCTCGTTGAAGGCGGTCTTCAGCGAGGAGCCCCGGTGGCCGGACGTGCCGAACACGACCATCTGGTCCGGGTCGGCCGGATCGGGGACGAGGTCGTAGTACGCCGAAACGACGTCGTCGACGTTGATGAGATCTTCCGGCAGCGCGAGCTGCCCAGCGCGAGCATGAACCATGGCTCCATCTTGCCCGCGGTCCGGCGTGAGCGGGCCGCGTCCCAACGATTTCGGGGCGGTGGAAGAATGGGGCCATGACTTCTGTGCCGTTCCGTGGTGGAGCCATCGACCTGTCCGCGCTCAAGCCCGCCCCACCCGCGCCCGCGGGTGCCGTGTGGTGGGTCGAGGCGGACGACCAGACCTTCGAGTCCCACCTCGCCCTGTCCATGCAGCACCCGCTGGTGGTGGAGTTCTGGTCTCCGCGCGCGCCCAGCGGGGCCCAGCTGTCGGCGGACCTGAAGTCGCTCGCCAACGAGGCGGCCGGCGCCTACCTCCTGGTCCGGGTGAACGTCGACGAGGCGCCCAATGTCGCCCAGGCCCTCCAGGTCACCGCCGTGCCGATGGTCGTCGGCGTGGTCGCCGGCCAGTTGGCACCGATGTTCCAGGGCACCACCGAGAAGGCGCAGGCCAAGGCGGTCATCGACCAGCTCGTCATGCTGGCCCAGCAGAACGGACTGTCGGGGCGTGCGAAGCCGATCGTCGCGGACGTCGCGGCCGCTGCCGGTCCCGACCCCCGCTTCGAGGCCGCCGACGCCGCGCTCGAGCGCGGCGACTTCACCGCTGCGGTGGCCGAGTTCGAGAAGCTGCTGGCCGCGAACCCGGCCGATGCCGAGGCGTCCGCCGGCAAGGCGCAGGCCAGCCTGATGGTGCGTCTCCAGGGCACGGACGCCGCCGCGACCGTGGCCGCTGCCGAGGCCGACCCCGCCGACGTGGACGCCCAGCTGGCCATGGCCGACCTCGAGGTCGCCAGCGGACGCCTCGAGCCCGCCTTCGCGCGGCTGGTCGAGGCCGTCCGGCTGACCGGCGGTGCCGAGCGCGACCGGATCCGCACCCGGCTGCTGGAACTCTTCGAGATGGTCGGCGGGTCTGAGCCCGCCGTGCTCAAGGCCCGCCGCGACCTGATGAGTGCGCTCTTCTGACCCGGCCCCGCCGAGTCTGATCGACCTCCCCGGCGCGGCCCGCCCTAACCCGTGTTCCGCAATCCGGCGGCCACGCCGTTGACGGTGACCAGCAGCGCACGCTGGAGAACGTCCGACACGTCGGCTCCGGCTGCGTCCAGCTCCCGGACGCGCCGGAGCAACTCCACCTGCAGGTAGCTGATCGGGTCGAGGTACTGGTCCCGGACGGCCAGCGTCCGCTGCAACCGCGGCTGGCGGTCGAGCAGCGTCGTCTCGCCGGTGAGCCGGGTGACCTCGGCCACCGTCAGCTCGAACTCGGCACGGATCGCGTCGAAGACGTGCCGCAGGTTCTCGGGCACCAGGGATTCGACGTAGTGCGCCGCGACGTCGAGGTCGGTCTTCGCCAGCGTCATCGAGACGTTCGAGACCACAGCCGCGAAGAAGTGCCAGCTGCGCAGCATCTCGACGAGGTCCTCCTCGTGCCCGGCGTCGCGGGCGGCCCTGAGCCCCGACCCCACGCCGAACCAGCCCGGGATGATCTGGCGCGACTGCGTCCAGCCGAACACCCACGGGATGGCCCGGAGGCCTTCGATGCCGCCGCCGGAGTCGGGCCGCTTGGAGGGCCGCGAGCCGATCTTGAGCGCGCCCAGCTGGTCCACCGGCGTGCTGGCGAGGAAGTAGGCGGGCAGGTCGGGATCGTCGACGAGGCCCCGGTACGCCTCGAAGGCGGCGTCCGAGGCCAGCTGGAGCACGCCGTCCCAACGGCGGAGCGTTTCGGCCGACTGGCGGGGGGCGGTGTGCAGGGCCGTGCTCTCGAGCACCGCAGCCAGGGCGAGGGCCAGGTTGTCGCGGGCCAGCGCCGGCAGCGCGTACTTGTCGGAGATGACCTCGCCCTGTTCGGTGAACTTGATGGTGCCGTCCAGCACGCCGTACGGCTGGGCGAGGATCGCGTCGTACGTCGGCCCGCCACCGCGTCCGACCGAGCCGCCGCGTCCGTGGAACAGCCGCAGCTGGACGCCGTGGCGACGAGTGACGTCGCGGAGCTTGCGCTGGGTCTGGTGGATCTCCCACTGGGAGGTGAGCACGCCGGCCTGCTTGTTGGAGTCCGAGTAACCGAGCATGACCTCGAGTCGGTTCCCGCGCAGTTCCACCAGCCGACGGAAGGACGGGTCGGACAGCAGGTCGTCGATGAGCTCCGCGGAAGCGCGCAGTTCCGCGACCGTCTCCAGCAGCGCCACGAAGCCGATGTCGGCGTGGGCGCCGGCGCCGTCCGCGCCACCGTGCAGTTCGACCAGACCGGCCTCACGCGCGAGGATCACGGCGGCGAGGATGTCGTCGACGCCCTGGGTCATCGAGACGATGTAGGTCTCGATGACCGAGGAGCCGTATCGTGCCTGCGCCTCGCGGATCGCGCCGAACACGCCGAAGGTCTTGGCGGCACGCCCGGTCAGCGGCGGGTTCGGCCCGGTGAGCGGGCGCCGTGCGGCCAACTCGGCCGACAACACCCTGCGGCGCTGCTGCCGGGAGAGGTCCGCGTAGGGCACGGCCACCTCACCGACGTGGTCGATGAGCGCCCCCAGCGCCTCGTGGTGGGCATCGGCGTGCTCGCGCACGTCGAGCGTGGCCAGGTGCAGGCCGGTCGCCGCCACGGCCTGCATGGCGCCCCGGACGCGGCCGTGCCCGGCCAGGCCGGCGTGGTGCGCCTCCAACGACTCGGCGACCAGCGCGAGGTCGGCCAGCAGTTCCTCGCCGTCGGCGTAGTCCCGGCCGGGCTCGTGTGCCGAGCCGGACCGGGTGCGTGCCCGGGTGTTGAGCAGCTTGGCGCGGACGCAGGTCAGCTTCAGGCGGTAGGGCTCCTCGGCGTTGATCGCCAGGATGTGGCGGTCCAGTCCGGGCAGGTTGTCGAGGTCCGCCCGCAGGGACTCGGCGAGCGCCTCACTGATGGCGGCGTGCCGCGTCGACACGGAGAGGTCCGTCGCGAGGGCGTCCACCACGGCGAGCGCATGGGTGATCGCGTGCTCGTGCTGCAGGCGCAGCACGTCGCGGGTCACCTCGGGGGTGACGAAGGGGTTGCCGTCACGGTCGCCGCCGATCCACGAACCGAAGCGGACCGGTGTACCGGCAGGGTCCAGGTCGACGCCGTGGTCGTTGCAGAGCGCGGTCAGGTCCTCGAGGACGGCCGGGAGCGCCTCGGCGGTCAGGGCGTCCAGGTAGTACAGCGCGTTCCGGGCCTCGTCCACCGGGGTGGGGGAGGCCAGCCGCAGCTCGTCGGTCTGCCACAACAGGTCGATGGTCTCGGCCAGGCGCGCGTCCTGCCGGCGGCGGCCGGCCGAGCCCTCCTCGGTGGCGACGGCCAGGACGTCCGCGACGTCCTTGAGCTTGAGCAGCACCGACCGACGGGACGCCTCGGTCGGGTGGGCGGTGAAGACCGGCCGCAGGTCGGTGGCGGCGATCGTGCGCGCCAGCAGTGCGGAGCCACCCTCGGCCACGATGGCCGCGACGGCACGCTCCAGCCACCCACTGGCGGCTTCTGCGGCATCGATGGAGCGCACGCGGTGCACCTGCTCTGCGGTGTTGGCGAGCTGGAAGTAGGTGGCGAAGGCCCTGACCAGCGCGGTCGCCTCGTCGAGGTCCAACCCGGTGAGGGTGTCACGCGCGGACGCCGCCGCGTCGGGGGAGGACTGGGTGCGCGCCTCCTTGATCTGGACGCGGACCTGTTCGACGAGGTCCAGCAGCCGCTGGCCACCCTGCCGGACGAGGCTCTCGCCCAGCAGGGTGGAGACCCGCCGGACGTCGGAGCGCAGGGCGGGATCGATGGAGCTCTCGTGCGTATCGCGGTCGTTCACGGTGCCACAGCTTGTCACACCTCGGGCTGGGTGACGCGGCGTCCCACCGGGACGGGGGAACCGCCCTCCAGGTAGCGCGTCCGACCGTCCGCCAGGCCCGCCAGCGCTCCGCGCAGGCGGCCCACGGCGAACGGGGCGAGGTGTCGCTCGGCCTCGCTCGGCTCCAGCCAGTGGATCGCCAGGATCTCCTGGCCGTCGGCCCGAACGGCCGCGACTTGGGCGTCCGTCAGCGGGGGAGCACCGAAGATGAGTTCGGTGGCGTCCTCCCAGCCGAGGTGGGGGCGCAGCCAGTCGATGGCGAGCACCCGGTCAAGCACCACCTCGATGCCCATCTCCTCGACGATCTCGCGCTCGCACCCGACGCGCGGCGACTCGCCCGGTTCGACGATGCCGCCGGGGAATTCCCAGTCCTCCTTGAAGGACGTCCGGCACAGGGCGATGCGACCCGCGCCGTCCACCAGCAGGGCATGGGCGATGAGGCGCTTGCGTGGCGTGACCGAGTTCATCACGGAGGTGAAGGTGTACTGGTCGTCCCCGGTGTCGGTGACGAGGAGGGAGAAGACGGCGACGTCCTCGCCGCGCCGGATGCCCTCGCGGTGGAAGCCGGCCCGGTAGAAGGCCCGCCGGACGGGAAGCGTCTCGGGCGACATCGGGACGTGCGCCTCGACGCGGGCGAGTCCGTCGGAGAAGGCGGCGGATGCCGCGGCCGTGAGCGCAGAAGGGTCCGGGACCCCCTCGAAGGAGAGGATCCCGGACCCGGGGTCGACGTGCAGTCGCACCTACTCGGACGCCTCGACGTCCTCGACGACGACCGGCGTGGTCACGTCGATCGCATCAGCGTCCACCTCGACGACGTCGGAGAGGACGGCGCCCTCCGGGCTGCCCTCGGCGTTCACGATCGCACGGCGCGGCTCCGCCTCGGACTCCGCCTCCGCCTCCGCGACGGACTCGTCGGCCTCGAGACGGAAGAAGACCGCACCCAGTGGGGGCACCTGGACCGTCGCCCGGGCCGGGTACCCGCCCCACGGGCCCTCATGGGCGTCCACCCCGCCGAAGTTGCCGATGCCGGAACCGTCGTAGATGGCCGCGTCGGAGTTGAAGATCTCGCTCCACCGACCGGCTTGGGGCAGGCCGATCTCGTAGTCGTACCAGGGCTCGGAGCTGAAGTTCACCACGACGGCGATCTGCTCGCCCTCGCCGTCGCGGCGGACCCAGCTGTAGGCGTTGCGCCCGGCGTCGTCGGCGTTGATCCACTGGAACCCGTGCGGGTCGTTGTCCAGCTTCCAGAACGCGGGGTGCGACCGGTAGAGCTCGTTGAGGTCCTTGACCATGCGCTGCAGCCCGTGGTGGCCCCACAGGTCCGAGACCCACCACTCCAGGCTGACGGCCTCGTTGAACTCGCTGCGCTGGCCGAACTCCTGGCCCATGAACAGCAGCTGCTTGCCCGGGAAGGCCCACATGAACGAGTAGAACGCGCGCAGGGTGGCGAACTGGCGCCACGCGTCCTGCGGGATCTTGTTGATCATGGAACCCTTGCCGTGCACGACCTCGTCGTGGGAGATCGGCAGGATGAAGTTCTCGCTGTACTGGTAGACCATCGCGAAGGTCATCTCGTGGTGGTGCCACTGGCGGTAGATCGGCTCCAGCGCGAGGTAGCGCAGGCTGTCGTTCATCCAGCCCATGTTCCACTTGAAGCCGAAGCCGAGGCCGCCCAGGTTGGTGGGCTGGGTGACGCCGCCGAAGCTCGTCGACTCCTCGGCGATCAGGGTGACCCCGGGGACGCGCTCGTAGAGGTGGCGGTTGACGTAGCGCAGGAAGTCGATCGCCTCGAGGTTGTGGTTGCCGCCGAACTCGTTGGGCACCCACTGGCCCGGCTCACGGCTGTAGTCGAGGTAGAGCATGGACGCCACGGCGTCGACGCGCAGGGCGTCGATGTGGAACTCCTGCACCCAGTACAGGGCGTTGGAGACCAGGAAGCTCTTCACCTCGTTGCGACCGTAGTTGAAGATGTAGGTGCCCCACTCGGTGTGCTCGCCCTGACGAGGGTCGGAGTGCTCGTACAGCGCGGTGCCGTCGAAGCGGCCCAGCGCCCACTCGTCCTTCGGGAAGTGACCGGGCACCCAGTCGAGGATGACCCCGATGCCGGCCTGGTGCAGGCGATCGACGAGGTAGCGGAACTCGTCCGGCTTGCCGAGGCGGCTCTGCGGCGCGAAGTAGTTGGTGACCTGGTAGCCCCAGCTCGGCTCGAACGGGTGCTCGGTGACCGGCATGAACTCCACGTGCGTGTAGCCCTGCCACGTGACGTACTCGACGAGCTCTTCGGCCAGCTCGAGGTAGGTCTTGCCCTTGCGCCAGCTGCCGAGGTGGACCTCGTAGACGGACATCGGCTCGACCTGCATGTTCTTGGTGGCGCGATTCGCCATCCACTCGTCGTCGCCCCAGCCCATCTTGGAGGTGTAGACGATCGAACTGTTGGCCGGTGCCTGCTCGGCGAAGAACGCCATCGGGTCGACCTTCTCGCGCCACACGCCGTCCGCGCCGAGGATGTTGTACTTGTACAGCGTCCCGTCGCCGACGCCCTCGACGAAGAGGGCCCAGACGCCGGAGCCCGGGACGAGGTGCATCTGGTCACCGGTCCACCAGTTGAAGTCGGCGTTGATGCGGACCTCACGGGCGTTCGGTGCCCACACGGCGAAGCGGATGCCGGTGACGGGGCCACGCTCGTCGTCATTGATCGTCACCACGTGGGCGCCGAGGCGCTTCCACACCTCGGTGTCCCCACCGTTGTGGAATCCCTCCAGGTCCCACCCGGTCAAGCCGCCGAACGGATCGTGTGCCATCGTTACTCCTTCTCAGTGAGGGTCTGCTGGGGGTCATCCCCGTGCGTGGCCGCCCGGATGGCGCGCATGGGGATGTGCACCCAGTCGGGACGGTTGCGCAGTTCGTACAACACTTCGTACACGGCTTTGTCGATGACGTATCCACCCAGGACGTCGTCCGTGGTGGTCGCTCCACAGTAGCCAATCAGGAAGGCCTCTCGCGCCTCATCAGCCCACTTCGTCGCGGCCGCCGATCCCGGCTCGGGGTGCGCGCTGCGGACGTAGTCGAACGAGCGGACCATGCCGGCGACGTCCCGCCAGGGCGAGTCGAGGGCACGACGTTCCGCGGCCGTCTTCGCCGGTTCCCCCTCGAAGTCGATGATCGTCCAGCCGCCCCCGCCCGCGTTGGTGGCGGGGCTCCACAGGGTCTGCCCGAGGTGGAAGTCGCCGTGCACCCGCTGGACCAGCAGCCTCCGCCCGCGCAGCACGTCGAACGCGGAGCGCAGCGCGTCCGCGTAGGGGGCGAGTTCGGGGGCGGACTGCACCGCAGCACCCAGCCGGGCGCCCATGGTGTCGGCCACGGCGTCCCCGGACTGCGTCCGGGTGCCGAACGCCAGCGCGAGCCGGGTGTGGACGTCGCGCAGGGCCGCCCCGAGGGCGCGGGCCCGATCGGTGAAGTCCTCGCTCGCGGCGCAGGCGGCGGTGGCCAACTCCCAGCCGTCCGTGGCAGCGGGGACCCTCTCGATCACGATGCCCAGATCGGTGGCCTCGCCCTCGGGCCACTGCGCCAGCAGGCGCCCGCGGAGCTCCGGAACGCTGCCGCCGCCGAGGGCGACCAGAACCTCGGCGTCCAGGTTCGGGCCGGGTTCGATGCGGCGGAACAGCTTGTAGAGGTCGGAGTTGCCCAGCGTGAGCGTCGTGTTGGACTGCTCGCCCGGCCAGACCTTCACCGCACGGTCCGCGAAGGCCGGCTCGGTCGCCGCCACGAAGGCGGCGAGGGCGGCCGGGTCCGTCGTGGCGTCGACGACCTGGACGGTTCGTCCGTCCACCTCCTCGGTGCCCAGCACCGTCCCGGACGCCACGGCGTCGGCCGGATAGTGGGCCACCAGGAGGTGGTAGTGCTCCGTGTGGCCGTCCGGGTAGGCCAGTTCGGCGACCTCGCTCCGGACCGCCGGGTGGGCGTCCCGCGGCGTGTACGCAGGCAGGGGCTCTCGGCGCACGATGCGTGCACCGGCGCCCTTGCCCCCGAACCAGCGGACGGTTTCCAGGTGGCGCATCCAGGCGCCGTCAAGGCTGCTCGTCACGATGGGATCAGAGCACCGCCAGGATGTGGGCAGGTTGGGCCGGTGTCAGGCGCACGAAGTTGCGTGCACCCCACGTGAACTCCGCCCCGGTCAGCTCGTCACGGACGCGCAGCGGAGCATCGGCGGACAGCCCGAGCTTCGCCATGTCGACGTGCACCTCGGACTCGATGGTGTTGTCCGGGTCGAGCGACACGATGACCAGCACCCGGTCGTCACCGTCGCGCTTGGAGAACGCGAGCATCTTGTCGTGCGGGGCGGTGTGGAAGTCGATCCGGCGCAGCTGCTGCAGGGCGGGGTGCCGGCGACGGACCGAGTTCAGCGTGCCGAGGAGCATGTTCAGGTTCGGCTGCGCGTCGTAGTCGCGCGGGCGGAACTCGTACTTCTCGGAGTCGAGGTACTCCTCGCGCCCGGGCGCGTTCGGCTCGTGCTCGAAGAGCTCGAACCCCGAGTAGACGCCCCACGCGGGCGACAGCATCGACGCCAGGACAGCGCGGATCGAGAAGATCGCCGGGTTGCCCGTCTGCAGGTGGAAGGGGTTGATGTCGGGCGTGTTCACGAAGAAGTTCGGGCGGTAGAACGAGTCCATCTCCCGCGAGAGCTCCTGCATGTACTCGGTGATCTCGGCCTTGGTCACGCGCCAGGTGAAGTACGTGTAGCTGGTGTGGAAGCCGACCTTGCCGAGCATGTGCATCATCTCGGGCTTGGTGAAGGCCTCGGCGAAGAACAGCACATCCGGGTCGGTGGCGCGGATCTGGTCGAAGATCCAGGCCCAGAACTGCACGGGCTTGGTGTGGGGGTTGTCGACGCGGAAGATCCGGACGCCGTGGCTCATCCACAGGCGCAGGACGCGCAG
This sequence comes from Propioniciclava sp. LT294, assembly GCF_059516005.1. Classification (NCBI taxonomy): domain Bacteria; kingdom Bacillati; phylum Actinomycetota; class Actinomycetes; order Propionibacteriales; family Propionibacteriaceae; genus Propioniciclava; species Propioniciclava sp. LT294. The sequence continues at coordinate 163,384 of NZ_JCAKNG010000002.1, forward strand.
GACCTCGTTGTAGATGCCCTCGGGGTCGTTGTCGAAGTTGATCGGGTAGATGTCCTGGTACTTCTTCGGCGGGTTCTCCGCGTACGCGATCGTGCCGTCCAGACGCGTGGTGAACCACTCGGGGTGCTCCTTCACCCACGGGTGGTCGGGGCTGGCCTGCAGGGCGAAGTCGAGGGCGATCTCGACGCCCAGCTCCTTGGCCCGGGCCACGAGGCGGTCGAAGGAATCCCAGTCGCCCAGCTCGGGGTGGATCGCGTCGTGCCCACCCTCGGGTGAGCCGACGGCCCACGGGGAGCCCGGGTCCTTCTCGCTCGCGTCGAGGCTGTTGTTCTTGCCCTTCTTGAACGCGGTGCCGATCGGATGGATCGGGGGGAAGTAGATGACGTCGAAGCCCATCGCCGCCGCCGCCTCCAGCCGCGCATGGCTCGAGTCGAAGGTTCCGGACGTCCACGTGTCGGTCGCCTCGTCGTAGGTGGCGCCCTCCGACCGCGGGAAGAACTCGTACCAGCTGGCGAACAGGGCCCGCTTGCGGTCGACGAAGATCGGGAAGTCGGCGGTGGGGGACACCAGCTCGCGCGGACCGTACTTGCGCATGGCCTTCGCCAGGCCGGAACCGGAGGCGACGTCGAGGAGGTCCTCGGCCGGGCGCTGGGGGATGAGCAACTGGGCGGTGGCGCGCAGGATGGAGGCCTCGATCGGGTCGCCCGCCGCGTCGGCGGCCAGCGCGGTGCGCTCGAAGAGGTCCCGCCCCTCGAGGCAGACGAGTTCGATGTCCACGCCGGCCGGCAGCTTCGCCTCGGCGTTGTGGAGCCACGTGCCCCACGGGTCGGACCAGCCCTCCACGCGGAACGTCCACTCACCCTCGGTGTCGAAACGGACCCACGCCTCCCACGGGTCGAGGCCGCGGGGCTGAACCGGGGTCATGTCGTGGCGCGTCTCGCGGCCCGACGGGTCGGTCACGATCACCGAGGCGTTCACGGCGTCGTGTCCTTCGCGGAACACCTTGGCCCGGATCGGGACGAGTTCGCCGACCGTCGCCTTGGCGGGGTACGCGCCGCCTTCGATGACGGGCGACACCTTGGTCACGGGAATACGCCCGATGCCGCGCACGACGGTCTTCGTCGGCGACAGGTCGACCGGCACGGCGGCGGGCGTCCGGGGGGCCTTCGCGGGGGCGTCGGCCTTCTTCGGTGCCGTGGCGGCAGTGGTCTGGGACTGGGGCACGTTGCGCTGCGTCACGCCGACCACGCTACTGCAACGACAGCGTCACCGTCGCAGTTCCGCCGCCCGCCGCCGACGGGCCACGGTCGCCCTCATGACGACGACGGTGCGTCCCGGCACCTCGATCTGGCGGCCGGGAGCGAAGGAGCGCTGGGTCAGTTCGTCGGGCGTCCCGGTGTGGGCGACGATCCGGTAGCCGCTGGACCAGGGCTCACCCGGGAGCGTGATGTCCAGAGGCTCCTGACCCGCGTGGAAGAAGATGTAGAACGCCTCCGTCTGGTCCGACACGTAGAAGCCGAGGCTCCGGCGGGTGCCGTCGTGCCAGTTCGCGATGGTCATCTCGGTGCCGTGGTCGTTGAACCAGGCGGACTCGGTCCGTCCCAGCCCCTCGCCACGGTCCCCGATGCACTCCTGGCGCGTGCGGAACGCGCGCGGCCGCAGCACGGGGTGCTTCGCGCGGAGGGCCAGCAGGGTGCGGGTCAGCTCGAACTGGTCGTCCCACTCCTCGCCCACGGTCCAGTGCAGCCACGACAGGGGCGAGTCCTGGCAGTAGGCGTTGTTGTTGCCCTGCTGGGTGCGGCCCATCTCGTCGCCGGCCAGCACCATCGGCGTGCCGGTGGACAGCAGCAGCGTGGCCATCATGTTCCGCATCGTCCGGCGGCGGGCGGAGTTGATGGACTCGTCCTCGGTCTCGCCTTCGTACCCGTGGTTCCACGACCGGTTGTCGTCCGCGCCGTCGCGGTTGCGTTCGCCGTTGGCCTCGTTGTGCTTGAGGTCGTACGTCACGAGGTCGCGGAGCGTGAAGCCGTCGTGGGCGGTGACGAAGTTCACCGAACTGGTGGCGGGCCGCCCGTCCTGGTCGAACATGTCGGCCGAGCCGGCCAGCCGGGTCGCGAGCTCCTCGACGCCGTGGACGGCGCCGCGCCAGAAGTCGCGCGTGAACCCGCGGAAGCGGTCGTTCCACTCGCTCCAGCCCTTGCCCCAGCGGCCGACCTGATACCCGTAGGGGCCGAGGTCCCACGGCTCGGCGATCAAGACGGCCCGGGACAGGACGGGATCATCGGCGATGGCCTGCTTGAACGCGTGGTCCTGACGGACGTGGTGGTGCTCATCGCGGATGAGCGTGGTGCACAGGTCGAAACGGAAGCCGTCCACGCCCATCTCGGTGACCCAGTAGCGCAGGGAGTCGAGCACCAGGTCGAGGACGCCGCCCACCGAGGTGTCCACCGCGTTGCCGGTGCCGGACACGTCATAGTCGTTGCGCATGTCGGACGTGAGCCGGTAGTAGCCGGCGTGGTCGATGCCACGGAAGCAGAGCGTCGGGCCCTCGTGGCCGCCCTCGGCGGTGTGGTTGTAGACGACGTCGAGGATGACCGCGATGCCGGCGTCGTGGAGCGCCGAGACCATCTCCTTGAACTCGGTCACCTGCTGGCCCAGCGTGCCGGAGCTGGAGTAGGGCGCGTGCGGGGCGAAGAAGCCCAGCGTGTTGTAGCCCCAGTAGTTGACCAGGCCCTTCCCGATCGCGAAGGGCTCGGACACGAAGTGGTGCAGCGGCAGGAACTCGACCGCGTTCACGCCCAGCTTCTTGATGTGCTCGATGACCGCGGGGTAGGCCATTCCCGCATAGGTGCCGCGCAGGTGCTCCGGGACGGCCGGATGCAGCTGCGTGTAGCCCTTCAGGTGCGTCTCGTAGACCACGAGGTCCTCGGCGCGCGCGGGCCGGGCGAGGGGGCGCGGCGGCGGGCTGTCGGCCACCACGACGCTCAGTGGAACCGAGGCGAAGGAATCCCGCGGGTCGGGGAGGTAGTTGGACTCGGGGGTGTGGTCGCTGATCGGACCGGCGTAGTCGACGCCACCGGTGATGGCGCGGGCGTACGGGTCGACCAGGAGCTTCGCGGCGTTGAACCGCTGGCCGGTCTCGGGGCTCCACGGGCCGTGGACGCGGTACCCGTAACGCTGTCCCGGGCCGACCCCGGGGACGTGGACCTCCCAGACGCCGTCGCCGTTGTGCGTCAGGTCGTGGTTGGTCTGCTTGCGGTCGGTGTCGACCAACGCCAGCTCCACGCGGGTCGCCCGGGGAGCCCACAGGGCGAAGCGGGTGCCGCCGTCGACGACACGGGCACCGAGCACCGAGGAGTCCACCGGCCGTGGCAGGGTTGGGCGCACGAAGACCACTTTCCATGAGGCGAATCCCGGTCGGCCGTGAGGACGGCACCATGATCACCGGGCGCCCCATTCTGCCTCATCCCCCCTGACGGGTCCATTCCCCGCCTCGTAGACTGCACGGGATCAGGAGGTGCCCCCTTGCCACGCCACTACCTCGACCATGCGGCATCCGCCCCGCTCCGGCCGGAGGCCGAGCAGGCGATGATCGCCGCTTGGCGGACGGCCGGCAACCCCAGTTCGCTGCACGGGAGCGGGCGCAGGGCCCGCGCCCTGCTGGAGGACGCCCGGGAACAGGTGGCCGACGCCGTCGACGCACACCCCACCGAGGTCGTGTTCACGAGCGGGGGAACGGAGGCCGACCACCTCGTCGTGGACGGAGGTGCCGGCTGGGGGGCCGCGAACGGACGCCCGCGTGTGGCGGCCTCGGCCGTCGAGCACCCGGCGGTGTCCCACGCCGTCCGAGCTCTGGGTGGGCGGGGTGTCCGACTCCCGGTGGATGCCGACGGTGTGGTGCAGGCCGAGGCCCTGGCCGAGTTGCCGCACGACGTGGCGTGGGCCTCGCTCCTGTGGGTCAACAACGAGACCGGGACGATCCAGCCGATCGACGCCTTCGTCGCCGCCTGCCGGCGCATCGGCGTCCGGGCGCACAGCGACGCCGTGCAGGCGTTCGGGCACGTGCGCTGTTCCTTCGCCCGGTCCGGCCTGGATGCGCTGAGCCTGTCGGCGCACAAGCTCGGCGGCCCGGTCGGGATCGGTGCGCTCGTCGTCCGGCGTGACGCGCCGTTGGCCGTCGTCAGCCACGGGGGCGGGCAGGAGCGCCGGCTGCGCTCCGGGACCGTCCCCGTGGCGCTGGCGGTGGGGTTCGCCGCGGCAGCCGCCGCGTCCGTGGCCGCCCTGGAATCCGAGGCGCGGCGGCTGCACGCGCTGCGTCGACGCCTGGTCGCCGGTGTGACGGCGGTCCACGGTGTCCGGGTCAACGGCGGGCAGCACACCAGCCCCGCGATCTGCCACGTCACCGTCGATGGTGCCCGTGCCGACGACATCCTGCTGCTGCTGGACGCCGTGGGTGTCGACTGCTCCACGGGCTCGGCCTGCACGGCGGGGGTCCACCAGCCCAGCGAGGTCGTCCTCGCGATGGGGATGGGGGAGGACGCTGCGGTGTCCTCGGTCCGTTTCTCGCTGGGGTACACCACCACCGACGCCGACGTCGACGCACTCCTGGCCGCGTGGCCGGACGCCGTCGCCCGGGCCAGGGGTGTCGGCGCCGCGTAGACTCGCCCGACGTGAAGGTACTCGTGGCGATGTCGGGGGGAGTGGACTCCTCCGTCGCCGCCGCGCGCCTCGTCGCCGAGGGCCACACGGTGACAGGGGTGCACCTGGCCCTCAACCGGAACCCGGCGTTGTACCGCTCGGGTTCGCGCGGCTGCTGCTCGCTGGAGGACTCCAACGACGCACGGCGCGTGGCCGACACGCTCGGCATCCCCTTCTACGTGTGGGACTTCTCCGACCGCTTCCACTCCGCGGTCGTGGAGGACTTCGTCGCCGAGTACGCCGCAGGCCGGACGCCCAACCCGTGCCTGCGATGCAACGAGAAGATCAAGTTCGCCGCCGTGCTCGAACGCGGGGTGGCGTTGGGGTTCGACGCGGTCGCGACGGGGCACTACGCGCGCCTGGAGTTCGATGGTGAGGACGCGTCGCTGTATCGGGCCGCCGACGAGGCGAAGGACCAGAGCTACGTGCTGGGGGTCCTGACCCAGGCACAACTGCGGCGTTCACTCTTCCCCCTGTACGGGACCGTCAAGTCGGACGTCCGCGCCGAGGCGGGGGCGCTCGGGCTGCGCGTGGCGGGCAAGCCGGACTCCCACGACATCTGCTTCATCGCCGACGGTGACACCGCCGGCTTCCTCAACCGCGCGCTCGGCGAGCGCGAGGGCGCGATCGTGGACGCCTCGGGCGCGGTCGTCGGAACGCACAGCGGGCACCACCAGTTCACCGTCGGTCAGCGCAAGGGCCTCCGGTTGGGCGTGCCGTCGGCGGACGGCCGGCCCCGCTACGTGCTCGACATCTCACCCGTCACCAACACGGTGACCGTCGGCCCCCACGACGCCCTGGCGGTGGCGCGGATCGAGGGGATCCGGCCCACCTGGGCGGTCGCTTCGCCGCGGTTGGGTGCCTGGCGCGGCCTGGTCCAGGTGCGTGCCCACGGGACCCCGATGCCGGCCAGCATCGAGGCCGGGAGCCACGGCGTCCGGATCGTTTTGGACCAACCCGCCTTCGGTATCGCGCCCGGCCAGGCCGCCGTCCTGTACGACGGCGACCTCGTGGTGGGCTCGGCGACGATTGCGGCGGCCTCCTGACCTCAGAGGTAGTCCTCGGGATCGAAGTCGTCGATCGGGATGATCCGCAGCCGCGGCAGCCTCTCGTTGAAGGCGCCGACGTGGGACTCCAGGTCGAAGAACTGGACGCCGCGTGCCCGCAGGTCGCGCAGGCCGGCGCTCATGAACTCCTCGAAGCCGATCAGGCCCACGCGTCGCCCGTCGATCAGCGCTTCCAGGTCGACGAGGAAGTCCCGGTCGTGGGAGGCGAGGACGACGTCGGCGTTCCGGCCGCGCAGGGCCACGAGCGTGCGCTGGATGGCGATGTCGACGACCTTCTGGTCCGGCGTGCCCGACAGGGGGATGATCCGGTAGCCGATGGCGGTGAGCGCCTGGACGAAGGGAAGGGGGAGTTCGCCGTCACTGGCGGCCAGGAAGAACAGGCCGGTGACGGGTTGGTCCCACTCGGTCCGCAGGTGCTGGAGTGGCCGCTCCCAGCGCGGCCGCTCGCTGGGGGCCGGACGCCGCTGCAGGATGGAGTTGCCCAGGGTGGCGTCGATGTTCTCCCCGTCCACCAGCAAGTACGTGACGCGTTCGTCCATGGCTCCCCGCCTTCGATGTGGTCAACGGGACGACGACGTCCCGCCCCTCCCCACGGTAGCGCGCCGCGCGAGGACACCGGCGCTCGTGGGGCGGGCCGCAGGGCGCCCGTGGGCGCTCCGGGTTCAGGCCGAGACGCCCGAGGCGGGTCGCGGACGGGCGACCAGCAGGTAGTCGCCCGCCAGATCGTGCCACGAGCGGTCCCAGCAGACGAAGACGTCCTGCGTCAGGCGCCCCACCTCGCCGAGCATGTCCCCGACGTCCCACGCCAGCGGGGTGAAGCACGACCCGCTGTCGATGTTGGCGACGTTGACCACCAGGTGGCCGTCGGGCGTGAGGAGGTCCAGGCACTGCGCCCAGATCCCGCGGAGCTCGCCCAGGTAGTGCTCGTAGGAGGTTGCGCCGGTGTACCCCGACAGTGGGTCCTCGGGTCCGTCATCGGCGGCCATGTAGGGCGGCGAGGTCAGGATGAGGTCGAAGGGCCCGTCGACCAGTGCGGCCAGGCGGCGTGCTTCGCCCCGGAGCACGACGGACGCCGGCGCCGCCTCAGCCGCGATCCTGCACCGCTCGGGCAGGAGCTCGACCCCCACGGCCCGCCTCCCCATGGCTTCGGCGACCTCCAGCGTGGTCCCGAAGCCGGCGAAGGGATCGAGGACGCGATCACCGGGGCGCGTCAGGTCCTCGAGGACCGCCGCCACCATGTCGCGCGAGAAGTGCACGTCCTCCTCCGCGAGCGGGTTCCGCTCGGCCAGGACGCGATCGTGCTCGACGAACAGGTGGGGACGCAGGCGCACACCGGCATCGTAGCCGTGGGCTCGGCGCCACGGCCGTCCTCGATCCCCGCCGGTGGCTGACGGGCCGGGATCAGCTGGTCAGGCTGTCCAGGGCACCCTGCAACATGCCCTTGACCCGGTCGGCGACCGGTCGGAGACCGTCGTTGCCGGTCATTTGGTGCAGGGAGCCGGGGTCGATCGCCTCCACGAGGGTCATGCCCTCACCGGCTGAGCGGACGACGACGTTGCACGGCAGCAGCAGCCCGATCGACGCCTCCGCCTGGAGGGCCTCGAAGGCGCTGGGTGGATTGCAGGCGCCCAGGATGACCTGGTCGGGGACGTCGACGTCCAACTTCTTCTTGAGGGTGGCGGCCATGTCGATCTCGGTCAGGACCCCGAACCCGTGGTCCGCGAGAGCCTTCCTGGTGCGATCCAGGACTTCGGCGAATTCGCCCTGAACGAGCGTGCTGAGTGCGTAACTCATGTGCTTCTCCTCTGGCGTGTTGGTGTGCCAACCCTAGTCGCTTCCCCCGCGCAGATGGAGGCCCCCACCGGATGCCCCGCGGTGGGGCGACCTCGCGCCACCGGGCCGGATGCACGATAGGTTCGACGCCGTGATGAGGACCTCTGCGCTGGGCTCGCTGCCCGGCACCGACCTGGGTGCCGGCGTCCGTCTGGCATTGGAGGCCACGTCCATCCCCTGGCTGCCCGAGTTCCCGGCGCTCGGCCCCTGGGCCGGCATGGTCGGGCGGGCTCTGGGCATCCTGGACGGCCTGGGGGCGGAACGTGACGCGGGGGAGTGGAAGCTCGCCGCAGTCCCCGGGATCGACCAGCGTCGCGCCCGGGCCGCGCTGCGCGACCAACTCGACGTGTTGGAGGAGAACGCGCAGGGTCTCACGGGCCCCCTGAAGGTCTCGGTGGCCGGCCCTTGGACGCTCGCGGCCGCCACCTTCCGTCCGCTCGGCGGGCGCGTGCTCGGGGACCGTGGTGCCCGCCGCGACCTCGCGCAGTCCCTGGCGGAGGGCGTCCACGAGCTGGTGGCCGACATCGAGCGGCGCCTCCCCGGGGTCGAGGTCCTCCTCCAGGTGGACGAGCCCGGCCTGCCGTCGGTCCTGGCCGGCTCGGTGCCGACCGAGGGCGGCTACTTCCGGCACCGCTCGGTGGATCGACCCGAGGCCGTGGAGATGCTGCGGGAGGTGGGTGGGCACGTCCTGCACTGCTGCGCGCCCGGCCTCGACGCCGAGGTCGCGATCGGACGCCACGGCGCCGGCTTCACCGGCGTCTCACTCGACCAGGACCTGATGACACGCGCCGACTGGGACACCCTCGGTCCGCTGCTGGAGGACGGCAAGGAGCTGTGGCTGGGCGCCGCGCCGACCGCGTCCGGCGTGGCGATCGGGGCGGACGCGCTGACCCGCAGGGTCCTCGGCGCCCTCCGGCCCCTCGACCTCGGCCCGGTGCTCGTCGATCGCGTCGTCCTGACGCCGGCGTGCGGTCTGGCGGGGTGGGGCGCATCCGAGGTCTCGAAGGTCCTGCGCGCCCTGGCCACGACCGCCGAACGGGCCACGGACGAACTCCAGTAGGTTTCTCGCCGTGACCGATCCCCGCACCCGCCACGCCGAGCTCGCGCAGCAGATCAACGATGCGCGGTTCCAGTACTACGTGCTGGACTCGCCCGACCTGACCGATGCCACCTTCGACGCGTTGATGGCCGAGCTGACGGCGTTGGAGGAGGCCCACCCCGAACTGGTCACGCCCGAGTCACCGACCCAGCAGGTCGGGGGCGCGGTGTCGACCACGTTCGCGCCGGTGGAGCACGTGCAGCCGATGATGAGCCTCGACAACGCCTTCTCCACCGAGGAGGTCGAGCGCTGGTACGCCCGGCTCGGCGGTGAGACGCCGCTGGTGTGCGAGGTGAAGATCGACGGGCTCGCCCTCGACCTGGTGTACCGCAGCGGGCGGCTCGTCACGGCCGCCACCCGGGGGGATGGCCGGGTCGGGGAGGACGTCACCGCCAACGTCCGCACCATCCGGGACATCCCGCTCACCCTCGCTGCCGGCGCTCCCGACCTCGTCGAGGTGCGGGGTGAGGTCTTCATGAGGCCGCGGGACTTCGCCGCGCTGAACGACTCCCTCGACGAGGCGGGACGCCCACGCTTCGCCAACCCGCGCAACTCCGCAGCCGGCTCGTTGCGGCAGAAGGACCCGCGCGTCACGGCGTCACGTCAGCTCCGCTTCCTCAGCCACGGCCTCGGCGCCACGAGCGGGACCGACATCGAGCGGTTGTCGGACGCCTACGTCCGACTCCGCGAGTGGGGGCTCCCCGTCAGCACGCACACCAGGGTGGTGCCCGACCTCGCCTCGGCCCTCGCCTACATCGACGAGATGGCGACGCACCGCCACGACCTGGAGCACGAGATGGACGGCGTCGTCCTCAAGGTCGACGAGCGCGCCCGACAGGCGGAACTCGGCCACACCTCACGGGCTCCGCGGTGGGCCATCGCGTTCAAGTACCCCCCCGAAGAGGTGAACACGAAGCTGCTCCGCATCGAGGTCAACACCGGCCGCACCGGGCGTGTGACCCCCTACGGCGTCATGGAGCCCGTCCTGGTGGCCGGGTCCACCGTCGAGATGGCCACGCTCCACAACGCCCATGAGGTGAAGCGCAAGGACGTCCGTCCCGGCGACACGATCATCCTCCGCAAGGCGGGCGACGTGATCCCGGAGATCGTCGGCCCGGTGCTCGCACTGCGCCCCGAGGGCCTGCCGGAGTGGGTCATGCCCACGGCGTGCCCCAGCTGCGGCACCGCGCTGGTCGAGATGCGCGAGGGGGACAAGGACCTGCGCTGCCCCAACACCCGCTCCTGCCCCGCGCAACTGCGCGAACGCCTGTTCTTCCTCGCCTCCCGGGCCGCGCTGGACATCGAGGTGCTCGGTGCGAAGGCGGCGGACGCCCTCCTCTCGGCGGGCCTGCTGACGGACGAGGGCGACCTGTTCGACCTGGACGCCGCCCAGCTCATGCAGGTGCCGTTCTTCACGCGGGTCGACCCGAAGACGAAGGAACGCGTCCTCACCGCGAACGCCCGCAAGCTGCTGGCCAACCTGGAGGAGGCGAAGACCCGACCTTGGGCGAAGTTCCTCGTCGCGCTCTCGATCCGGCACGTGAGCAAAGGGGTGGCCCCCGACGTGGCGCGTGCCTTCCCGAGCGTGCAGAAGCTGGCGGAGGCCACGGTGGAGGAGTTGGCGGCCGTGGACGGCATCGGCCCCACCTTGGCGGCGTCCATCAGCGACTGGTTCACGGTCGACTGGCACCGCGCCATCGTCGAGAAGTGGGTGGCGGCCGGGGCCGTGATGGGCACGGACGACCCGGCGGAGGCCGTGGCGTCCGAGGAGGCGGAGCAGGTGTTGGCGGGCCTGACGGTCGTCGTCACCGGCGCGGTTCCCGGCTACACCCGTGACACCGCACAGCAGGCCATCGAGGTGCGCGGGGGCAAGACGTCGGGTTCGGTCTCGAAGAAGACGTCCGTGCTCGTGGCAGGGGAGTCCTCCGGCTCGAAGTTTGCCAAGGCCGAGACCCTCGGCGTCCCGATCCTGGAGGCGGACCGCTTCGAGGAGTTGCTGGAGCGCGGCGCGGACCTCGTGGCCGAACTCCAGTAGCCGCGTGGGTCGCCCGCTCCCCAAGCCGCGCAGGACGAAGGCGCCGGCGCAGGCCCCGTGCTCAAGAAGGCCGGCGGCCGGTCAAAATTCCAGGCGCGCCCACTAGCATCGCCTTGTGCAGTGGGGGCGATGGCTCGGTCATCCCGCGAGGGTCATCCCCGCGGTGTACCTGGGCGCGATCGCGTTCGGGACGGGGCTGCTCATGCTGCCCGCCGCGACCGTCGACGGACGGTCCCCACGCGTCCTGGACGCGGCCTTCACGGCGGTGTCGGCCATCTGCATCACCGGGCTGGTCACCGTCGACACCCCCACCTATTGGAGCACCTTCGGTCAGTCCATCATCCTGTTGCTGATCCAGATCGGTGGCTTCGGCATCGTCACGCTCGCCACCGTCCTGACCCTGGTCACCACCGGACGCATCTCGCTCCAGGGGTCCCTGCTGGCCAGCGAGGAGCTCCACCAGCGGAGCCTGTCGAAGACCCTGGCGTTGCCCGCCCGCATCGCGGCGGTGATGCTCGGGTTCGAGGTGGTGGTCGCCGCCGTGCTGACGTTCGGTTTCCGGCCCCATGTGGATTCCTGGGGTGCGGCTGTCTGGTTCGGGGTCTTCCACTCGGTGTCGGCGTTCAACAACGCAGGGTTCGCCCTGTTCAGCGACAACCTGATCGGGTTCGCCGGTGATCCCGTCGTCATCGTGCCCATCTGCGTGGCTGTCGTGGCCGGAGGCCTGGGTTTCCCCGTCCTGCTCGAGATGGGGCGCCGCTGGCGGAAGGGTGGCCGCTGGACCTGGTCCACCCATACGCGGCTCACCCTGTACGGGACCGCGGTCCTGCTGGTCGGCGGCATGGTCATCTTCGCGCTCGCCGAGTGGGACAACCCCCAGACCCTGGGTCCGATGACCGTGGAGGGGCGCCTCTGGGCCAGCCTCGCGGGCGGGGTCTTCCCCCGGACGGCCGGTTTCAACTCCATCGACTACGGGGTGGCGAGTGAGCCGACGCTGGTGCTCTACTCCCTGCTGATGTTCATCGGTGGGGGATCGGCGGGGACCGCCGGTGGCGTGAAGGTCGGCACGATCGTCATCATCGTGGTCACGGTGCTGGCCGAACTGCGCGGCGAGAGCCAGGTGGTCGTCGCCCACCGGGCCATCCCCGCGCCGGTCCAGCGCTCCGCCCTCACCGTGGTCATGCTGGGCATCGTCACGGTCGTCGTGGGCACTTCCTTCATCGTCAGCGTCGAGCGGTTCACGCTGCAGCAGGTCATGTTCGAGGCCATCTCCGCCTTCGGGACGGTGGGCCTGTCGATGGGGATCACGCCCCACTTGCGCCCGGAATCCCTGGTCGTGCTCATGCTCCTGATGTACTTGGGACGAGTGGGGACCATCTCGGTGGCCACCGCCCTCGCCGTCCGCGCACGGCACCGCCATTACCAACTCCCGGAGGAGCAGCCAATTGTTGGGTAGACCACGTGACCGGCGGTTGAACGACGAGACGGTGCTCGTCGTCGGGCTGGGGCTGTTCGGCTCCGCCACGGCCCGTGAACTGACCGAGATGAATGTCCCGGTGATCGCCGTCACGGACGATCACGCGCAGGTCGTCCAGTACGCCGACGAGCTCACCCACGTCATCGAGATGAATCCCTCGGACCGGGAGGCACTGGAGCAGATCGGCATCCGCCAGATCCGCAAGGCCATTGTGGCGCTGAGCAAGGTGGAACTGTCCATCATGACCGTGCTGGCGCTGGCGGAACTGGGTGTGGAGGAGATCTGGGCCCGAGCAGCGACCAGGGAGCACGGGGCGATTTTGGAGCGCATCGGCGCCCACCACGTCGTCTACTCCGAGGCATCCACCGGGCGTCGGGTGGCGCACGCCGCCGCCGGCTTCATGATCGACTACTTCGAGTTCGAGGACGGCTTCGCCATCGCCCGGACGCGTGCCCCACGCCTGACCTGGGAGAAGCCGCTCCGGGAGACCCTGGTCCGCACCCACAACCGGGTGACGATCGTCGGCGTCAAGCGGACGGGCGAGGACTTCGTGTACGCGGTGCCCGAGACCGTGATCCAACCCGGGGACGAACTCATCGTCTCGGGTCGCACCACCTACGTCGACGCCTTCTGCAGGCTCCGCTGACGCGTCAGGCCCTGGTCGGGTCGTCGGGCGCGGTGTCGAAGGCGTCGGGGACGCCGTCCGCGTCGGTGTCCCGGGTCTCGGCCGCCATGATGGCGCGGTGCCGGCGGTTGCTCGGCACGAGGATCACGGCGGCCACCAGTGCCGCCAGCGCCGATGCGGCCAGGATCCCCACCTTCGATGCGTCGTTGTGCTCGCTGCCGAGTCCGAAGCTGAGTTCGCCGACCAGGAGTGACACGGTGAACCCGATGCCCGCGAGCACTCCGACGCCCGCCATGTCGCCCCACCGCAACGCGGGGTCGAGTGAGGCACGGGTGAAGCGGGTGAGCAGGTAGGTCGACGCGACGATCCCGATCGGCTTCCCGAGCACCAGGCCTGCGATGATCCCCAATGCCACCGGGGAGGTGAGGGAGCCGAGCAGCCCATCGAGCCCGCCGACGGCCACCCCTGCCGAGAAGAAGGCGAACACCGGGACCGCGAATCCCGTGGACAGCGGGCGGTAGGTGTGCTCGAACGTCCTGGCCAACCCGGGTCCCTCGCCAGCGGTCGGGTCCTTGCGGCGCACGGGCACCAGGAACCCGAGGACCACCCCGGCGATGGTGGCGTGGATGCCCGCCTGGTGCAGCAGGGCCCACGCGATGGCCGCGATCGGGAGCAGGATGAGCCAGGCGGCCCACGGGTGCTCGGCGAACCAGCGGGAGCGGGACTGGACGAGGAAGCCGTACAGGGCCACGGGGATGACGAACAGGCCCAGGGCCAGCGGGTCGACCGACTCGGTGTAGAAGACGGCGATGATGGTGATCGCGATGAGGTCGTCGACCACGGCCAGCGTGAGCAGGAAGATCCGCAGGGGTGAGGGCAGGTGGGAGCCGATGAGCGCGAGAACCGCCACGGCGAACGCGATGTCGGTCGCCGTCGGGACGGCCCAGCCGCGCAGCGTCTCGGCCTGGCCCCAGTTGAGGGCGACGTAGATCAGGGCGGGGATCGCCACTCCACCGAAGGCGGCCACGACCGGCACCAGCGCCCGACGAGGGTCACGCAGGTCGCCGGCGACGAATTCGTGCTTGAGTTCCAGGCCCACGAGGAAGAAGAAGATCGCGAGCAGCCCATCGGCGGCCCAGGCACCCAGGGTGAGGTCGAGGTGGAGCGACTCGGGCCCGATGCGGAAGTCACGCAGGGCGAAGTAGGCGTCAGCCGCCGGGGAGTTGGCCCACACGATCGCGACCAACGCCGCGACCACGAGCAGGATCCCACCGGTGGTCTCCTTGCGCAGGAGTGCGCCGACGCGCAGGTGTTCGGACCAACTGCCCGGGGACAGGATGCGGCGAGGACGGACGTTCGGGGGCGTGCTCATGGGACCTCCAGGGGTTACGGGGGACAAGATCGCCGACCAGACTTCCCGGCACACCGCAGGACATTCTAGCCAATCGCGGCGAGGAAGCAGGCCACCACCTCGCGTACGCTGACGGACGTGGAGGGACTCAACACCGACCTGGACCTGAACGGCGGCACGTCCCCGCGCGTCCGTCCACGCGTGGGGGAGTGGCCCTTGCCCGACGTCCCCTCGACGCGCCAGAAGCGCAACCAGCGGTGGTGGACGATCACCGTGGCCGCCGTCGCCCTGGTCGCCGTGGTGGCGTTCGGGTACGTCGCCTACCTCGCGCTCCGCGGGTACTGACGGGGGCCCGCCGGCCCGCCGGCTCAGGTTCGGCCGGCGAGGTGCTCGCCCGCGATCTGAGCGAGGTGGCGCAACCGCGCCAGCTCGGATGCACGGAATTCCGGCCCGGGTCGTCCGACCACCACGGTGTGGTCGGAGCAGCAGGGGGTCACCGCGACGGAGTGGGCGCTCCAGCCGTCGAGCCATCCCGAGTCGAGCTCGCCCACGTGGGGCGTGCGGAGGTCACCGAACACGCCGTCCGGGATCGTGGCCTGCTGGGGGGCGAGGGCACTGCGGTGGTGCACCACGCCGCTCGCGTGCTCGAGCACGAGCCCCCAGGAGCAGTGGAAGGTCGTCGGCGCGGAATCGGCCAGGACCTGCTCGGCGTGACGTGGATCCTCCGCCATGGCCTCGAGCATGTCGAGGTCCGAGTTCAGACCCCAGTTCTCCGGGTAGAAGGACACCCACAACACCTCGACCCCCGGCACACGCGTGCAGGCGGTGATCAGGGCATCGGGTCGGACGTCACCGGGGATGTCCAGCATGAAGTCGTCGATGACGCGCCCGGCGCCCTTCTCGACGATCTCGACGGCGCTGATGTCGGCCTGGACCGAACCCAGGGCGGACGCCACGGCGCCGAGGGAGCCCGGACGGTCGGGCAGGGCGACGCGGAGCAGGTACATGCCCCACTTGATACCTCATCGGTCGGCGGCACCCAAGGGTCTGGGCAGGGCGGCGGTCACCTTGTAGCGTGATTGAAACAACGAAGAAACCGAGGAAAGGAACGACATGGCCACCACCAGCACCGCACGCACCCACTGGGAGGGCTCCCTCCTGGAGGGCGCCGGCACCACCGAGCTCGTCACGTCCGGGGTCGCCACCTTCGACGTCGCGTGGTCCAAGCGGGCCGAGTCGGGCGCCGGGACGACCAATCCCGAGGAGCTCGTCGCCGCCGCCCTGGCGACCTGCTACTCGATGGCGCTGTCCAACGGCCTGGCCAAGAACGGCACGGCGCCGACCAGCCTGGACACCGAGGTGGGCGTCGACTTCGTCCCCGGCACCGGCATCACCGGCGCCACCATCAGGGTGAAGGCCGACGTCCCCGGCCTGACGGCGGAGGAGTTCGGCAAGTTCGCCGAGGACACCAAGCAGAACTGCCCCGTCAGCCAGGCGCTGTCCGGCGTCGAGAAGACCCTCGAGGTCGAGTTCGCCGGCTGACCCCACGGGCGGACGCCACGGTGCGACCCCTAGGATGGGCAGGTCCCTGACCCGTCCACGAGGAGTCGCACCGTGGCCCTGACCACCGACGACGTCGCCCGGCTCGCCGGCCTGGCGCGCATCGAGCTGTCCCCGGCCGACTTGGAGCGCCTGGCGCCCCAGCTCGACCTCATCCTGGAGGCCGTCGCATCGGTCTCCCAGGTCGCCGACGCCGACGTGCCGCCCACCTCGCACGCCCTGCCGCTGACCAACGTGTTCCGTGCCGATGAGGTGCGCCCCAGCCTTCCCACCGAAGCGGTCCTGGCCGGCGCCCCCTCCGTCGAGGACGAGCGTTTCCGCGTCCCCCGGATCCTGGGGGAGGAGCAGTGAGCCACGACATCCTGACCGCCACGGCGTCCGACCTCGGCCGCCGCATCGCCGCTCGCGAGGTGACCTCCGTCCAGGTGACCCGGGCCTTCCTCGACCAGATCGCGAGAACGAACGAGCAGGTCAACTCCTTCCTGTACGTCGACACCGAGGGCGCGCTGGCCCAGGCGGCCGCGGTGGACGCGCGGCTCGACGCCGGGGAGGAGCTCGGCCCCCTGGCCGGCGTGCCCGTCTCGGTGAAGGACCTCTTCTGCCAGGACGGTGTCCCCACCACCGCGTCCTCGAAGATCCTCGAGGGGTGGCGCCCGCCCTACAGCGCCACCGTCGTGCAGCGCATGCTGGACGCCGGGCTGGTCCTGCTCGGCAAGACCAACCTGGACGAGTTCGCCATGGGTTCCTCGACCGAGACCTCGGCGTACGGACCCACCCGCAACCCGTGGGACCTCGACCGGATCCCGGGCGGTTCGGGCGGTGGCTCAGCGGCCTCGCTGGCCTCCTTCCAGGCCCCGCTGGCGCTGGGCACCGACACCGGGGGCTCCATCCGTCAGCCGGCGTCCGTGACCGGCACCGTCGGCGTCAAGCCCACGTACGGGTCGGCGTCCCGCTACGGGGTCATCGCCATGGCGTCCAGCCTGGACCAGCCCGGCCCGTGCGCCCGCAACGTCCTCGACGCGGCCCTGCTGCACGAGGTGATCTGTGGTCACGACCCGATGGACTCCACCTCCATCGACGCGCCCGTGCCGGCGGTCGTGGAGGCCGCGCGTTCCGGTGACGTGAAGGGGCTGCGCATCGGTGTGGTGAGGGAACTCGGTGGCGAGGGCTACGAGCCGGGCGTCGAGCGGGCCTTCGGCGAGGCGCTGGACCTGCTGCGCGGGGCCGGGGCGGAGATCGTCGAGGTCTCCTGCCCGCACTTCACGTACGGTCTGGGCGCCTACTACCTGATCATGCCGTCCGAGGTGTCCTCGAACATGGCCCGCTACGACGCGATGCGCTACGGCCTGCGGGTCGGTGACGACGGCACCCGTGGCACGGATGAGGTGATGGCCACCACCCGCGCCGCCGGTCTGGGTGACGAGGTGAAGCGCCGCATCATCCTCGGCACCTATGCGCTGAGCTCGGGTTACTACGACGCCTACTACGGCTCGGCCCAGAAGGTTCGCACCCTGATCCGCCGCGACTTCGATGCGGCGTTCGAGCAGGTGGACGTGCTGGTCTCGCCCTCGACGCCGTTCACCGCGTTCAGGATCGGCGAGAAGCTCGAGGACCCCCTCGCCATGTACAAGTCCGACCTGTGCACCATCCCCAGCAACATGGCGGGCAACGCCGCGGGGTCGTTCCCGTGCGGGCTGTCCTCCGATGACGGCCTGCCCGTCGGCCTGCAGGTGATGGCGCCTCCGCTGGCGGACGACCGGGTGTACCGCGTCGGCGCCGCGCTGGAGCGGCTCTTCGCCGAGCGCGACGGTGGCCTCCTGACCGACCGGATCGCCGGGACCTGGGTCACCGGGAAGGGTGAGTGACATGGACGACCTCATGAACTACGACGACGTCATGGCCGCCTACGACCCCGTGCTGGGCATGGAGGTCCACGTCGAACTGAACACGAAGTCGAAGATGTTCTGCGGGTGCGACAACACCCCCGGCGGGGAGCCGAACACGACGACCTGCCCGGTCTGCCTGGGCCTGCCCGGCTCCCTGCCGGTGGTGAACGGCAAGGCGGTCGAGTCGGCCATCCGCATCGGCCTGGCGCTCAACTGCCAGGTCGCCGAGTGGTGCCGGTTCGCCCGGAAGAACTACTTCTACCCGGACATGACCAAGAACTTCCAGACGTCCCAGTACGACGAGCCGATCTGCTTCGACGGCCACCTCGACCTCGAGGTGGACGGCCGGATGTATCGGATCGAGATCGAGCGCGTCCACATGGAGGAGGACGCCGGCAAGCTCACGCACGCCGGGTCGTCCGGCCGCATCCACGGTGCCGAGTACAGCCTCGTCGACTACAACCGCGCCGGCACGCCGCTGATGGAGATCGTCACCAAGCCCATCCGCGGGCTGGGTGAGCACGCCCCCGCCGTCGGACGGGCGTACATGGCGCACCTGCGCCAACTCATGCTGGCCCTGGGCGTCTCGGACGCACGCATGGAAGCGGGCAACATGCGGTGCGACGCGAACGTCTCGCTCATGCCCAAGGGGTCGGACGTGCTGGGCACCCGTACCGAGACCAAGAACGTGAACTCGTTGCGTTCGGTCGAGGGTGCGCTGCGCTTCGAGATCCAGCGCCAGGGCGCGATCCTGGCGGCCGGTGGGCGTGTGCACCAGGAGACCCGGCACTGGCACGAGGAGGGCTGGACCTCGCCGGGCCGTTCCAAGGAGCAGGCCGAGGACTACCGGTACTTCCCCGAGCCCGACCTCGTCCCCGTGGCACCCAGCCGCGCGTGGGTGGAGCAGCTCCGCGCCACCCTGCCGGAGGATCCGGCCCAGCGGCGCGTGCGCTTGCAGGAGGCCTGGGGCTTCACCGACCTCGAGATGCGCGACGTGCTCGGCAACGAGGGCTCACTCGACCTCATCGACGCGACCGTGGCGGCCGGGGCCTCCCCGGCGTCCGCCCGCAAGTGGTGGCTGGGTGAACTCGCCCGTCGCGCCAACGAGGCCGGCGTCGATCTCGCCGACGTCGGCGTGACGCCGGCCCAGGTCGCCGCGGTGCAGGCGCTCGTGGACGCCGGCACCGTCAACGACAAGCTGGCTCGGCAGGTGTTCGACGGCGTGCTGGCAGGGGAGGGAGACCCCGCCGGGGTCGTCCGGGCACGCGGTCTGGCGGTGGTGTCGGACGACGGCGCACTCACCGCTGCCGTGGACGAGGTCATCGCCGCCCACCCGGATGTGGCGCAGAAGATCCGCGACGGCAAGGTGCAGGCGGCCGGCGCGCTGATCGGGCAGGTCATGAAGGCCATGAAGGGCAAGGCCGACGCCGCCCGCGTCCGCGAGATCCTGCTGGAGAAGCTGGCGTGATCGGCGAACCCGCCGATCCCCGGGCCAGGGCCACCGTGCCCTGGATCCTGGTCGTCCTCGCGCTCGGGTTGCACCTGTGGGGTCTGTACACCCCCGACCCGCCGGACCCGGGTGCCCTGTCGTTCCCCGGGATCGACAAGCTCGCCCACGTCGTCCTGTTCGCGGTGCCCACGTGGGCCCTGGTCAAGGCGCTGCCGAAGGCGTGGATGGGCATCGTCGCGATGGTCATCCACGTGCCGGTCAGCGAGGTCGTCCAGGCCACCTTCCTGGCGGGCTCCCGCGGGGGCGAGTGGCTGGACGCCCTGGCCGACCTCGTGGGAATCGCCGTGGGCTGGTGGACCGCCGTCCGTGCTGACCCGTTGCGGCAACTTCCGGCAGCGAAGGCTGATGCTCCCTAGGATCGACAGCACTTGTCGACAACATGGAGGTAGCAATGCAACTCCGCGAGAACGCGAAGTGGTCCCTGGTCGTCCCGACCTCGATGGGTGTGCGCATCACGCCCGAGAACCGCGCCCCGGTGCACGTCGCGGACCGGTTCTTCCTCCAGGCCACCAGCGCCGAGACGAACGTTGCGACCGTGGTGTCCTACCTCGGCGAGCCCACCAAGGTGCTGACCGCCTTCATCGAGGGATCCCCGATCTCGGCGCTGATCAAGGCCGACCTCCGCAAGCGCAACATGAGCTACGAGGGCCCCGACCTGCCGCAGGGTGACGCGTGGGGGCTGCGTCACCAGTTCAACATCGCCGACTCCGGCTTCGGCGGCCGCGCTCCCCGCGTGTGGAACGACCGGGCCGGTGAGGTCGGCCGCGAGCTGGCGGTGGACCAGTTCGACCTCGACAAGCTCTTCGTCGAGGAGGGCGTGAAGATCCTCCACCTGTCCGGCCTCATCGCCGCGCTCAGCCCCTCGACCTCGAAGTTCTGCGTCGAGCTGGCCAAGAGGGCCCGCGCCAACGGCACCCTCGTCGCGATGGACCTCAACTACCGCGCCACCTTCTGGAAGGGGCGCGAGGAGGAGTTGAGCGCCGCGTTCGACGAGATCGCGAAGAACTGCGACATCCTCTACGGCAACGAGGAGGACTTCCAGCTCTGCCTCGGCATCGAGGGCCCGGAGGCGGGTGGCGACTCGATCGACGAGAAGATCGAGGAGTTCAAGAAGATGATCGGGCGCATCAAGGAGACCTACCCGGACGCCCACTGGATCGGTACCTCGCTGCGTGAGGTCGAGTCCGCGAACCGTCACCAGTGGGGGATCCTGCTGTGGAACGACGGGGAGTTCTACCTCGCCCCCCTCCGCGCGATCGACGTCATGGACCGCATCGGCGGCGGCGACGGCTCCGTGGGCGGCGTCCTGTACGGCATCCTCCAGGGCTGGAACGTCGAGCAGTGCGCCCAGTTCGGGTGGGCCACGGGTGCGCTCGCGGCGACCTCGTTCTACGACTACGGCATGCCCGCGGACGAGAAGCAGGTCTGGGACTTCTGGAAGGGCAACGCGCGCGTCCAGCGCTGACCCGGCCCCACCGCTGCGCCGACCTCCGGGCGCGGGCGGCGTCCCGTGCGGACGCCACCCGCGCCCGGGGTGCTTCTCGGCGCGGGGAACGCGAACGCGGCTGAGGCTGCCCGGGGCCACTCCGGTCCCGCGATCAGAAACCCTTGTGCTCGGCCAGGATCTGCTCGACGACCTCGTCCGGGCCGATGAGCCGCACGTCGGCGTCCGCCATGCGGCCGAACGCGAAGAGGAGCAGTTCGGACGGCTTGCCGATCACGCTCAGGGTGGTCTCGCCCGCCTTCGCCCGGAGCCGCTGCGGGCGATCGGTCCGCTCCAGGACGATGCCGGTGGTTGCCTTGCGGAAGAGCTGCTTCGCGGAGTGGTTGAGGCCCTTGGCCGCGTGGTCCTCGAACTCCTGGGTGGTCGCGCGCCGCGGTAGCCCCGCGGGGCGGCGGACATCCTCGGTGTGCACGAAGAACTCCGTGGTGTTGGCCAGTTCGTCCAGCATGGGGACGGCGAAGGGCGAGATCGGACGTGGGCCGCGCCGGATCTGCTCGACGAGCTCGGGGTAGAGCCAACGCCGCTTGGTGGCCTCCATGCGGGAGGTCGTCACCTCCGCCAGCGCGCCCAGGATGAGACCGGGCATCGCGGAGGGGTCGTTCTCACGCACCCAGACATGGGCCGCGAGGTCGTGGGACGTCCACCCCTCACACAGGGTGGGCGAGTCGGGACCCACCTCCAGGAGTGCGTCACACAGTGCGGCCCGTTCCTGCGCAGCGAATCCCATGCGGCCCACCCTAGTGGCGGGCGCGAGGGGGCATGCCCCCGAGCGCGTGGAACAATGGCGGCCATGTCCTACGCCCTTGATCCCGGCATCGCGCAGTCCCTGAAGCGCACCCCCGACGGCCTCGTCTCGGCGGTCGTCCAGGACGCGACGACCGGCGCCGTCCTCATGCAGGCCTGGATGAACGACGAGGCACTGGCGCGCACCTTGGCCACCCGCGAGGCGACCTACTGGTCGCGATCCCGCAACGAGCAGTGGATCAAGGGGTTGACGAGCGGGCACACGCAGCACGTCCGCACCGTCCGCCTCGACTGCGACGGCGACACCGTCCTGCTGACGGTCGACCAGGTCGGCGGCGCCTGCCACACCGGCGACACCACCTGCTTCGACGCACGGGAGTTGCTGGGGGAGGAGTCCTGATGCCGGAGGAGCGAAACATCCCCGAGGTCCCCATCACGCCTGACCTGGCGGGCTTCCGCGACCAGGCGTCCGAGCAGGGACGCCGGGTCGTGTCCGTCCACACACGTCTGCTCGCCGACGACATCACGCCGGTCGGGCTCTACCACCACCTGTGCCGAAAGCGCACGAACACGTTCTTGTTCGAGTCGGCCGAGCAGGGCGTGTGGGCGCGCTACTCGATCGTCGGCGTCAACGCCGCCGCTGTGCTGACCGAGCACGACGGCGAGGCGACCTGGTCGGGTCGCGAGTTGACCAACCTGCCGACCGGGGGTGACCCCCTCGCCGTCCTGGCCGAGACCCTCGAGAAGCTGCACACCCCCCGGGACACGGAACTGCCCCCGATGACCTCGGGCATGGTCGGCTACCTCGGGTACGACGTCGTCCGCCGCCTGGAGCGACTCCCGGACTCCAACCCGGACGACCTCCGGATCCCCGAGGTCGTGATGATGCTGGCGGCCGACGTGGCCGTCCTCGACCACCACACCGGTGAGGTGTGGCTGGTCGCCAACGCCATCAACTACGACGACACCCCCGAGCGTGTCGACGAGGCGTACGCCGACGCCGTCGCCCGCGTCGAGGCCATGGTGGCCCGCCTCCTCGAACCGGCGGAGCCCCTGCTCGCGTTCCCCTCGGTGGAGCCCGACGAGGTCGACATCACCCGGCAGCGCACGCAGCCGGAGTTCGAGTCCGCCGTGCTCGAGGCCGTCGAGGACATCAGGGCCGGCGAGGCGTTCCAGATCGTGGTCAGCCAGCGCTTCGAGGTGCCCTGCACGGCGGACGCCCTGGACGTCTACCGCGTGCTGCGCCGCAGCAATCCGAGCCCGTACCTGTACCTGCTGCGCCTGGAGGGCCTCGACATCGTGGGGTCGAGCCCCGAGGCCCTGGTCACGGTCAACGACCGCCACGTCCTCACGCACCCGATCGCGGGCTCGCAGCCCCGCGGCGCGACCCCCGAGCAGGACGCCGCGAACGAGGCCCGCCTGGTGGCCGACCCCAAGGAGCGCGCCGAGCACCTGATGCTCGTCGACCTGGGCCGGAACGACCTGGGCCGCGTCTGCGTCCCCGGGACGGTGGGCGTCGTGGAGTTCATGCAGGTGCGCCGGTACAGCCACATCATGCACCTGGAGTCGACGGTGGTCGGGACGCTGTCCCCGGGGCGTACGGCGCTCGATGCCACGCTGTCCTGCTTCCCGGCCGGCACCCTCTCCGGCGCGCCCAAGGTGCGGGCGATGGAGATCATCGACCGCCTCGAGGTGTCCCGCCGCGGGCTCTACGGCGGCGTCGTGGGCTACTTCGACTTCGCGGGCAACTCCGACGTGGCCATCGCCATCAGGACCGCGGTGCTCAAGGACGGGCGTGCCTTCGTGCAGGCGGGCGGCGGCATCGTCGCCGATTCCGACCCGGCGTCAGAGGACCTGGAGTCGCGCAACAAGGCCGCGGCGGCGCTGCGGGCGGTGGCCACGGCGTCCCGCATGCGGCGGTTCGGGTGAGGCTGGACGGACGCGTCCTCGCCGCGCTGGCGGCGCTGGCGGCGCTCGGGCTCACCCTCGCCGACTGGTGGACCGTGAACTGGGACGAGGGCACGGCCGCGGCTGGCCGCGTGGGCATCAGCGGCGGCGCCGGGACGGGCGGGTCGGCCGCGCTGGTCCCCACGGTGGTCCTGGTCGCGGCGCTGACGACCCTCTCGCTGGCCCGGACCGGGCGGCGCATCATGTCCGTGGTGGCACTGGTCGCCGGGGTGGGCATGGCCGTCCTCGGGTTCGCGGGGCCGCCCCCCACGGACGGGGTCGTCGAACAGCGCGCCGCACTGGCGGTGCTCGGCGGCGGCTGGACGCTGGAGGCCACGATGATGCCCGTGGCCTACGGTGTCCTCGGAGTCCTGTTGATCGCGGCCGCCACGCGGTGGTTCGTCCACCCACCGGAGCGGAGGTCACGACACCTCCCGGCGACGTCGGGAAACGTGACAGATCCGGTGGCTTCTTGGAAAGCTATGGACGCAGGACTGGATCCCACCGACGAAGAGGAGTCGCGATGAGCAGCACGCTCAAGGAGAAGTACCACCACGGCAAGACCCCCGCCGCGTGGACCGGGACGGTCATCGCCGCCATCGGTGCGCTCATCGCGACGGTCGGCTTCTTTCTGAACATCAACTGGACCGTGGTCTGGATCGGCCTGGCCGTCATGGTGGCCGCCCCCATCGTGGGCGGCATCATGACCAAGGTCGGCTTCGGTCAGGAACTCATCGAGGAGCAGCACTAGCCGTGGGTGTCCTCGATGACATCGTGGCCGGTGTCCGGGAGGATCTCGCCGAGCGGCAGGCTCGTCGCAGCCTGGCCGACCTGATGGACGCGGTCGCGGCGATGCCGCCGACCCGTCCCGTCGTGGGGGCGTTCGCTGCTCCGGGCCTGTCCGTGATCGCCGAGGTCAAGCGGAGCTCGCCGTCCAAGGGCGCCCTGGCCGCGATCCCGGACCCGGCCGCGCTGGCCTCCGAGTACAGTGCCGGGGGCGCTGCCGCCATCTCGGTCCTGACCGAGAGGCGCCGCTTCGGTGGGTCCCTGGAAGACCTGGTGGCCGTTCGCAAGGCGGTCGAGACCCCCATCCTGCGCAAGGACTTCATCGTCACCGACTACCAGCTCTGGGAGGCCCGCGCCGCCGGTGCCGACCTCGCCCTGCTGATGTGCTCGGCCCTGGACGACACCGACCTGCACCGCCTGTACGCGCTGGCGCTCGACCTCGGCCTCACCCCGCTCGTCGAGGTGCACACCGAGGAGGAGGCGCGCCGCGCGGTCGACCTCGGCGCTGTGGTGGTCGGGATCAACAACCGCAACCTGCAGACCCTCGAGGTCGACATCGCCCAGTTCGAGTCGCTGGTCGACCTGATCCCGGTCGACCGCGTGCGCGTCGCCGAGTCGGGGATCCTGTCCATCGCCGACGTGGAGCGCGTCGCGGCTGCCGGTGCGGACGTGATCCTGGTGGGTGAGGCGCTGGTCCGGCACGGGGACCCCCGGTCGTCCGTGGCCGCGTTCATCGAGGCCGGGACGGCCGCTCAGCAGAAGTGAGACGGCGACCCCGGGGTCGCCGGCGGTCGGGACTAGAGTTGTGCGGGTGACCGAACCCATCTCCTTGCCCGACAAGGGCGGCCATTACGGGGTCTTCGGGGGCCAGTACGTCCCCGAGGCCCTGAACGCCGCACTCACCCAGCTCGACCGTGAGTTCGACCTCGCGATGGCCGACCCCGACTTCGTCCGGGAGCTCACGAGGTTGCGCGTGGAGTACTCGGGGCGTCCGACGCCGATCACCGAGCTGCCGCGGCTGAGCAAGGAGGCCGGCAACGCCCGCCTCGTCGTCAAGCGTGAGGACCTGAACCACACGGGGTCGCACAAGATCAACAACGTGCTCGGGCAGGCCCTGCTCGCCAAGCGCATGGGCAAGACGCGCGTGATCGCCGAGACCGGCGCCGGCCAGCACGGTGTCGCGACCGCGACGGCCGCCGCCCTGCTCGGCCTGGAATGCCGCGTGTACATGGGCAAGGTGGACACCGACCGGCAGGCCCTCAACGTCGCGCGCATGCAGCTGCTGGGGGCCGAGGTCGTTGCCGTGGAGTCGGGGTCGGCGACCCTGAAGGACTCCATGAACGAGGCCATGCGCGACTGGGTGGCCACGGTGGACACCACGCACTACCTCATCGGCACCGTCGCCGGCCCGCACCCGTTCCCCCGGATGGTCAAGGAGTTCCAGCGTGTGATCTCCACCGAGGCGCGTGCCCAGCTCCTCGAGCGCTACGGCGAGCTGCCGTACGCCGTGGCCGCCTGCCTCGGTGGTGGGTCGAACGCCATGGGCATGTTCGCGGACTTCATCGACGACCCCGAGGTCAAGCTCTACGGCTTCGAGGCCGAGGGTGACGGCATCGCCACCGGGCGGCACGCGGCGTCCATCACGGGCGGATCGGTCGGCGTCCTGCACGGCATGCGCACCTACGTGCTGCAGGACGAGGACGGCCAGACCGTCGAATCCCACTCCATCTCCGCCGGCCTGGACTACCCGGGCGTGGGCCCCGAGCACGCCTGGCTGGCCGCGACCGGACGCGGTACGTACGAGCCCGTCACCGATGTCGAGGCGATGGACGCCTTCCAGCTGATCACCCGGACCGAGGGGATCATGCCCGCCATCGAGTCCGCGCACGGCATTGCCGGGGCGCTCCGGCTCGGTCGCCGCCTCGCCGAGGAGCAGCCCGACCTGTCCCCGCTGATCTGCATCTGCCTGTCCGGCCGCGGCGACAAGGACGTGGCCACGGCCCTGACGTGGTTCGGGCTGGACGGCACGCCGGACCAGACGGTGGGAGGCTTCTGATGGACCAGTACACCAACGCCGGGCGCTCCGGCCAGACGATCCTGAAGGCCAAGGCCGAGGGCCGCGCCGCCCTCGTCGGATACCTGCCCGTCGGTTACCCCGACGTCCCGGGTTCGTTGGAGGCCATGCGCGCGCTCTGCGGCGACGCCGACACCCCCGGGGCGGACATCGTCGAGATCGGCATGCCCTACTCCGACCCGATCCTGGACGGCCCCGTCATCCAGCGTGCGGGCACGCTGGCGCTGCGGCGTGGTGTCCGCACCCACGACCTCTTCAAGGCTGTCGAGGCGGTGGTCTCCGCCGGGAAGACCCCGCTGTGCATGACGTACTGGAACCTGGTCGACCGCTACGGCGTCGACTCCTTCGCCCGCGACTTCGCCAACGCCGGCGGGGTCGGACTCATCACTCCGGACCTCACCCCCGACGAGGCCGAGGAGTGGATGGTCGCGTCCGAGGCCCACGACTTGGACCGCATCTTCCTGGTCTCCCCGAGCACCACCGACGAGCGCATCATCTCCACCACCCGCGCCTGCCGTGGCTGGGTGTACGCGACCGCCGTGATGGGCGTGACGGGGGCGCGTCAGCAGACGTCGTCGCTCGCACCGGAACTCGTCGCCCGACTGCGCAGGCTCGCCCCCGACACCCTCGTCGGGGTCGGCCTGGGCGTCAGCAACGGCGCGCAGGCGGCCGAGGTGGGTTCCTTCGCGGACGCCGTCATCGTGGGCTCGGCGCTGATCAAGCCGCTGCTGGCCGCGGAGGACGCCGGGACGCCCGGCGACCTCACCGGTCTTCGGGGCGTGGTGGCAGACCTGGCCGCGGGGGTGCGTGGCGCGTAGGGCATGATGGGCGTCGTGCTCTCCACGATCCTGTCGATCCCCAGCCCGGACATCAGCAAGTTCCAGATCGGGCCGGTGACCATCCACATCTACGCGTTGTGCCTGATGGCCGGCATGGTGTTCGCCTGGTGGCTCGGCTCGCGTCGCTGGAAGGAGCGCGGCGGCCTCGCCGAGACCTTCGAGACGATGGTGCTGGTGGCCATCCCGACCGGCATCGTCGGCGCGCGCATCTACCACGTGGCCACCCACTGGGAGGACTACTTCGCCCCCGGCCGCAACCCGTGGAGCGCGTTGTTCATCTGGGAGGGTGGCATCGCGATCTTCGGGTCGCTGATCGGCGGAGCCATCGGCGCAGCGGTGACGGCGCGCATGCTGGGGGCGCGGATGACGGCCTTCGCGGACGTGCTGGCCCCCGGCCTCATCATCGCCCAGGCGATCGGGCGACTCGGCAACTGGTTCAACCAGGAACTGTTCGGGGGCCCCGACGACGGGCCGCTCGGCTTGGAGATCGCCCCCCAGCACCGGCCGGCCGAGTACGCCGACGTGCCCACGTTCCAGCCCACGTTCCTCTACGAGCTCAGCTGGAACCTCGTCGGGGGTCTGGTCCTGCTCGCGATCGACCGGAGGTTCAAGCTCGGGTGGGGCAAGCTCTTCGCCCTGTACGGCCTGGTCTACGGCACCGGACGCTTCTGGGTCGAGGGCATCCGCACCGACTTCAGCTACTACGTCGGCCCCCTGCGCACGAACCAGTTCACCGCCCTGCTGATCGCGCTCGCGGGTTTGGTCTATGTCGTCGTCGCCTCGATCGTCAAGCAGGGCCGCGAGCCGTGGGTCGAGCGTCGCGGCGTCGGTGGCCCCGACCGCGAGGCCGCCGAGGAGGAGGCGACGCCGTGACGGCGTCGAGGTCGCGCGGGTCGCGCCCGTGACACTCCCGGACACCCGGTGGCATCGGGGACCAGCTCCGCGACCGGATCCCGAGCAGTTCCGGGGCGTGTAACGCGCGTGAAACATGGTGCGCGTTATCTTTTTCCTGCGGCATGCGGTGGTGGCCAGGAAGTTGCTCCTCCAGGAGTGGCTGTCACAGAGCCCGTTGGCGCAGGAGACACAAGTGAACACATCGACGCACAGGCCTGCCCAGGGCCTGTACCGACCTGATTTCGAACACGACGCGTGTGGCGTCAGCTTCGTCGCCCACTTGAGCGGCCAAGCCAGCCATGACATCGTCGCCCAGGGCCTGCTGGCCTTGGCGAACCTGGACCACCGCGGCGCCACCGGCGCCGATGAGGCCGCCGGTGACGGCGCCGGCATGTTGCTCCAGGTTCCCGACCGACTCTTCCGCGAGACCGTCGACTTCGTGCTGCCCCCGCAGGGCCACTACGCCGTGGGCATGGCGTTCCTGCCGGCCGAGGCGTCCGAACGACTCACCGCCAAGCTCCGCATCGAGCACCTGGCCATCGAGGAGGGACTCCGCGTCCTGGGGTGGCGCGAGGTCCCGATGAGCGGCGACACCCTCAGCCCCGTGACGCTGGCCGTCATGCCGCACATGGAACAGCTGTTCCTGACCGCCGGCAGGGCGTCGGGCATCCAACTCGACCGCCGTGTCTACCCCCTCAACAAGCGCGTGCGGAACGAGGTGGGTGTCTACTTCGCCTCGCTCAGCGCCAGGACCACCGTCTACAAGGGCATGCTGACCACCCAGCAGCTGGGGGAGACCTTCCCCGACCTGCTCGACGAGCGCACCGAGAGCGCGCTCGCACTGGTGCACAGCCGCTTCTCGACGAACACCTTCCCGAGCTGGGAGCTCGCCCACCCGTTCCGCTACATCGCCCACAACGGTGAGATCAACACGGTCAAGGGCAACCGCAACTGGATGCGCGCCCGTGAGGCACTGCTGGAGACCGACCTGATCCCCGGCGACCTGAACCGCCTGTTCCCGATCTGCTCACCCGACGGCTCCGACTCCGCCTCCTTCGACGAGGTGCTCGAACTGCTGCACCTGGGGGGTCGCTCGCTGCCGCACGCGGTGCTCATGATGATTCCCGAGGCCTGGGAGAACCACGCCGAGATGGACCCCGCCCGGCGCGACTTCTACTCGTTCCACAGCTCCGTCATGGAGCCCTGGGACGGACCGGCCGCGGTCTGCTTCACCGACGGCACCCTGATCGGTGCCACGCTGGATCGCAACGGGCTGCGTCCGGGCCGGTACTGGGTGACCGACGACGGGCTGGTGGTGTTCGCCTCCGAGGCGGGCGTGCTGCCCATCGAGCAGGCGAAGGTGGTCCAGAAGGGTCGCCTGCAGCCCGGCCGCATGCTGTTGGTCGACCTCGACCAGCACCGCCTCATCGGCGACGACGAGGTCAAGGCCGGCCTCGCGGCCGAGCAGCCGTACGGCGACTGGGTGAGCGAGCGCCTCAGCCTCGCCGACCTGCCCGACCGCCAGCACGTGGTGCACAGCCACGCGTCCGTCACCCGCCGCCAGCAGGTGTTCGGCTACACCCACGAGGAGCTGAAGACGATCATCGGGCCGATGGCGCAGACCGGCGCCGAGGCCATCGGTTCCATGGGGACCGACACGCCCGTCGCCGTGCTGAGCGAACGTCCGCGCATGCTCTTCGACTACTTCAGCCAACTGTTCGCCCAGGTGACGAACCCGCCGCTGGACGCCATCCGTGAGGAGCTCGTCACCTCACTGTCCGGCTCGGTCGGCCCGGAGGCCAACCTGCTCACCGCCGGACCGGACTCCTGCCGCCAGATCGTCATCCCCTACCCCGTCCTGGACAGCGACGAGCTGGCCAAGCTCGTCCGCATCAACAGGGACGGCACGATGCCCGACTACGCCTCCCACGTCGTCCGCGGCCTCTACCGGTTGCTGGACGGGGCCGACGGCCTGGCGCGGCGCATCGACGAGATCTGCGCCGAGGTGAGTCGCGCGATCGCCGACGGTGCCCGGATCATCATCCTGAGTGACCGGCACAGCAACATCGACTTCGCGCCGATCCCGTCGCTGCTGCTGACCTCGGCCGTCCACCACCACCTCGTCCGCGAGAAGACCCGCACGCAGGTCGGCCTGGTGGTCGAGGCCGGCGATGTCCGCGAGGTGCACCACGTCGCGCTGCTCATCGGCTACGGCGCGGCGGCGGTCAACCCCTACCTCGTGTTCGAGTCCGCCGAGGACCTCGCCCGCCGCGACATGTACGTGACGGTCGACCCCGAGAAGGCGCTCAAGAACGTCCGCAAGGCGCTCGGCAAGGGCGTGCTCAAGGTGATGAGCAAGATGGGCGTCTCCACGATCGCCTCCTACACCGGGGCGCAGATCTATGAGGCGCTGGGCCTGGCGTCCGACTTCGTCGAGCGGTACTTCACCGGCACCACCAGCCGCGTCGAGGGCATCGGCCTGACCGAGATCGCCCGCGAGATCCAGGCCCGGCACGACATCGGCTACCCGGTCGACCGCCGTACGCTCGCACACCGCACCCTCGACGTGGGCGGTGAATACAAGTGGCGCCGGGAGGGCCCGCCCCACCTGTTCGACCCGGAGACCGTGTTCCGCCTGCAGCACGCGACACGCGAGAAGCGGTACGACATCTTCAAGCAGTACACCTCCCGCGTCGACGACCAGGCCAAGCGCCTCATGACGCTGCGCGGGCTGCTCGAGTTCGACACCGGCGCGCGCGAGCCGATCAGCATCGATGAGGTCGAGCCGGTCAGCGAGATCGTCAAGCGGTTCTCCACGGGGGCGATGAGCTACGGATCCATCAGCCAGGAGGCCCACGAGACCCTCGCCGTCGCGATGAACCGTCTCGGCGGGAAGTCCAACACCGGCGAGGGCGGCGAGGACCACGAGCGGCTCCACGACCCCGCGCGTCGTTCCGCGATCAAGCAGGTGGCGTCCGGCCGCTTCGGGGTCACGAGCGACTACCTGACCAACGCCGACGACATCCAGATCAAGATGGCCCAGGGCGCCAAGCCGGGGGAGGGCGGCCAGCTGCCGGGCCAGAAGGTGTACCCGTGGGTCGCCAGCACCCGGCACTCGACGCCCGGGGTCGGCCTCATCTCGCCGCCGCCGCACCACGACATCTACTCGATCGAGGACCTCAAGCAGCTCATCCACGACCTCAAGTGCGCCAACCCGGTCGCCCGCATCCACGTGAAGCTGGTCGCCGAGGTCGGTGTGGGAACGGTCGCGGCGGGCGTCAGCAAGGCCAAGGCGGACGTCGTGCTCATCTCGGGGCACGACGGTGGCACCGGCGCGGCGCCGCTCACCTCGCTCAAGCACGCGGGCGGCCCGTGGGAGCTCGGTCTGGCCGAGACCCAGCAGACCCTGCTGCTGAACGGCCTGCGTGACCGCATCGTCGTCCAGGTGGACGGGCAGCTGAAGACCGGCCGCGACGTCGTCATCGGCGCGCTGCTGGGTGCCGAGGAGTTCGGCTTCGCCACGGCCCCGCTCGTGGTGAACGGCTGCATCATGATGCGCGTCTGTCACCTCGACACGTGCCCGGTCGGCGTCGCGACCCAGAACCCGGAGTTGCGTGCGAAGTTCTCCGGCCACGCCGACTACATCGTGAACTTCTTCGAGTTCATCGCCCAGGAGGTCCGCGAGCACCTGGCGGCGCTCGGGTTCCGTTCCATCGAGGAGGCCGTCGGCCACGTCGAGGTGCTGCGCACCAAGGAGGCGGTGGAGCACTGGAAGGCGTCCGGCCTCGACCTGGCGCCGATCCTGCACCGCGTCGAGACCGACGGACCCCTGCATTGCGTCACGACGCAGGACCACGGGCTGGCGGGCAAGCTGGACAACGAGCTCATCGAGAAGGCTCGCCCCGCCCTGGAGAGGGGCGAGCGCGTCCGGTTCGCCGTCGGCGTCACCAACGTCGACCGGACGGTGGGCACCATGCTCGGCAACGAGGTCACGAAGGCGACCGGCGGCAAGGGTCTGCCGGCCGACACGATCGACGTCACGATGACCGGGACCGGCGGTCAGAGCTTCGGGGCGTTCCTCCCGGCGGGCGTCACGCTGCGCCTCGTCGGTGACAGCAACGACTACTTCGGCAAGGGACTCTCCGGCGGGCGGCTGTCCGTCCGTCCCGCCGAGGACGCCCCGTTCGTCGCCGAGGAGCAGATCGTGGCGGGCAACGTCATCGCCTACGGTGCGACCTCGGGCGAACTGTTCATCCGCGGCCAGGTGGGGGAGCGGTTCTGCGTCCGCAACTCCGGTGCCACCGCCGTCGTCGAGGGCGTGGGTGACCACGCCTGTGAGTACATGACCGGCGGCGAGGCCCTCATCCTCGGCCCGACCGGGCGCAACGTCGCCGCCGGCATGTCGGGCGGCCTGGCGTGGGTGCTCGACCTCGTCCGCGACCGGGTGAACCCCGAACTCGTCGACGTCGTCGACATCACCGACTCCGACGTGGACCGCATCGAGACCCTCCTCGCGCGGCACGTGGACATGACCGGCTCCGCCGTCGCCCAGCGCCTGCTGGACGCCGGGGTGTCGGCCTGGCGCGGGCGCTTCACCAAGCTGCTGCCGCGCGACTACGCCCGGGTGCTGGCCGCCCGGGAAGACGCTGAGACCGCCGGCCTCTCGGCCGACGAGACGGTCGCCAAGATGATGGAGGCCGCTCATGGCTGATCCGAAGGGCTTCATGAAGGTCGCGCGCCAGGTCGCCGACCGCCGCGACCCCGCCGAACGCGTCCAGGACTGGGACGAGGTGTACCCGGGCTCGCCCGGACGGGCCGTCCTGCCGATCATTCGCAAGCAGGCGTCCCGGTGCATGGACTGCGGCATCCCGTTCTGCCACCAGGGCTGCCCGCTGGGCAACCTCATCCCTGAGTGGAACGACCTCATCTACCACGACCAGTGGCGGGAGGCCACGGACCGGCTGCACGCAACCAACAACTTCCCCGAGTTCACCGGTCGCCTCTGTCCTGCGCCCTGCGAGACGGCGTGCGTGGTCGGGATCAACCGGGAGCCGGTGACGATCAAGAACATCGAGGTCGCCATCGCGGACAAGGCGTGGGACGACCGCCGCGTGATCCCGGTCGTGCCGGAGTGGCACACCAACAAGACCGTGGCCGTCGTCGGCTCCGGCCCGGCCGGGCTGGCCGCGGCCCAGCAGTTGACCCGCTCGGGACACACGGTCGTCGTGTACGAGCGTGCCGAGGACATCGGCGGCCTCCTGCGCAACGGCATCCCCGAGTTCAAGATGGAGAAGAAGGTCCTCAACCGGCGCCTGAAGCAGATGCGCCAGGAGGGGACGGTGTTCAGGCCGAACACCACCATCGGCATCGACATCACCGGCGAACAACTGACCGAGCGGTTCGACGCCGTCGTGCTGGCCATCGGCTCGACGGTCCCGCGCGACCTGCCGATCCCCGGACGCGACCTCGCCGGCATCCACCAGGCCATGGAGTTCCTGCCCCAGGCCAACAGGGCGGCCCTGGGCAAGACGGTGGTCGACCAGATCACCGCGACCGGCAAGCACGTCGTGGTCATCGGCGGCGGTGACACCGGATCCGACTGCATCGGCACCTCGCTGCGGCAGGGGGCGGCGTCCGTCACCCAGCTGGAGATCATGCCGACCCCGCCGCAGGGGCGTCCGGGTGGCCAGCCGTGGCCCACGTACCCGATGATCTTCCGGGTCAGCACCTCCCACGAGGAGGGTGAGGTCGGCCGCGTCTTCTCGGTCTCGACGAGCGAGTTCGTCGGCACGGACGGACGGGTGACCGCGCTTCGCCTGACGGAGGTCGCCTTCCGCGACGGCGGCTTCCAGCCGGTCGAGGGGACCGAACAGGAGATCCCGGCCGACCTGGTGCTGCTCGCCATGGGCTTCGTGGGTCCGGAGCCGAACGGCGTGGTGCGCGAGCTGGGCCTGGAGCTGGACGCCCGCGGGAACATCGCCCGCGACGCCTCCTTCCAGACCTCCGTGCCGGGCGTGTTCGTCGCCGGCGACGCGGGCCGCGGCCAGTCGCTCATCGTCTGGGCGATCGCGGAGGGCCGCTCCGCGGCCCACGAAGTGGACGCGTTCCTCCAGGGCAGCTCCAGCCTGCCCCGGCCCATCAACCCGACCGATCGTCCGCTGACCGTCTGAGCGCGGACGCCGGGGGCCCAGCGCCCCCGGCGTCCGGGCGTCAGCCGGGGGCTCTCCCCGGGCGGACCGGCGTGCCAAGATGGTCGGCGTCACTGGACGAGGGACGGGGGGTGGTGCGGGATGCCTTCTGCATGGTCGGTGAGGATCGGGCGTGACGACCCCCTGCACCTGCGCCAGCTGTTCACCCTCGGTCCCAGCCGGGACGACCACTGGATCGGCCTGCGCTGTGGTGTGGGTGTGCTCCTCCCCCTGGCCACCCTGCTCCTGCTGGGCCGGATCGACGTGGCCGTCTTCGTCATCTTCGGCGCGTTCACCAATGTCTTCGGACGCGTTCCCAACCACCTGGACCGCCTGCTCGCGCAGCTCAAGGCCGGCGGCACGTTCTGGGTCCTGATGGTGGCGGGCACCGTCGTCTCGGGCGTCCTGCCGCACGGCACGACGCCGGGCCTGGCGGCCAAGCTCGCCCTCACCAGCGTGGTCGCCGGCGGGGCCGCCCTGTGGGCCGCCTGGCAGGAGATCCGGCCCGCCGGCTCGCTGTTCCACGTCTTCGCCTTCGCCGCGATCGTCTCGACGCCACCGACCGCTCCCCTGGGTGACGGCATGTTCGCCGCCACCGCCACCATCGGGCTGGCCCTGGTGCTGGGCCAACTGGGACGGCTGTGGCCGCAGCGCCGGACGCCGCGGGTCGCGACCCCGGTCCGTGTCCTGGACGCTGCGGGCCGGCGCGCCGCCCTGCTGGAGGCGGGCATTCACCTCCTCGCAGCATTCGTGGCGGGGCTCCTGATCATCCCGATCGCCCAGGCGTTGCACCTGAGCCACTACTACTGGGCGATGGTGGCGGCCGTCGTGCCGTTGGTCGGCCACTCGACCCGGGAGCGGGTGGCGCGCGGTGTCCACCGCGTGCTGGGCACCTTCGGCGGCCTGCTCATCCTGGCGCTGATGGTCTGGTGGCAGCCGCCGCTGTGGGTGGTCGTCGTGGTGATGGGCCTGTGTCAGTTCGGTGCCGAGATGTTCATCGCCCGGAACTACTTCATCGGTCAGTCGTTCGTCACACCGTTGGCACTGCTGGGGACCTCGATCGCCGGAGGCCTCGGCTTCGACCTGTTCCGGGACCGCGTCATCGAGACGGCCGTCGGTTCGGCCGTGGGGATCGGTGCGGTGATCACCATCACGCTGATCCGCCGGAGGTTGGCCCAGGTGCGCGAGGCCGACCCGGAGGTCGAGGAATCCTAGCCTTCGCCCGCGGCCCGTGCCACGATGGGCCATGCCCTCCAGCACTCCGCGCGTCGCCATCGTCGGCTCGGGCCCCTCGGGGCTGTACGCCGCCGCCGCTCTGTTGAAGGGATCCGATGAGGTCCTGATCGACATCCTCGACCGGCTGCCGACCCCCTACGGACTGCTCCGCTACGGCGTCGCCCCCGACCACACCAGCCTGCAGGGCATCCAGCGCGTGCTCGCCGAGCCGTTCGGGTCGGAGCGCGTCCGGTTCTTCGGCCTCGTGGAGCTGGGCGCCGACATCACCGCCGATGACCTGCGCGCCGGCTATGACGCGGTCATCTACGCCGCCGGCGCCGCAGAGGACCGTCGCCTCGACGTCCGGGGGGAGGACCTGCCGGGGAGCCGCTCGGCCCGCGAGTTCGTCGCGTGGTACTGCGGTCACCCGGACGCCCAGCCACAGCCGCTGGCGGGTGTCGAGACGGCCGTGACCTTCGGCGTCGGGAACGTCGCCATCGATGTCGCGCGCGTCCTGCTCGCCGACCAGACCCGGTTGGGGGCGACCGACATGCCCGAGGAGGTGCTCGCCGAGTTGGCCGCGCACCGCATCGCCGACGTGTGGGTGATCGGACGCCGTGGTCCCGAGCACGCCACCTTCACCACCACCGAACTGCGGGAGCTGTTGACCCTGGACGGCGTCCAGCCGGTGCTGCACGATCCTGTGCCCGCGGATCCCGCCGACGCGGACCGCCGCGTCCGGAACAACCTCGAAGCGCTGCGTGCGGCGGCCCATCGTGTGGTCGAGGAGCCACGCGGCCGGCTGCACCTGGCGTTCTGGCGCCGCCCGGTCGAGCTGGTCGGTGCGACGGGTGTCAGGGCCGTGGTGCTTGAACGAACGGGGCTGGACCCGGCTGGTCGTGTGGTCGGGACGGGGGAGCGCGAGGTGGTGCCGGCCCAGCTCGTCCTGCGCGCCATCGGCTACCGCGGGAAGCCGTTGCCCGGGGTTCCCTTCGACCCCGAGACCGGCGTGATCCCCAACGAGGGCGGCCGCGTGCTGGACGCCGCCGGCGCCCGCCCCGGTGAGTACGTGGTCGGCTGGATCAAGCGCGGCCCCCTCGGTGTGATCGGCACGAACAAGTCGGACGCCGCGGCCACCGTCGCCGGGCTCCTCGAGGACCTCGCAGCCGGGGTGCTCCACTCCCCGACGGGGCCGGACGCCGGGGAGGTGCTGGCCTCGCGCGGCCTCACCGCGTCGACCTTCGCCGACTGGGAGCGGATCGACGAGGCCGAGCAGGCCGTGGGCGCCCGGTTCGGCCGCCCACGCGTCAAGGTCGCGACGTGGCACGCGCTCACCGAACTGGTCCGCCACGGGCGCGCCGGAGGCCCGCTGGAGCGGGAATCCGTCGATGACCAGGTCAGCCCCGTGGAGGGTCCGTCCGGTCGGTGACGCGCAACAGGGTCGACTTGCCGAACAGCGACCCGACGAGGTCCACGGCGAGCTCGGCCGTGGCGTTGCGGACGTCGAGCGCGGGGTTGACCTCGACGATGTCGAGCGAACCGAGGCGCCCGGTGTCGGAGATCATCTCCATCACCAGGTGGGCCTCGCGATAGGTCGGGCCGCCGACCACCGGCGTCCCCACCCCGGGAGCGACGCTAGGGTCGACGAAGTCGAGGTCGAGGGAGAGATGGAGGTGCGTGTCGGCGTCCACGGAGGCCAGCGCGCGCGTCATCGCCCGGCGCATGCCGACCTCGTCGAGGAACCGCATGTCGTAGACGGCCATGCCGGATTCGGCCAGGACCCGCTTCTCGCCGGGGTCGACGCTGCGCAGCCCGACCTGATGGATCTGGTCGGAGGTGATGGCCGGCACCTGGTCGGACAGGCCGGTGAGTTCGTCCGGGCCCCGGCCCAGGAGACAGGCGACCGGCATGCCGTGGATGTTGCCCGACGGCGTCATCTCGTTGGTGTTGATGTCGGCGTGGGCGTCCACCCAGATGATGAGGAGCTTCTTGCCGACCCGGCGGCAGTGCGCGGCCACGGCGCTGATGGAGCCGATCGCCAGCGAGTGGTCCCCGCCCAGCACGATCGGCGTGCGCCCCTCGGCGAGTTCGGCGGCCACGGCATCGCGCAGGGCCACGTTCCAGGCGATGACCTCGGGGAGGTGGCGGTAGCCGTCCACGGGCGGTGTCTGGGGGTTCGGGGGCCCGTCGATGTCGCCGACCCGGCGGACGTCCTGGCCCAGGGCCTCCAACGCAGCGCCGATGCCGGCGACGCGCAGGGCGCCCGGGCCGAGGCGGCAGCCGGCGACACTCGCGCCCACGTCGGTGGGCGCTCCGATCAGGGACAGTGGCATGGGTGGCGCTCCTTCGTTCCTGTGGGGTCGGGCCTCTTGGGCCCCCGCAGAGTCTCGCGGTCCGGACGCGCTGGGTCAACGGCTTCACGCGCCCCCGGGTGAGCCGGACCACCGGACTGTCGGGTGCCCAAGCTAGGGTGGGGCACCCGGGAGGTTGACCACACACATGGGCGACGAATTCGTTCACCTGCACTGCCACTCAGAGTTCTCGATGCTCGACGGCGCCGCGCGCCTGAAGGAGCTCGTCAAGGGCGCCGAACAGATGGGCATGCCCGCTCTGGCCGTCACCGACCACGGCAACGTGTTCGGGGCGTACGAGTGGTACCGGACGGCCAAGGGCAGTTCGGTGAAGCCGATCATCGGCCTGGAGGCCTACCTGACGCCGAAGACGCACCGCAGCGAGCGCAAGCGCGTCCAGTTCGGGGACGGCACCGGCGACGACGTCGCATCCAAGGGCGCCTACACCCACATGACCATGTGGGCGTCCAACAACGAGGGCATGCACAACCTGTTCCGCCTGAGCTCGCTGAGCTCGCTGGAGGGCTTCTTCTACAAGCCGCGCGCGGACCGCGAACTGCTGCACCGCTACGGCAAGGGCCTCATCGCGACCACGGGGTGCCCGTCGGGTGAGGTGCAGACCTACCTCCGTCTCGGCCAGTACGAGCAGGCGGTCGCGTCGGCGGCCGAGTTCCGCGACATCTTCGGCCAGGGCAACTTCTACGTCGAGCTGATGGATCACGGGCTCGACATCGAGACCCGCGTCCGACAGGACCTGCTGCGCCTCGCCAAGGAGCTGGCGCTGCCCCTGGTGGCCACCAACGACCTGCACTACGTGCACGCGTCCGACGCCGAGGACCACGACACGCTCCTGTGCGTCAGCGCCGGTGCCAACAAGGACACGCCGGGCCGGTTCAAGTTCGACGGGTCGGGCTACTACCTGAAGAGCCCCGCCGAGATGCGGCAACTGTTCAGCAACCTGCCCCAGGCCTGCGACAACACCTTGGCCATCGCCGAGCAGTGCGAGGTGACCTTCGACGAGGGCACCGGCACGTTCATGCCCGAGTTCCCGGTGCCCCAGGGGGAGACCGAGGAGTCCTGGTTCCACAAGGAGGTGCGTCGCGGCCTCGAGGCCCGCTTTCCCGACGGGGTTCCCGACTACGCCATCCAACAGGCGGAGTTCGAGGAGAAGGTCATCGCCCAGAAGGGCTACTGCGGGTACTTCCTCGTCGTGGCCGACTACATCAAGTGGGCCAAGGAGAACGGCATCCGGGTCGGCCCGGGCCGTGGGTCCGGCGCCGGGTCGATGTGCGCCTTCGCGATGCGGATCACCGAC
The DNA here is from genome assembly GCF_059516005.1 of Propioniciclava sp. LT294. Lineage (NCBI taxonomy): Bacteria > Bacillati > Actinomycetota > Actinomycetes > Propionibacteriales > Propionibacteriaceae > Propioniciclava > Propioniciclava sp. LT294. The sequence continues at coordinate 202,382 of NZ_JCAKNG010000002.1, forward strand.
CTCGACCCCGTTCCCCACGGGCTGATCTTCGAACGGTTCTTGAATCCGGAACGCCCCTCGATGCCCGACTTCGACGTCGACTTCGACGAGCGTCGCCGGGGCGAGGTGATCCAGTACGTCACCGACAAGTACGGCGACGACCGGGTCTGCCAGATCGTCACCTACGGCACCATCAAGGCCAAGCAGGCCATCAAGGACGCCGGGCGCGTCCTCGGCAAGCCGTACGCCCTGGGGGACCAGATCACGAAGGTGTACACGCCGGCCCAGCAGGGCAACGACGTCTCGATCGCCGACGTCTTCAACCCCGAGCACGAGCGTTACGGCGAGGGCACCGAGTTCCGGGAGCTCTACAACGCCGACCCCGACGTGAAGGAGGTCGTCGACACCGCCCGCGGCATCGAGGGCCTGAAGCGCCAGTGGGGCGTCCATGCTGCCGGCGTCATCATGTCGAGCAAACCTCTGCTGGACGTGATCCCGATCATGAAGCGGGAGCAGGACGGCCAGATCATCACCCAGTTCGACTACCCGAGCTGCGAGAGCCTCGGCCTGGTCAAGATGGACTTCTTGGGCCTGCGCAACCTCACGATCCTGGACGACGCCGTCAAGAACGTGAAGATCAACGCCGGCGTCGACCTCGACCTGGACGCGCTGGCCCGCGATCCGAACGACACCGAGACCTACGAGCTGCTGGCCCGAGGCGACACGCTCGGTGTGTTCCAGTTCGATGGGTCGGGCTACCGGGCCCTGTGCCGGCTCATGCGTCCGGACAAGTTCGCCGACATCACGGCGCTGGGTGCGCTCTACCGTCCGGGTCCGATGGGCACGAACACGCACGTCAACTACGCGATGCGCAAGAACGGTCAACAGCCCGTCACCCACATCCACCCGGAGTTGGCGGAGGAGCTCGACAAGCTGCTGGGCGAGACGTACGGCCTGTTGGTGTACCAGGAGCAGGTCATGCAGATCGCGCAGGAGTTGGCCGGGTACAGCCTGGGTGCCGCAGACCTGCTGCGCCGGGCCATGGGCAAGAAGAAGAAGTCGGTGCTGGACGCGGAGTTCGTGAACTTCGAGGCGGGCATGAAGGCCAACGGCTACTCCTCGGCGGCCATCAACGCGTTGTGGGAGACGATGGTGCCGTTCTCCGCGTACGGCTTCAACAAGTCCCACGCGGCCGCCTACGGCGTGGTGTCCTACTGGACGGCCTACCTCAAGGCCCACTACCCGGCCGAGTACATGGCCGCCCTGCTGGAGTCGGTCCGCGACGACAAGGACAAGTCGGCCATCTACCTGGCCGAGTGCCGCCACATGGGCATCAAGGTGCTGCCGCCGGACGTGAACGAGTCCCAGGGACGGTTCACCCCGGTCGGGACCGACATCCGCTTCGGCCTGGGTGCGATCCGCAACGTCGGCAACAACGTGGTCGACGGCATCATGGAGGCGCGCGCCGGGCGAACGGCCGCCCGCGACTTCAACGACTTCCTCGACAAGGTGCCCGCCGTGGTGTGCAACAAGCGGGTGATCGAGTCCTTGGTCAAGGCCGGCGCATTCGACTCGCTCGGCCACACTCGACGCGGGCTCATGGAGGTCTTCGAGCAGAAGGTCGACGAGGTGGTCTCGCTCAAGCGCAACCAGGCGCTGGGCCAGGACGACCTGTTCGGCGAGTTCTTCGGTGCCGAGGAGGAAGGGGCCGGAGCGCTGGCGTCCAGCCCGGTCCCGGACCTGCCGGAGTGGGAGAAGATGACCAAGCTCGCGTTCGAGCGCGAGATGCTCGGCCTGTACGTGAGCGACCACCCGCTGTACGGGCTGGAGCACGTCCTGGCGGCCAACCGGGACCTCGGCATCCAGCAGCTGACCGCTGAGGACGGCCCGCGCGAGGGCATCGTGACGATCTGCGGGATGATCACCGGCATCCAGCGCAAGCAGACGAAGGACGGCAAGGTCTGGGCGATCATCACGGTGGAGGATCTGGACGCCTCGATCGAGGTCATGGTGTTCAACAAGGCGTACATGCCCGTGGCGATGTCGTTGGGTACCGACGTCATCGTGCGCATCAAGGGGCGCCTGCGTGAGCGGGACGAATCCGTGGAACTCACGGCGTCCGACGTGAGCTTCCCGGACGTCAGCGCCGGCCCCACGGGCCCGGTGACCATTTCCCTGCCGACCTCGCGCTGCACCCCCGAGGTGGTGGAGCAGCTCCGGTTCACGCTGCGCCAGCACCCGGGCACGCAGGAGGTGCGGGTGAGGCTGGTCAGCCCGCAACGGGCCACCGTGTGGAAGCTGGACGACCGCCTGCGCGTCCAGCAGAGCGGATCGCTGATCGCCGACCTCAAGGCGCTGTTGGGACCGTCCTGTGTCAGCGCCTAGCATTCCGGTCATGGGCTTCCGCAGCACGTTGACTCGTACGCTCGTGCTCACCGCGCTGGCGCTGTTGGTGGGCGCCGTCGGGGCCCTGCTGTGGGCCAACCTGTCGGTGTTGCCGCGGTGGACCGTCCATCCCGACGGGCATGCCGAGATGACGGACCTGGAGCGCACCGAGGTGTTCTCCGCGACGTTCTGGTACTCCGTCCTGGCCTTGGCCGGGGGCTTGGCCATCGGGGTGGCCTCCTGGGTCCGACTGCGACGCCTCGGCTGGCCGGTCGCCGTGATCACCGCCGGTTTGGCTCTCGTCGCCGGGCTGACCTGTTGGTGGCTCGGGGAGGTCTTCGGCCCCGGCCCCTTCGCCGAACGCCTCGCCGCCGCCCAGCCCGGTGACCGGGTGCCGGTGGCACTCCGGCTCCAGGCTCCCTCGGCCCTGGCGATCTGGGTGTTCGGGGCGATCGCGGTGCCGTTGTTCGCAGCGTCCCTCGGCCCCGAGATGGACAAGTCCGAAGCTCCGCACCAGCAGGCACTGCCGACACCGGAAAGGGTGACCGAGGATGACTGAGCGCACGATCGAGCTGGAGCGGAAGTTCACCGCGCCGGTTGATTTCTCTCCCGACTTCAGCGGGCTCGTGGAGGTGGCGGGGAGCCGGCGGTTCTTCCTCGAGGCGACCTACCACGACTCATTGGCGTGCCTGCTCGCCGACACCGGGTGGTCCCTGCGTCGCCGGGTCGGGGGCAAGGACGATGGTTGGCACCTCAAGCGGCCCGCCTCCGGCACCGGTCGCACGGAGGTGTGGGCCCCGGACGAACCTGAGGTTCCGGAGCCGATGCGCCAGGAGGTTCGCGAGGTGACGGGGCTGGCGGCGATCGTCCCGATCGCCTTGGTGAAGACCGAGCGCGTCGAGACCAGCCTGACCCGGGATGGCGTCCCCGTCGCCGCGCTGGCCAGCGACATGGTGAGTGCCACCACGTCCGCCGGAACCGACAGCTGGTCCGAGGTCGAACTCGAGCTCGAGAAGGGCGCTCCCGCGGAGCTCCTCGATGCGCTGGTGGAGCGGCTGGTGGCCGCGGGTGCCCGACCTGCCCCGCACACGTCCAAGATCGCGCGCGGCCTCGCCTCGGTGCCGCGGCTCCGCACGCCGACGGATCCCGGTGCCCCGGCCCGGGACGTCCTGCTCACGTGGGCCTCGCGGCAGGTCGGGGTGCTGCAGGCCCTGCAGGCGGGCGTCCGCGTCGATGCACCCGACCACGTGCACAAGTCGCGGGTGGCCACCCGGCGGCTGCGCAGCCTGCTCAAGACGTTCGCCGACCTCTTCGACGGCGACCGCGTCGAGCCGCTGCGCACCGAGCTGCGCTGGCTGGGGGAGGCGCTGGGGGAACCACGCGACGCCGAGGTGCTGCGCGAGGAGTTCGGCGACCTGCTGGCCGAGTTGGGTGAGGACGTCCCCGGGGAGGTCCGGGCCGCCATCCTGGGTCACCTGGACTCCGAACACGCCCGTGCCCACGCCGCCCTCGTCGCGGCGCTCGCGAGCCCGCGGGCGCAGGCGTTGCGTGGCGCGCTGCTCGACCTGCTGGTCAATCCGCCGCTGCGCCGCCGCGCGGACCGGGAGGCCGGTTCGGTGCTGCCGCGGGAGCGGGAGAAGGGCATTCGGGAGGTCAGGAAGCTGCGTCGGCGCGCCGAGGCCCACCCGGACGACCTGGAGACCTGGCACGAGATCCGCAAGGCGGCCAAGGCCGTGCGCTACGCGACGGAGGCGATGGCGGACGCCCTGCCGGGGATGGACGCCGAGGTGACGGTCTGGGAGGACGTCACGGAGGCCCTGGGTGAACTGCAGGACACGTCGGTGGCGAGCGACCTGATCGTGACGGTGGCACGCAAGGCCTCGGCCGACCCGGACACCGGGGTGTGGCGTGTGCTGCGTGACGCGCAGGTGGATCGGCGTGCGGCAGCCCTGGCCGCCGGCCGCGAGGCCCTGGCCGTCGCGCTGGGCAAGGCGTAGGTCAGCGGGCGATCGGCGCGAAGGTCGCGCCGGTGGCGGTGGCCAGGTCGGCGGGCGCCAGTCCCAGCTGCAGGCCGCGCTTGCCGCCGGAGACGTAGATCGTCGCCCATTGCTGGGCGGAGGAGTCGATGACGGTGCGCAGCGACGTGCGCTGCCCGATGGGGGAGAGGCCGCCGACCACGTAGCCGCTCGAGCGCTCTGCGGCCCTCGGGTCGGCCATCTCGGCCTTCTTGGCGCCGAGCGCCGAGGCGATGGCCTTGAGGTCCAGGCGTCCGGAGACGGGGACGACCCCCACCGCCAGCTGGCGAGGGCCCGTGCTCACGACGAGGTCTTGAAGAGGTGGGTGGGGTCGATGCCCGTCTCGCGGGCTGCCTCGGCCCCGAAGTCGGTGGCGTCGGCGTGGTGTGCGTACTCGACGGCCTCGAACGCGATCCCGGCCGCGGTGAGGGCATCCGTCGCGGGCGTGCCGCCGCCGGCCGCACGTCGCACCATCAGCTGAACGCCCCCACCAGCACGACCAGCACGGGCGCGAACACCAGCGCCGGCAGGATGTCGCCGACCGGGATGTTCTTCAGCTTGAGCAGCCGGACGCCGAGCGCCATGAGCATGAGGCCACCCGTCGCGGTCAGGGCGTCGATCTGGGCCATCGTGAACAGGTCACCGAGCAGGTACGCCGCCAGGGTCAAGGAGCCCTGGAGCAGGCCCACGGCGACGGCGGAGAACAGCACCCCCCAGCCGAGGGTGCTCGCGAAGGCGATCGCGGCGAAGCCGTCCAGGACGGCCTTGACCAGGAGCTGGTCGGCGCCCCGGCCCAAGCCGTCCGACAGCGACCCGAGGATCGTGAGGGGGCCGATGCAGAACAGCAGGGTGGGCGTGACGATCGCGTCCACGAAGGTCCCGGCGTCGCCCGTGCCGGCGAAGCGCCGGCGCAACCAGGCCGCGCCCCACTCGAGCTTCTCCTCGATCTTCAGCGCCGAGCCCACCACCGCTCCGAACAGCAGCGACCCGAGCACGATGAGCATCGGGGCGCCCGGGGGCAGGGCCTGTGCCAGGGCCGGGGAGGACATGGTCAGGGCCGACGAGACCCCGAGCACCAGGGTGATGAGGCCGAGGACATCGGTGATCGTGTGGCTCGTCCGCTCGGGGATGCGATCGCCGAGCAGGCGTCCGATGATCGCCCCGAGGGCCACGGTGACCACGTTGGCGACCGTCCCGATACCGATGAACATGGACGTCATAGAATCACTCCCGTGGAACTCCGCCTGATCGATGTCCGAGGAACGAACCCCGACTACCGTACGGTCGTGCCGCGAGGGGCGTTCGACGTCGAGCATGCGGTCGAGGTCGTGAAGCCGATCTGCGATGCGGTCGCCGAGCAGGGTGAGGACGCCCTGCGCGCGTTCGCCAAGCGTTTCGACGGGGTCGTGCCCGAGCACCTCCGCGTGCCGGTCGCCGAGCTCGCCCGCTGCGCCGACGAGCTCGACGCCGACGTCCGGGCCGCACTCGTCGAGAGCATCCGCCGCCGCCGCGAGGTCGCCGCGACCGAGGGAACCCCCCGGTTGGTGCGCGCCGAGGTCGCCCCGGGGGCCGTGGTCGAGACCAAGACCGTCCCGGTGTCGCGGGTCGGGCTCTACGTGCCCGGGGGGCTGGCACCGCTTGCTTCCAGTGTGTTGATGAACGCCGTGCCCGCCCAGGAGGCCGGCGTCGGCAGCCTCGCCGTCGCGACCCCGCCGAGCAAGGATCACGGGGGGTTGCCCAGTCCGACGATCCTCGCGCTGTGCCACCTGTTGGGGGTCGACGAGGTCTACGCCGTGGGGGGCGCGCAGGCGATCGCGATGTTCGCGCACGGTGTCGAGGGGCTGTGCGAGCCGGTCGACCTCGTCACCGGCCCGGGGAACATCTACGTCGTCGCCGCCAAGCGTTACCTGCGCGGGATCGTGGGCATCGACTCCGAGGCGGGCCCGACCGAGATCGCCGTCCTCGCCGACGACACCGCCGAACCGGCGTTCGTGGCGGCCGACCTGATCAGCCAGGCCGAGCACGACCCGATGGCGGGTTCGGTGCTGGTCACCGACTCCGAGCAGCTGGCTGCGTCCGTGAACCGGCTGCTCGCCGGGCGGATCGCCCAGCTCGACAACATCGAGCGGATCGAGACGGCGCTCTCCGGCCCCCAGTCGGCCGTGGTGCTGGTAGACGACCTGGAGCAGGGACTGGCGGTGGTCGACGCCTACGCCGCCGAGCACCTGGAGATCCACACCCGCGACGCCTACGAGGTGGCACACCGGGTGAAGAACGCCGGCGCGATCTTCATCGGCCCGTGGTCGCCGGTGCCCCTGGGTGACTACTCGGCCGGCTCGACACACGTCCTGCCGACCGCCGGGGCCGCTCGCTTCCAGTCCGGGTTGACGGTGCGCTCGTTCACCAAGACCGTGCACCTGATCCACTACGAGGAGGCCGCCCTCCGTGAGGTCGGGCCGACCGTCGAGGTCTTCGCCACCGCCGAGCACCTGCCCGGCCACCGGGCGGCCATCACCGTGCGGACGTCCGCCGAGGAGGCTGATCGCTGGTGAAGGCCGACCCCACGCTCGCCGACCTGCCGTTGCGGCCCGAACTCGTCGGCGAGGAGCCCTACGGGGCTCCCCAGTTGGACGTTCCGGTCTGCCTGAACGTCAACGAGAACCCCTACGCCCCGTCCGCGGCGACGCTCGACGACATGGCCGAGGCCATCCGTGCCGCGGCGTACCACCGCTACCCCGACCGCGAGTTCACGGCACTGCGGCGGCAGTTGGCCGATTACCTGGGGCACGGCCTCGGCGTGGAGAACGTCTGGGCGGCGAACGGGTCCAACGAGGTGATGACGCACGTGCTCGGGGCCTTCGGGGGCCCCGGACGCCGCGTCCTCACGTTCACGCCGACCTACTCGATGTACCCGGAGTACGCGCGCAACACGCACACCGCGTACGTCACGGTGCCCCGCCACCCCGACTTCACGCTCGACGCCCGTCTCGTCCTGGACGCGATCGCCGAGCACGAACCCACCGTGGTGCTGATCACCACCCCGAACAACCCCACGGGCACCTCGACGCCGCTGGCGGTGATCGAGGAGGTGCTCGCCGGCACGGACGCGATCGTCGTGGTGGATGAGGCCTACCAGGAGTTCAGCCGGACGCCCGAGGCCACGGCCCTCACGCTGCTGCCGCGGTTCGGCAACCTCGTGGTGAGCCGCACCATGAGCAAGGCGTTCGCCTTCGCGGGGGGACGACTGGGCTACCTCGCGGCAGCCCCGGCCGTCGTGGACGCCTGCCGGATCGTCCGGTTGCCGTACCACCTCTCCGCCCAGACCCAGGCGGTGGCGTCCGTCGCCCTGCGGCACGCGGACGAGATGCTCGCCCGGGTCGAGGACCTCCGCGTCGCCCGCGACGACATGGTCGCCCGGTGCCGCGCGATGGGCTTCGAGGTGGTCGAGTCCGACGCCAACTTCGCCCTGGTCGGGCGATGGGCCGACCGGCACCTGGCCTGGGAGCAGCTGTTGGCCCAGGGGGTGCTCGTCCGGGAGACTGGGCCGAGCGGCTACCTGCGCGTGAGCGCGGGGACACCCGAGGAGATGGCGGCGTTCCACACGGCCCTGGCGGCCGTGGACGCCCCGAGGATGGAGCAGTGATGGCAAGGACCGCCCGCATCGAGCGCACGACCAGCGAGAGCACGATCACCGTCGAGTTGGACCTCGACGGCACCGGAAGCTCCGAGATCAGCACCGGGGTCGGCTTCTACGACCACATGCTGACCGCGCTGAGCAAGCACTCCCTGGTCGACCTGCGCGTGGACGCCGTGGGTGACGTCCACATCGACGGCCACCACGTGGTCGAGGACACCGCGATCGTCATCGGACAGGCGCTCCGCGAGGCGCTGGGGGACAAGAAGGGCATCCGCCGCTTCGGCGACGCCATCGTCCCGCTGGACGAGGCACTGGCCCGGTGCGTCGTCGACGTCGCCGGACGTCCGTACGCGGTGTGCACCGGCGAGCCGGACGCCCAGGTCCACGCCCGCATCGGCGGGTCCGGCGTGCCCTATCAGGGTTCGATGACCTACCACGTCGTGGAGTCGCTGGCCCTGAACGCCGGCCTCTGCGTCCACCTGGACCTCATTCGCGGACGGGATCCCCACCACATCGTGGAGGCGCAGTTCAAGGCATTCGCCCGCGCACTGCGCACGGCGGTCGAGCCGGATCCTCGGATCGAGGGGATCGTGCCCTCCACGAAGGGCGCGCTGTGACCCTGGTCGCCGTCCTGGACTACGGTTCGGGCAACCTGCACTCGGTCACCCGCGCCCTGGCGGCGACGGGGGTCGACGTCGTCCTGACCGCGGACCCCGAGGAGGCGCTGGCCGCCGACGGGCTCGTGGTGCCGGGGGTGGGTGCCTTCGCCGCCTGCATGGCGGGACTCGTGGCCGTCGACGGTCCCCGGATCATCCGGGAGCGCCTCGAGGCCGGACGTCCGGTGCTCGGCATCTGCGTCGGCCACCAGATCATGTTCGACGCGGGCGTGGAGCACGGCGTGGAGACCGCCGGTGTGGGTGTCCTGCCGGGCATCGTCGGTCAGGTGGAGGCCGCACGGCTGCCGCACATGGGTTGGAACACCGTCGAGGCCCCGGCCGGCTCAACCCTGTTCGACGGCGTGGACGGCGAGCGCTTCTACTTCGTGCACAGCTATGCCGCGCACGCGGCCGAGTGGCCCGACGGTGTGCGCACCACGTGGGCCGAGCACGAGGGGGACCGATTCGTGGCCGCCGTGGAGCAGGGACCACTCAGCTCCACGCAGTTCCACCCGGAGAAGTCCGGCGACGCCGGTGCCCGGTTGCTGCGGAACTGGGTCGCCACGCTCTGATCGTCGGCGACGGCGGGGGGCAGACCCCGGTACCCTCACCCCCGTGAACGAGAAGCTCCACCTGTTGCCCGCCGTCGACGTCCAGGGCGGCCAGGCCGTCCAGCTGACCCAGGGGGTGGCCGGGACCGAGAAGAAGTTCGGGGATCCGCTGGCCGCCGCGAAGCGCTGGCAGGACGCGGGCGCGTCGTGGCTGCACCTGGTCGACCTCGACGCCGCCTTCGGCCACGGTTCCAACGCCGAACTGCTGGCCGGCATCATCGGCCAGCTCCACCTCGACGTCGAGCTGTCCGGCGGCCTCCGCACGGACGCCGACCTCGAGCGCGCCCTGGGCACCGGCTGCCGGCGGATCAACGTCGGCACCGCCGCGCTGGAGAACCCGGAGTGGGTGGAGCGCATCATCGCCCGCCACGGCGACCAGATCGGTGTCGCCATCGACGTGAAGGGCGACAACCTGGCAGCGCGCGGCTGGGTCCGCGAGGGCGGTTCGTGGCGGGAGGCCGTCGCCAGGCTCAGCGACGCCGGCTGCCGGACCTTCGTGGTGACGGACGTGAACTCCGACGGGATGCTGACGGGCCCCAACCTCGGACTGCTCGAGGAGGTGGCCTCCATGACGGACGCCGAGGTCATCGCCTCGGGTGGCATCAGCTCGCTGGACGACCTGCGGGCGCTGCGCACGCTGGTTCCCCACGGTGTGACCGGAGCCATCATCGGGACCGCCCTCTACGTGGGGAACTTCACCCTCGAGGACGCCCTGCAGGTGGCCGAGGGCTGACGCATCCCGCGACCGCGACTCGGGCGCCGGAACGGGTGCGGAGCGTCGCGGGTCACGGTCCAGCCGTCGGTGGGGGCGTGCCGCCCGTCAGCGATAAGATGGACGGCGGACCAGACGAGACGAGCGAAGGAGTCCCATGTCCGGGCATTCCAAGTGGGCCACCACGAAGCACAAGAAGGCAGCCATTGACGCCAAGCGCGGCAAGCTGTTCGCCAACCTGATCAAGAAGATCGAGGTGGCTGCGCGACTGGGGGGCCCTGACCCGGCTGGCAACCCGACCCTGTACGACGCCATCCAGAAGGCGAAGAAGAACTCGGTCCCCAACGACAACATCGACCGCGCCGTCAAGCGCGGCGGCGGTGAGGGCAACGACTCCGTCTCCTACGACGAGATCACCTACGAGGCGTACGGCCCGGCGGGCGTGGCCATCCTCATCCAGTGCCTGACCGACAACCGCAACCGGTCGGCGTCCGACGTCAAGGTGGCCATCACCCGCAACGGCGGCACGGTCGCCGACATGGGCTCGGTCGCTCGGGTGTTCGACCGCATGGGCGTGGTCGAGGTCAAGAAGGTGCAGCCGGCCACCGACAAGAAGGCTGCCGACAAGGTGGTCACCGAGGACGACCTCATGGAGGCCACCCTCGAGGCCGGCCCCGAGGACATCGTCGACGAGGGCGACACCTTCAAGGTCGTCGCCGACCCGGCCAACCTGGTCGCCGTCCGCAGGGCCGTCCAGGACGCCGGCATCGACTATGAGTCCGCCGATCTGGAGTTCCGCCCGCAGTTCGAGCAGGCGATCGACTCCAAGGAGGCGGCCGAGAAGCTGTTCAAGCTGCTCGACGCGATCGAGGACGTGGACGACGTCGAAGCCGTGTGGAGCAACGAGGACGTGCCGGACGAGATCCTCGAGTCCTTGGAGGACTGACGCTAGGATCCGAACATACGTTCGGCACCTCGATCAGACCAAGGAACCGGTGATGCAATGCGCGTGCTCGGGATCGACCCCGGCCTGACCCGTTGTGGGGTGGGCATCATCGAAGGCGATCCCGGCCGCAAACCGGACCTCCTCCTCGCGGACGTCGTCCGCACACCCGCCGACATGGAGGTGGGGCAGCGCCTGGCGATCCTGGAGCGCAGCCTCGTCCAGTACCTGGCCGAGTACCGTCCTGACGCCATCGCGGTGGAGCGGGTCTTCGCCCGCCGCGATGTGAGCACGATCATCGGCACGGCACAGGCGTCCGGGGTGGTGCTGCTCGTCGGCACCCGCGCCGGCCTGCAGGTCGCGCAGCACACCCCCAGCGAGGTCAAGGCGTCCATCACCGGCAACGGCCGCGCGGACAAGGCGCAGGTCGGGCAGATGGTGATGCGCATCCTCCGGCTGGACGCACCGCCCAGGCCCGCCGACGCCGCGGACGCCGTGGCCCTGGCCGTCTGTCACCTCTGGCGGGCGCCGGCGGTCGCGCGGATCCAGCAGGCGCAGGTGCGTCGTGACCTGGCCATGGGGCAGGCGCTCGCACGGGCACGGGCCGCGGAGAGACGACGGGGATGAAGGAGACGTTGGCATGATCGCGCAGTTGACCGGCACGGTGACCTCGATGGGCGGCACCTGGGTGGTGCTCGACCTGGCCGGCTTCGGGGTGCGCGCACTGTGCTCGCCCGCCACGGTGGCAGCCGCACGGGTGGGTGAGCCCACGACCCTCCACACCTCGCTCGTGGTCCGTGAGGACTCCCTGACCCTGTACGGGTTCACCGAGGCTGACGAGCGCGATGCGTTCGAATTGGTGCAGACCGCCTCCGGCGTCGGCCCCAAGATCGCGCAGGCGATCGTCTCGCTCCTGCCCCCGGACGAGTTGCGCGTCGCGATCAGCGAGGGCAACGTGGCGGCGCTCACCCGCGTCCCGGGCATCGGCCCGAAGGGCGCGCAGAAGATGATCATCGAGCTCAAGGACAAGGTGAACGCGCTCGGCGCGACCCCGAACCTGTCCGGTGGCGCCCGCGCCGCGCAGCCGGAGGATTGGCGCGAACAGGTGGCGTCCGGCCTGGAGTCGCTCGGCTGGGGCAGCAAGGACGCGCAGGTCGCCGTCGAGAAGGTCGCCCACCTCCGCGAGGCCGATCCCGCGGTGGGCATCGGTGAGATCATGCGCGCCGCCCTGAAGAGCTTGGCCCGCTGATGGCGAAGCTGGCGGAGGACCCGCTCGACCCGCACCAGCACGGCGACGACCAGGTGGTGGACGGAGCGCTGCGCCCGCCCACGCTGGGGGAGTTCCGTGGCCAGCCACGCGTGGCCGAACAGCTCGGCCTCGTCCTCGCGGCGGCCCAGCACCGGGGCGCGGTTCCCGACCACGTGCTCCTGTCCGGGCCCCCGGGGCTCGGCAAGACCACGCTGGCGATGATCATCGCCGCTGAGGTGGGGGCGCCCCTGCGGATCAGTTCCGGCCCGGCGATCCAGCACGCGGGGGACCTGGCGGCGATCCTGTCCGGGTTGACCGAGGGAGAGGTGTTCTTCCTCGACGAGATCCACCGGATGAGCCGTCCCGCCGAGGAGATGCTCTACCTCGCCATGGAGGACTTCCGCGTCGACGTGATCGTCGGCAAGGGGCCCGGGGCCACCGAGATCCCCCTGGAGATCCCGCGCTTCACCCTCGTGGGGGCGACCACGCGTGCGGGCCTGCTGCCGGGCCCGCTGCGGGACCGCTTCGGGTTCACCGGCCAGCTCGACTACTACGACGCGCGCGACCTCGTCGGCATCGTCCGGCGCAGCGCGAAGCTGCTCGGGCTGGACGTCGACCAGCAGTCCGCCGAGGTCATCGCGACCCGGAGCCGTGGCACGCCCCGGATCGCCAACCGCCTGCTCCGTCGTGTCCGGGACTTCGCGCTGGTCAAGGCGTCCGGGCGGATCACGCCCGAGGTGGCCTCGGCCGCACTGGAGCTGTACGAGGTGGACGAGCTGGGCCTGGACCGCCTCGACCGCTCCGTGCTGGAGGCCGTCTGCGTCCGATTCGCCGGGGGCCCCGTGGGCCTGTCCACGCTCGCCATGAGCGTCGGTGAGGAAGCCGAGACGGTCGAAGAGGTCGCCGAGCCGTACCTGATCCGGCAGGGTTTCCTGATGCGCACGCCCCGCGGACGGGTCGCCACACCGCGTGCGTGGCGCCACTTGGGGTTGGCCGTTCCTGCCAGTCGAACGGACCTGTTCACGGATTCTGAGTGAGGACCCGCTAGTCTCTGCTCTTGGCGGAGGCATCGCACGGTGCCTCCTCGCTCAACGACAAGAGGATTCGTACAAGACATGCCTGCCGACAACCAAACGCTGTCCACGCTGCTCATGCTCGCCGTCATGGGCCTGGCCTTCTGGCTGCTGCTGATCCGACCGGCGCAGCGCAAGCAGAAGGCCCAGCGCGAACTCGTGAGCAAGCTCGATCCCGGTGCGCGCATCATGACGACCGCCGGCGTCGTCGCCACCATTCGCGAGGTGGGGGAGCGCACCGCCATCATCGAGATCTCCCCCGGCGTCGAGATGACGATCCTGAAGCAGGCGATCATGCGGACCGTCGAACCCGCCGAGGAGGAGTTCGAGTACGCCGACGACGAGCTGGATGCGCCGTCGGCGGGCGGGTTCACCGACGGCGACCTCGTGGAGGGCACCGACGCACCCGAGGTCTTCGACCCGGAGCGCCCCGTCGACCCCGACCAGAAGTCCAACTGACCCCACCCTCCTTGCGGAAGAACTGAAAGCCAGTGGCAACCGAGAGCAGGACCAAGCAGCGCCCGGGGCGCACGCTCGTCACCCTTTTCGCCTTCGTTCTGGCCCTGTTCGCCATCATGGCGCTGGCCAACTCGTGGGCACCCAAGCTGGGCCTCGACCTGCGGGGCGGTACGACCATCACCCTGACCGCGCGCAACACGACGGGCACGGGCACGGTCGATCCGGCGAGCCTGGAGCAGGCCCGCATGATCATCACGCAGCGTGTCGATGCCATCGGTGTCGGCGAGTCCGAGGTGGCCATCGTCGGCAACGACCAGATCACCGTCTCCGTCCCGAACGTGGCTCCCGCCCAACTCCAGGAGATGGTCGGCCAGACCGCGCAGCTGAGGTTCCGTCCGACGTACGCCGCCCAGCCCGCGACGCCCGGCCGGCCGTCCGGCCTGCCGCTGCCTCCGCCGGACCCGCGTCCCACCACCCCGGCGGCGGTCGCGCCGACGGTCGACCAGGCGCTCGCGTGGCAGCCGTCCGCGCGCGACATGGCCGACTTCGAGGCCTACCAGTGCGGCGACCCGTTCCCGGACGTCGACGACCAGCCGCTGATCACCTGCGACCGCGAGCGGACCACCAAGTTCCTGTTGTACCCCGCCGTCATCGACGGCGACATGCTGACCAACGCCAGTTCCGGCATCCCGCAGGGAGGCGTCAACTGGATCGTCCAGCTGTCCCTCAACTCCGAGGGCGCCGGGATCTTCGAGAAGGTGACGGGCACCCTCGCCCAGAAGCAGTCCCCGCAGAACACGTTCGCCATCGTCCTCGACGGTGACGTGATCACGTACCCGAGCGTGTCGGGTTCGATCCCGGGTGGGCAGGCGCAGATCACGGGCAGCTTCACCCAGCAGACGGCGTCCGACCTGGCCAACGTGCTCAAGTACGGTTCCCTGCCGTTGGCGTTCGACCTCTCCGAGGTCTCGAACGTGTCCCCGACGCTGGGTGGTGAGCAGCTTCGTGCGGGCATCATCGCGGGTCTGATCGGTCTGGCGCTCGTGGTGGTGTACTCCGTCGCCTATTACCGGGCGTTGTCGATCGTCGTCATCGCCTCGCTGGCGCTGGCTGCCGTGATGACCTACCAGATCATGGTGCTGCTCGGTGAGGGCATGGGCTTCGCCCTCAACCTGCCCGGTATCGCCGGCGCGATCGTCGCCATCGGCCTGACGGCCGACTCCTTCATCATCTTCTTCGAACGGATCCGCGACGAGATGCGCGAGGGCCGTTCGTTGAGGACCGCCATCGAAACGGGCTGGATCGGCTCGCGCAAGACCATCCTCATCGCCGACGCAGTGTCCCTGCTGTCCGCGGCGGTGCTGTTCCTGCTCGCGATCGGGTCGGTGAAGGGCTTCGCGTTCACCCTGGGCCTGACGACCCTGCTCGACATCGCCATCGTGTTCTTCTTCACCAAGCCGTTGGTCACCCTGCTGGGCCGCACGAAGTACTTCGGTGAGGGACGCCGCTTCTCCGGCTTCGAGGCCGAGCACATGGGCGTCCAGCGCCGATCCCCGATCCGCCGCCTGCGCGCGACCGCCCCGAAGGAGGCCTGATGAGCAGCAAGAAGCCGAGCCTGGCGCATCGCCTCTACACCGGTGACCTGTCCTACGACTTCGTCGGCCGGCGCAAGCGCTGGTACACCGTCTCCGCCGTGATCATGGCGATCTGCATCCTGACGCTGGGCATCCGCGGGCTGAACCTGTCGATCGACTTCACCGGTGGCTCGGAGTTCTCCGTACCCACTCAGGTCACGAGCGCCTCGATCGACGACTACCGTGACGCCGCTGCGGACAGCGGGGTGCCCGACCTCGGTGAGATCAAGGTCAGCACCATCGGCGACAACCAGGTCCGCATCCAGGTGCGTGCCCTGTCGGCCGAGGAGATCAACACCATGACGGCCCACCTCGCCCAGAAGGCGGGGCTCCCCACCGACGAGGTGACCAACAACCTCATCGGTCCGTACTGGGGCCAACAGATCACGCAGCAGGGCATCATCGCCCTGGTCGTGTTCCTGGTGCTCGTGGCGCTCATGATCGCGGTGTACTTCCGCAACTGGAAGATGTCCGTCGCGGCCCTGATCGCGCTCCTGCACGACCTGGTCGTGACGGTCGGCGTCTACGCCATCCTCCAGTTCACGTTCACCCCGGCCACCCTGATCGGCGTGCTGACGATCCTCGGCTACTCGCTGTACGACACGGTGGTCGTGTTCGACAAGGTCCGTGACAACACCACCGACCTGCCGAAGCAGAACGCCACCTTCGGCCACTTGGCGAACTTCGCGATCAACCAGGTGCTCGTCCGCTCGATCAACACGACGATCATCGGCGTGCTCCCCGTGGCGGCCCTGCTGATCACCGGCGTGTTCATCCTCGGCACCGGCCCGTTGAAGGACCTCGGCCTGGCCATGTTCGTCGGCATGATCGCCGGCGCGTACTCCTCCTTGTTCCTCGCCGCGCCTCTGTTCGTCCAGATGAAGGAGCGTGAGCCCGAGGTCCGGGCCCACGACAAGCGCGTGCTGAAGCGAGCCCGCAAGGCCGAGGCGACCGCCGTGGCTGAAGCCGCCGAGGCCGCTCCGGTGGCGGTGGCGACGGGTACGCCCCTCGTCTCGAGCCCGCACCAGACCATCATCGACCCGGCCGCCCTCGGCGCCGTCCGGCCCGAGCAGCTCGGCACACGGCAGCAGCACCGGCGCACGACGCGGGCCGACCGCAAGAAGGACACGCAATGAACGCCAACCGAGAGCTGATCCGCGACCTGATCCGCGACGTCCCGGACTGGCCGAAGCCGGGCGTGATCTTCAAGGACATCACGCCGCTGCTGGCCAGCGCCCAGGGTTTCGGGGCCGCCGTCGACGAACTGGTGTCCCTCGCGCCGGGGCAGATCGACATCGTCGTGGGGATGGAGGCGCGTGGCTTCATCTTCGCCGCGCCCGTCGCGTTGAAGCTGGGGGCCGGCTTCGTGCCCGTCCGCAAGCCCGGCAAGCTGCCGGGCACCGTGGACGAGCAGAGCTTCACGCTGGAGTACGGCCACGAGACCCTGGCGATGCACACCGACGCGCTCTGGCCCGGTGCCCGCGTCATGGTCATCGACGACGTCCTCGCCACCGGTGGGACGGTCGGTGCGACCGCGGCGCTGATCAAGCGGCAAGGTGCGGAGCTCGTGCACGTCGCCGTCCTGATGGAGCTGGGCTTCCTCAAGGGCCGCGCGCACCTGACCGAACTGGGAGCGGACGCCCTGTCCGCCGTCCTCACGGTCTGAGGGGCCAGTCGTGACCGACCGGTCGTCGCAGTCGCTGTGGGGCTACCAAGCCCTCGTCAGGCTGCCGACCGTCACCGAGAACCCGTTCAAGGAGCTCGTCCGCCGCACCCTCCTCGCGCTGAGCATCGTCCTGATCAACACGATGATCGTGTGGTTGGACCACGACAGCTACGCCGACAATGTCAACGGCGACGGTGTCAGCTTCATCGACGCCCTGTACTACGCCACCGTCACGGTGACCACCACCGGGTACGGCGACATCACCCCCGTCTCCGACCACGCCCGGCTGTTGAACGCCCTGCTCGTCACCCCTTTGCGCATCGCGTTCCTGATCCTGTTGGTCGGCACCACCCTCGAGGTGCTCGCCAACGAGGGACGTCGTGCCATGGTCGACACCCGCTGGAGGAAGAAGATGCGCAACCACACCGTCGTCCTGGGCTACGGCACCATGGGCCGCAGCGCGCTGAGCACGCTCCTGCGCAACGGCGCCGAGCAGGATCGCATCGTCATCGTGGACGGCAGCCAGGCCGCCGTCGACGAGGCCAACCGCAACGGGCTCGCGGCGTTCCTCGGTGACGCGACCTCCCGGGAACTGCTGCGCCGCGCCGAGGTGCCCAAGGCCAAGCACATCGTCATCACCGTCAACCGCGATGACACCGCCATCCTCGCCACCCTCACCGCGCGCCAGCTGAATCCGCACGCGCACATCGTGGTGGCCGTCCGGGCGGCCGAGAACGTGTCGCTGCTGCGCCAGTCGGGTGCCGACGGCGTCGTCACGAGCTCGGACGCCGTGGGTCGCCTCGTCGGGCTGTCCGCCGTGAGCCCCGACCTGGGTGCCACCATGGAGGACCTGCTCAGCTATGGGGAAGGCCTCGACATCGCCCAGCGACTCGTCGCTCCGGACGAGGTGGGCCACAGCACCCAGGACATCGCGGGGGAGCGCGTCATCGGGGTCGTCCGTGGCGGACTGCTGCGCCGCTTCTTCGATCCGAGCGTCGCGACCCTGAAGACGGGCGACGAACTGGTGGTGGTGCGGCCCAGCCGCAAACCGCGTCCACGGGCCGGAGGCGACCAGTCGGGGCTCGGCCAGCGCTAGACTCGGTCCACCACGTCGGGAGGTGAGACCATGAGCGAAACCGCCAGCAGGCCCTCCGACGCGCAGGAGTACGACCCGCGCGTCCCCGCAGTGCCGGACACCCCCGGTGCCCTTCCTGCCGTTCCCGACCAGCCGCGCCGCAGCGTCCGACGGATGCTCGCCCTGCTCGGGTCCCAGAAGGTGTCCACGACATCGGCGCTGGACCCGCTGTTCGCCGCGATGCGCCAGCACCACGCCAAGGTGGACACGGCCGTCATCGAACGGGCCTTCCGCACGGCTGAGCACTACCACAGCGGCCAGACCCGCAAGAGCGGTGACTCCTACATCACCCACCCGCTCGCCGTGGCGACCATCCTCGCGGGACTGGGCCTGACCGAGTCCACGATCTGTGCGGCGCTGCTGCACGACACGGTGGAGGACACCGGCTACACGCTCGCCCAGCTGACGGCCGACTTCGGTGAGGAAGTCGCCACGATGGTCGACGGCGTCACGAAGCTGGACAAGGTGGTCTACGGCGAGTCCGCCAAGGCGGAGACGATCCGCAAGATGGTCGTGGCCATGGCGCGTGACATCCGCGTCCTGGTCATCAAGCTGGCAGACCGCCTGCACAACATGCGGACCATCAGTTCGCTGCGGCAGGACAAGCAGGCGCGCATCGCGCGGGACACCCTCGAGATCTACGCCCCGCTGGCCCACCGCCTCGGCATGAGTGCCGTCAAGTGGGAACTGGAGGATCTGTCGTTCAGCGTGCTGGAGCCGAAGATCTACTCGGAGATCGTGAAGCTCGTCGCCGAGCGCGCCCCGTTGCGCGACCAGTACCTCAACACGGTGATCAACCAGGTGCGGGAGGACCTGGCCGCGGAGAAGATCAAGGCCACGGTCTACGGCAGGCCCAAGCACTACTACTCGATCTACCAGAAGATGATGGTGCGCGGCCGCGACTTCTACGACATCTACGACCTCGTGGGCCTGCGGGTCCTCGTCGACACCAAGCGTGAGTGCTACGACGTGCTCGGTGTCCTGCACGCACGTTGGCGTCCGTTGCCGGGGCGGTTCAAGGACTACATCGCCATGCCCAAGTTCAACCTCTACCAGTCGTTGCACACGACGGTGCTGGGGCCGGGCGGCAAGCCGGTGGAACTGCAGATCCGCACCCACGACATGCACCGCCAGGCCGAGTTCGGCGTGGCCGCGCACTGGCGCTACAAGGAGGGCAAGACCTCCGGCGACCAGATCAACTGGGTGCAGTCGATCTCGGAATGGCAGAAGGAGACCGAGGACTCCGGGGAGTTCCTCGACACCTTCACCCAGGAGATCGCCAAGAACGAGGTCTTCGTCTTCTCGCCCAAGGGTGACGTCATCTCCCTGCCCGCCGGGTCGACGCCGGTCGACTTCGCCTACGCCATCCACACCGAGGTCGGACACCGCTGCATCGGCGCGCGGGTCAACGGCAAGCTCGTCCCGCTCGACTCGCCCCTCGAGATGGGCATGGTCGTGGACATCATCACGTCCAAGGCCCAGAACGCGGGCCCGAGCCGTGACTGGCTGAGCTTCGTCAAGACGCCGAGGGCCCGCTCGAAGATTCGGCAGCACTTCACCCGCGAGCGCCGCGACGAGGCCATCGAACAGGGCAAGGAACTGCTGACCAAGCAGATGCGCCGAGCCCACCTCGCGTCGCGCCTGCTGACGCCGGAGGTGCTCGCCGGCCTGGTGCAGCACTTCCACGTGTCGGACGTCCCGAGCCTGTGGGCGGCCATCGGGGAGGGTACGGTGAGCCCGCAGTCGGTGGTGACCCAGCTGATCAGGACGATCGGTGGTGACGAGGCCGCCGCCGAGGCGTCCCTCGTCGACCAGGCGCTCCTCGTCCGCCCGATGCGCAAGCTGCCGCGTGACCACTCCGGCGTCGTCGTGGACGGCGACCCCGACATGTACACCAAGCTCGCCAAGTGCTGCCTCCCCGTCCCGGGTGACCCCATCATCGGGTTCGTCACGCGGAGCGAGGGCATCTCGGTGCACCGGGAGGACTGCACGAACGTGGAGTCGCTGAAGCGCTACCCCGAACGGATCGTGCCGGTCTCGTGGGCGCCGAGCGCGGACGCCGCATTCCTGGTCGCGGTGCAACTCGAGGGCATCGACCGCGCCGGGATGCTGAGCGATGTCACGCGGGCGCTCACCGACCTGCACATGAGCATCGTGTCGGTGTCGGCGAACGCGTCCAAGGACCACGTGTTCACCATGCGCCTGACCTTCCAGACCCCCGATCCGCGGCACCTGGACACCGTGCTGAACTCGCTGCGACGCGTCCCGGGGGTCTATGAGGTGAGTCGGGTCAAGCCGGGCTGACGCGAGCTCGTCCCCGTTTCACCTCGAGCAACGCACAGGAACGCCCGGGCCGCAGCGGTGGCTGCGGCCCGGGCGTCCGGCATCCGTGCGTCGGGTCAGCGCGTGAAGTCGGCCAGCGTGGCCTTGGCCTGGTCGAGCCAGGTGGTGTAGGTCGCGATGGAGTCCTGGGCCTTCTTCGAGGCCTGCTTGTCACCGCGCGCGTCGGCCTTGGCGGCCTTGGCCTCCAGCTTCCCGATCTCGGCGGTCAGCATGGCGACCGTCTCCTCGGCACGCTGGCGCGCCTCGGGATCGGTGCGCTTCCACTCGTCATCCTCGGCCTTCTTGACGGCCTGCTCGATGGTGCGGACGCGGTTGTCGAGCCCGCGCATCGCATCGCGGGGGACCTTGCCCAGGGCGTGGTACTCCTCGAGGAACGTGCGGAACTGGGTGCGCGCCACCTCATGGTCGGTGACGGGCAGGATCTCGGCCTCGGCCTTGGCGAGCAGTTCCTCCTTGGCGACGAGGTTGCCGGAGAACTCCTCGTCCTGCGCGGACTGTGCGGAGGTACGTGCGTCGAAGAACCGGTCCTGGAGACCGCGGAACTCGGCCCACAGCTTGTTGTCGTCGTCGCGGGCCGCGGAGCCGGCGGCCTTCCACCGGCTCATCAGGTCGCGGAACGCGCCCGAGGTGGGGCCCCAGTCGGTGGAGTCGGCCAGCTCGCGAGCCTCCTCGATGATCTGCTGCTTCAGCTGCTTCGCCTCGCCCCACTTCGCCGACTGCTCGGCGAACTGCGCCTTGCGGCGACGCGTGTAGGTCGTGCGGGCGGAGCTGAACCGGTGCCAGAGCTCGTCGTCGGTGGCGCGGTCGATGCGGGGGAGGGCCTTCCAATCCTCGAGCAGCTGGCGGAAGCGGTTCACGCCGCCGCGCCAGTCGTTGCCGGCGGCCAGCGTCTCGGCCTCGGCGACCATGGCCTCCTTGGCCTCCCGGGTCGCTTCGTGCTGCTTCGCGCGCTCGGCCTTCCGCGCCTCGGACGCCTCGGCCAACAGGGGCTGGAGCGCATCCAGCCGGGCCTCGAGGGCGGCCAGGTCACCGACGGCGTTGGCCTCGGTGACGGACTTGTGGAGGTTCTTGATGGTATGGCGTGCGTCGTCCGGCGTGACAGCCCCAGAATTCAGCCGCTGCTCGAGCAGCGTGACCTCCAGGTCGAGCGCCTCGAAGCGACGGACGAAGAAGGCAAGGGCGTCCTCGGGGGACACATCGGGGACCTGACCGACAGCACGTTCGCCCTCACCCGTTGTCACGTAGACGGTGCCATCGGGATCGACACGACCGAAGCTGGCCGGACCTGCGGAGTCAGTCATGGATCCCATCTTGCCCGAAAACATGGGTGCGGCGCGCGCATGTCGCCTCTCGATAAGGTGTCGGGGTGTTCCTGACCTCATTTGCCGCCGGTCCGTTCCAGGCGAATTGCTACGTCTACTCGGTCGACGGGAGCCGCTGTGTGGTCGTCGACCCGGGCGTCAACGCCTTCGACGACGTGAAGAAGATCCTGGATGACAAGGCGTTGAGCGTCGAGGCCGTCCTCCTCACCCACGGTCACCCCGATCATGTCGGGGGAGCCGCGGACGTCGCCGACCACTACGGCGTCCCGGCCTACGTGCACGCCGACGACCGCGAACTGTTCGACACCAGCCTCCTGTCGGAGATGGCCGTCCAGATCATCGAGCGGTTCCAGGTGAACCACGTCGAGCCCGAGGACCTGCGTGAGCTGGTCGGGGGTGAGACCCTCGAGTTGGCCGGCATCCCCTTCACCACCGAGGTGGCACCGGGCCACCGCCCCGGCTGCCTCCTGTGGCGGACGCCGCTGGCCGAGTCCCTGCCCCAGGCCCCGGAACTGACCGAGCTCATCTTCACCGGTGACGTCGTCTTCGCCGGGTCCATCGGCCGGACCGATCTGTACGGCGGCGACGACGACGTGATGCGCGCGACGCTGCGCGACATCGTCCTCGCCCTGCCGGACACGGCCGCCCTGCTGCCCGGCCACGGCCCCGAGACCACGATGGCGCATGAGCGCACCACCAACCCCTATCTCCAAGACTCGTACCTGAGGTGACCATGCGACCCAAGCCCCTTTCCGGCTTCCCCGAGTTCCTGCCCACCGGCCGGATCGTCGAGCAGTCCGTCCTCGATTCGTTGCGGCAGACGTTCGAACTGCACGGGTTCGCGTCCATCGAGACCCGCGCCGTCGAGACCATGGAGTCGCTCACGCGCAAGGGCGAGATCACCAAGGAGGTCTACGTCGTGCGGCGGCTGCACGCCGCCGAGGGGGAGACCGGGGACGACCTGGGCCTCCACTTCGACCTGACCGTCCCGTTCGCGCGCTACGTCGTGGAGAACGCGGGGCACCTCGCCTTCCCCTTCCGCCGCTACCAGATCCAGAAGGTGTGGCGCGGTGAACGCCCCCAGGAGGGCCGCTACCGCGAGTTCCTGCAGGCCGACATCGACGTGGTGGGGGATGGCGCGCTGGCCGACCACCACGACGCCGAGGTGCTGCTGGTCATGGTCGAGGCGCTCGGACGCCTGGGTGGGTTCGGTGTGCCGAAGGTCACCTTCCACATCAACAACCGCAAGCTCGCCGAGGGCTTCTACCGCGGCCTGGGCGTCGAGGACCACCTGGCGGTGCTCCAACGCGTCGACAAACTGGACAAGATCGGGCCGGACGCTGTTCGCACGCTGCTCGTCGACGAACTCGGACTGAGCGTCGATGCGGCCGACAAGTGCCTCGCGCTGGCCACGATCCGGAGCGCCGACGAGTCGTTCGTCGAGCAGGTCCGGGCCCTGGGCGTGGAGCACGACCTGCTGGACGAGGGCCTCGAAGCCCTGGCGTCCGTCGTCCGTACCGTCAACGCGGCGGCCCCCGGCGCGGTGGTGGCCGACATGAAGATCGCCCGCGGCCTCGACTACTACACCGGCACCGTGTACGAGTCGGTGCTCGAGGGCTACGAAAAGCTCGGTTCGATCTGCTCCGGCGGCCGCTACGACGCGTTGGCCACCGACGGGAAGCGGACGTTCCCGGGCGTCGGCATCTCGGTCGGTGTCACGCGCATCCTCGGGGTGCTGATCGGCCAGGGCGCGCTCACGGCGTCCCGGTCGGTGCCGACGTGCGTGCTGGTGGCCGTCGACAGCGAGGAGGCCCGCGACGCCGCGGTGGCCACCGCGCAGCGGCTGCGGGCCCGCGGCATCCCGACCGAGGTCGCCCCGAAGGCGGACAAGTTCGGCAAGCAGATCCGCTACGCGGACCGCCGGGGCATCCCGTACGTGTGGTTCTCGGACGGTTCGGTGAAGGACATCCGCTCGGGTGAGCAGGTGCCGGCCGACGCCGCCACGTGGGCACCCCCCGCGGAGGACCTCCACCCCACGGTGCACCGCGCCCACTGAGGATGGCGCGCTGGGGTGCGCTGGTCGGCGGTGTCCTCGTCCAGTTGGTCATCGGCGGCCTCTACGCCTGGAGCATCTTCGGGCGGGCCCTGTCCGCCCCGGGTGCCCTGGGCCTCAGTCGGGTCGAGGCGGCCGTACCGTTCGAGGTGGCCATCGGCATGATCTTCGTCGGGTCGTCGATCGGCGGACGCCTGCAGGACCGCAGCAGCCCGCGTGTGGTGGCGCTGGCGGGCGTGGTGCTGTTCGCGGTCGGTCACCTCGTCGCGTCGTTCGGCACGGGGCCGGGCGCCCTGGGGTGGCTGGTCGTCGGCTACGGCGTGGTCGGGGGCTTCGGTCTCGGGATGGCCTACATCGTGCCGGTCGCGTTGTTGCAGAAGTGGTTCCCCGACCAGCGTGCGCTGGTGACAGGGCTCGCCGTGGGCGGCTTCGGCTTCGGCGCGATGGTGACCGCTCCGGCGGCCCACCACCTCGTCGCACTCACCCCGGCTGAGCCGGCGGTGGCGTTCCGGGCGCTCGGGCTGGCCTACCTCGCCGTCGGTGCGCTCGGTGCGAGCCTGCTGGCCAGGCCGCCGGTGGCGGTTCCGGGTCCGACCGGGGGCGCGGCCGGCTTGACCGTGTCCCAAGCGTTGCGGACGCCGCACTGGTATCTCCTGGCCGGCACCTTGGCCGTCTCGGTGACGGCCGGCATCGCCCTGATCTCGATGATGGCGTCGGTCTCCGTCGAGGTCGCCGGGCTCACGCCGGTGGCGGCTGCGGGAGCGGTCGGGGTGCTGGCCCTGTTCAACGGTGGCGGCCGCATCGTGTGGGCCGCCCTGGCCCAACGGGTCGGGCACGTGCCCGTGCTCGGAGCGATCCTCGTGCTGGAGGGCCTGGCGCTCATGGTGCTGCCGCACGTGCCCGGTCCGCTGCTGCTGGGCCTGGCAGCCCTGGTCTACCTCTGCTACGGCGGGGCCTTCGGAACGCTGCCGTCCGCCGCCGGCTCCACCTTCGGCCTCACGCACGCAGGCGCGATCTACGGCCTGATGCTGGTCGGCTGGTCCTTGGCCGGGGTCGCCGGTCCGCTCCTCGGCTCCGCGCTGGTCGGGTCGTCCGGCTACGCGCTGGCGTTCGGTGTGCTGGGGGCCGTCGGGCTCGTCGGGGCACTCCTGCCGTGGGCGCTGGGACGCCTCGGGCCCGCCCGCTGGGGAGCGTCCTCGTGACTCCGGCGTTGAGCAACCGTGGCTGCCTGGCGGGCAACCGTTCAGCGTCCCCCACGGGGTGGGCCTAGACTCGTCCCCACGCGCCCCGTACCGTCCATGCGGGGGCAAGAAGGGAACAAGAAGAGCATGCTGCGCACGCACCAGGCAGGTCAGCTCCGCGCGAGCGACGTCGGCCAGACCGTCACCCTTGCCGGATGGGTCGCCAAGCGGCGCGACCATGGTGGGGTGGCCTTCATCGACCTCCGTGACGCGTCCGGTATCTGCCAGGTGGTCGTCCGTGACGAGTACCTCGAGCAGGCGGGCATCCACGACCTCCGCAACGAGTTCTGCATCCAGGTCACCGGCGTCGTCGACGCACGCACCCCCGAGAACGTCAACCCCAACATCGCCACCGGCGAGGTCGAGGTGGCGATCCGTGAGCTCGTGGTCCTGAACCCGGCCGCGCCGCTGCCGTTCCAGATCGACGAGCGCACCACCGTCGGTGAGGACGCCCGTCTGCGCCACCGCTACCTGGACCTGCGGCGTCCGCGCCAGCACGACGCGCTCGTGCTGCGGTCGAAGGTCACCCACACCATCCGTGAGGTGATGGACCGGCACGACTTCTACGACGTCGAGACCCCGACGCTGACGCGCTCCACCCCCGAGGGCGCCCGTGACTTCCTCGTGCCGGCCCGCCTGCATCCCGGCAAGTGGTACGCGCTGCCGCAGAGCCCCCAGCTGTTCAAGCAGTTGTTGATGGTCGCCGGCATGGAGCGGTACTACCAGATCGCCCGCTGCTACCGCGACGAAGACTTCCGCGCCGACCGCCAGCCCGAGTTCACCCAGCTGGACATCGAGATGAGCTTCGTCGACCAGGACGACGTGATCACCCTCGCCGAGGAGGTCATGGCCGCGTGCTGGAAGCTGATCGGCGTCGAGATGCAGCTGCCGCTGCAGCGGATGAGTTGGCACGACGCGATGGACGACTACGGCTCCGACAAGCCCGACCTCCGTTTCGACAACAAGATCCGCGAGCTGACCGACTACTTCGCCGAGACGCCGTTCCGCGTGTTCCAGGCGCCGTACGTGGGTGGGGTCGTCATGCCGGGTGGTGCCTCCCAGCCGCGTCGCCAGTTCGACGCCTGGCAGGAGTGGGCCAAGCAGCGCGGGGCCAAGGGTCTCGCCTACGTCACCATCGCCGAGGACGGCACCCTGGGTGGCCCCGTCGCCAAGAACATCACCGAGCAGGAGCGTGACGGACTCGCCGCGGCCATGGGCGCCCAGCCCGGCGACGCCATCTTCTTCGGTGCGGGTGCCCGCGAGACCACGCAGGAGCTCCTGGGTGCGGCGCGCCTGGAGATCGGCCGCCGTTGCAACCTGATCGACGAGGGCGCCTGGTCGTTCCTGTGGGTCGTGGACGCGCCGATGTTCAAGAGCGCGGCGGACGCCGTGGCCTCCGGCGACGTCGCGGTCGGCGGCGGCAAGTGGACCGCCGTCCACCATGCCTTCACCTCGCCGAAGCCCGAGTCGCTGGACACCTTCGACACCGACCCCGGCACGGCCCTGTCGTACGGCTACGACTTCGTCGCCAACGGCAACGAGGTCGGAGGCGGCTCGATCCGTATCCACCGCCGGGACGTGCAGGAGCGCGTGTTCAGGGTCATGGGCATCTCCCAGGAGGAGGCGGAGGAGAAGTTCGGCTTCCTGCTGGACGCCTTCTCCTACGGCGCCCCGCCGCACGGTGGCATCGCGTTCGGTCTTGACCGCCTGGTCATGCTGCTCGGCGGCTTCGAGACGATCCGGGACGTCATCGCCTTCCCCAAGTCGGGCGGTGGCTTCGACCCGCTGACCGAGGCGCCGACGACGATCACGCCCCAGCAGCGCAAGGAGGCCGGCGTGGACTTCAAGCCGACCCCCAAGGCCGACGCCAAGGACGGTGGAGCTCCGACGAAGGCGGACACTCAGCCCGCGACCAGCGCCTGAGCCAGGTTTCGTTCCCCACGGTCCGCCGTGGGGAACGAAGTCAGCGGTAAGGGACCGCCTGCCGAGGGCCCGCGGTGCGGACCGCCCTCACTCGTCGGCCGGGACCACCAGGGCCCGACCGATGAGCGAGATGCTCATGCGGTCGCCCACACGCACGGGCTGGTCCGTGGACACCCGGAAGGTCGGCCCACCCGGGGCGTCCGCCGAACCCAGCGTGAGGCGCCGGTGATCCCCGTGGAAGGCCAGCGCACGGACGACCCAATCCGCGTCCACGGCCAGCTTCGCCGAGACCTGGTGGGGGCGGGCGATGACCGTGGCCCTGCCGTCGGGGGTTCCCAGCGCCGAGATGGGACCGATGATCGTCTGCGCGACGCCCTGGGTGACGAGGGCGTCCAGTTCCAGCGTTGATCCCAGCAGGCGTGCCGTCGCCAGGTCGGTCGGACGCTCGTAGACCACCTGGGGTGGGCCCACCTGACGCAGTTCGCCGCCCTCCAGCACCGCGACGAGGTCCGCGAACGCGAGCGCCTCCTCCTGGTCGTGCGTGACGAGCAGCGTCGTGACGCCGGCGCCGCGCAGGACCTCGCCGACCAGCTCACGGGTCGACTCGCGCAGGTGCGTGTCGAGGGCCGAGAACGGCTCGTCCAGCAACATCACCGCGGGACGCCGCGCCAGCGCGCGGGCCAGCGAGACACGCTGTTGCTGGCCACCCGACAGCTGGTCGGGACGCCGCTTCGCCAGGCACGGGTCGAGGTTGACGGTGGCCAGGAGTTCGGCGATCCGCTTCGTCGTCCGCTCGGCCCGGGGCAGCCCGAAGCCGACGTTCGCCCCCACCGACAGGTGGGGGAACAGCGCCCCGTCCTGTGACACGTACCCGATGGAACGCTTGTGCGGCGGCACCCAGGCGGAGCCGGTGACGGGAACGCCGCCGATGAAGACCTCACCGGCCGTCGGGTACTCGAACCCCCCGATGCACCGCAGCAGCGTGGTCTTGCCGCTGCCGGACGGGCCCACGACCGCGAGCACCGCCGCTGCCGGGACGCTGAGGTCGATCCCGTGCAGCACCTCGTTGTGGCCGTAGCTGGCGCGCACTCCTTTGACCACGAGCGCGTCGTTCATCGGTCTCCTCGGGATTGGCGGAACAGGATGATCGTCATCGGCACCGACAGGGCGATGAGCAGCAGCGCGTAGGGCGCCGAGGCGGGGTAGTCCAGCTCGCTGGACAGCGACCAGAACCGGGTCGCCAGGGTGGTCGTGCCGGTCGGGGCCAGCAGGAGCGTGGCCGTGAGCTCGCCCGCGATCCCCAGGAAGGCCATCGAGGCCCCGGCGCCGAACGCCGGTGCCAGCACCGGGACGGTGACGCGCAGGAGCGTGCTGAGGGGCGACTGGCCCAGGGAGGAGGATGCCTCACCCAGGGAGGTGGGTACCTGCGCGATGCCCGAGCGCAGGCTCGCCACCGCGCGCGGCAGGAAGAGCACGACGTAGGCCGCGAGCAGGAGCGCGCTGGTCTGGTACACCGCCGGAACCCAACGGATGGAGACCGTGACGAAGGCCAGACCGATGACGATGCCGGGCAGCGAGGACGACATGAACGCGAGTCCCTCCAGCGCGCGGGACCACCGGGTCGGGCGCCGAACCGACAGCCAGGCGATGGGGCCGGCGGCCAGGCACGTCGCCAGAGCACCGATGGTGGCCATGCCCAGGGTGCTCAGCAGCGCGGGGGCCAGGCTGGAGTCGATCTCGACCCCGACCGACAGCCAGTGAACGAGCGACCAGGCCGGGACGCCGAGCGAGGCGACCATCAGGGTGGTGACCGCCAGGAGCACGGGCAGCGTCCACGGGCCGAGGGGCACGCGGCGTCCACGCCTGGCGACGCCCGCACCCAGCCGGGCATGGCGACGGCGTCCGCGCACCGCGGCCTCGCCCCCCAGGACGACGAGGCAGAGCAGGACGAGGACGCCGGCCAACATGGACGCCGCGGGCGCGGCGAACGTCGAGCGGAACTGGTCGTAGATCGCCGTGGTGAAGGTGTCGAACCGCACGAACGCGAAGGCGCCGTACTCGGCCAGCAGGTGCAGCGACACCAGCAGCGTGCCGCCCAGGACGGGCAGCCGCAACTGCGGCAGGGTCACCCGGCGCAGGATCTCCCGGGGAGTGAGGCCGAGTGCGGCCCCCGACTCCTCCAGGGCCGGGTCCATGCGACGCAGCGTCGCCAGCACCGGCAGGTAGACGAACGGGAAGTAGCTGATCGTCGCGATGAGCGAGGCGCCGGCCAGGCCCGAGATGGACGGCCACACCGTGGCCCACGCGTAGCTCATCACGAAGGCAGGCACGGCGAGCGGTGCGACGAACGCCGCCGACAGCCAGCGGGGGACTCGCGTCCGCTCCACGAGCAGGGCGGTCCCGGTGCCGATCAGGACGGTGGCGGGCACGACCACCAGTTGGATCGCGACCGTGTTGGCGATCAACTCCGCGACGCGGGGCCGGAACACGAGCTGGGCCACCAGGGCGGGGCCCGCGTCCACGGTCGCCACCACGATGAACCCGATGGGCACCAGCGTGAGGACGACGACGGCCACCGCGGCCGAGACGGTCACCGGGAGGTGGCCGCGCGACCGGGTGGCGCGTCGGGGTCGGGCCGAGGTGGTCAGAGCAGCCCCGCCTGCTGCATCAGCTCGACAACCTTGGGGCTGTTGAGGGTGGCGGGGTCGACCGTGGGGGCATCCAGGTCCTTGAGCGGCTTGAGCTCGGCGTTGGCCTCCACGCCCGAGCCGACCGGGTACTCGAAGGATCCGCCGTCGCGCAGCACGGCCTGGCCCTCCTTGCCGGTGATGTAGGCCAGGAACTTCTGCGCGGCCTCCTGGTTCTTGGAGCTCTTCAGGACGCCACCACCCGAGATCGAGACGAACGCGCCGGGATCCTGGTTGCCGAAGTAGTGGCTCCCGATCTTGCCGCTGTTCTGTCCGCCCTTGGCCTGGTCACCGTAGTAGTAGTAGTGGTAGATCACGCCGCCGTCGAATTCGCCGGCGTTGACGGCCTTCATCACGGCCGAGTTCCCCTTGATGGCGGTGGAGTTCTCCTTCATGGCCTTCAGCCAGGCCAGCGTCTCCTCCTCACCCTTCAGCTGCAGGACGGCGGACACGATCGCCTGGAAGTCGGCGCCGGAGGGCGAGGCGGCCCAGCGTCCCTTCCACTCGGGATCGGCCAGGTCCATCAGGGAGGTGGGGAGCTGGGCCTCGGTGAGCTTGTCGGTGTTGTACACGAAGACGGTGGAGCGGGCTGCGATGCCGGTCCAGGCGTTGGTCCCGGGACGGTACTGCGCGGGGACCTGCTCGGTGGTGGCGGCATCGACCGGGGCCAGGAGCCCGGCGTTCTCGACCAGCGTCATCGCGGGGGAGTTCTCGGTGAGGAAGACGTCGGCGGGGGAGTTGGCACCCTCGGCGACGAGCTGGTTGCCCATCTCGGTGTCGGAGCCCTGCCGGTACGTGACCTGGATGCCGGTCTGCTTGGTGAAGCCCTCGATCCACTCCTTCGTGAGGGACTCGTGCTGGGCGTTGTAGACGGTGAGGGCAGCTGTGCCTGCTGAGGCGCCGGGGGCGCTCGTGGCAGGCGTCCCCTGCGGTCCGGACGAGCACGCGGCGAGCGTGGCGGCGGTCAGGGCAGCTGCGGCGCCGAGGAGGGCGCGTCGGGTCAGGCCGTGGTTCATGTAGGTAAGGCTTGCCTAACTGATGGCAATTAGGCAACTTCGGGCTGACCAAATCCCGCGATGTGGTCGCGCACCGCTCGGCGTGGCCCGGACGGCCACCATCGGCAGCGCCAAGATCACTCCGCCCGTGACTTCCCGGACGCCCCACCGGCCGGAGCTGGGGTTGGTGCGGTGTAGCGTCGTGCGGGTGATGGACCTGTTCGGCAACCCAGACCCCGCGGAGCAACAGGCGCCCGCCCGGCCCGGGGGGTCGTTGTCGGGGGCCGACCACGCGGATGTGCCCCTGGCCGTGCGGCTGCGCCCCCGCACGCTGGAGGAGATCGTCGGCCAGCAGCACCTGCTGGGTCCGGGCTCCCCGCTGCGCCGGCTCGCGGACGGCCAGCCCATGTCGGTGTTCCTGTGGGGGCCTCCCGGCGTGGGGAAGACCACCATCGCCTCGGTGGTCTCCCAGGCGACGAACCGGCGCTTCGTCGAGTTGTCGGGTGTGACCGCGGGCGTCAAGGAGGTCCGCGCCGAGTTGGACACGGCCAAGCGTGAACTCGCCCGGGGCCGTGGCACGGTGCTGTTCGTGGACGAGGTGCACCGCTTCAACAAGGCCCAGCAGGACGTCCTCCTTCCCGCCGTCGAGAACCGCCTCGTCACCCTGATCGCCGCCACGACCGAGAACCCGTCCTTCTCGGTGATCTCCCCGCTCCTGTCGCGCTCCCTGCTCCTCACGCTCAAGCCCCTGTCGGACGCCGACATCAACGACCTGCTCGACCGTGCGCTCACCGATGAGCGCGGTCTGCGGACCCACGAGGGGGAACCGTACGAGCTCGACCCGGACGCCCGCGCCACCCTCGTCCGGCTGGCCGGGGGCGACGCG
Organism: Propioniciclava sp. LT294; assembly: GCF_059516005.1. Taxonomy (NCBI): domain Bacteria; kingdom Bacillati; phylum Actinomycetota; class Actinomycetes; order Propionibacteriales; family Propionibacteriaceae; genus Propioniciclava; species Propioniciclava sp. LT294. Next base: position 233,986 of record NZ_JCAKNG010000002.1, read on the forward strand.
CGGCGTTCGCTCACGTACCTCGAGGAGGCCGCCGCATCGGCGTCCGCCCTGGACTCGGCCGTGATCACGCCCGATGCGGTCGAACTCGCCGTCGACAAGGCGGCGGTGCGGTACGACCGGGACGGCGACCAGCACTACGACGTCATCAGCGCGTTCATCAAGTCGATCCGCGGCTCCGACGTGGACGCCGGCTTGCACTACCTCGCCCGGATGCTCGCGGGCGGTGAGGACCCTCGCTTCATCGCACGGCGCCTGATCATCCTCGCCAGCGAGGACATCGGCATGGCCGCCCCGTCCGTGCTGCAGACGTGCGTGGCCGCGGCCCAGGCCGTCCAGCTGATCGGCATGCCCGAGGGACGCCTGGTGCTCGCCCAAGCGGTGGTGGCGTGCGCGACGGCGCCCAAGTCGAATGCGAGCTACGTGGCGATCAACGCGGCGCAGGAGGACGTGGCGCGGGGATTGGGTGGTCCGGTGCCCCTGCACCTGCGCGACGCCCACTACACCGGCGCCAAGGCGCTGGGCCACGGCAAGGGCTACCAGTACGCCCACGACGCACCCCACGGGGTGGCGGCGCAGCAGTACCTGCCCGACGACCTGGCGCAGGCGCGCTACTACGAACCCACCACCCACGGGCACGAGGCACAGATCTCCGAGCGGCTCGCTGCCCTCCGGTCCCTGTTGGGCCGTGAGGGCTGAGGGGGAGGGGTCGCCGGAGAGGGATGCCGGGCCGACCGTCGTCCGCACGTCGTATCATGGGGCGGCCGTCCGCACCGCGCGGGCGCACTCGTCGCGTGAGGGGTTGCATCACACATGAAGACCGCGGAGATCCGACGTCGGTTCCTGGACCACTTCGTCCAGGCCGGGCACACGCTGGTGCCGTCGGCATCGCTGGTCTACAACGACCCCACACTGCTGTTCGTCAACGCGGGCATGGTGCCCTTCAAGTCCTACTTCACCGGCGCGGAGGACGCGCCCTACGACACCGCCACGAGCTGCCAGAAGTGCGTGCGCACCCTCGACATCGAGGAGGTCGGCAAGACGACGCGCCACGGCACCTTCTTCCAGATGAACGGCAACTTCAGCTTCGGTGACTACTTCAAGGAAGGCGCGATCAACCACGCCTGGTCGTTGGTCACCGGCTCCGTGGAGGACGGCGGGCTCGGGTTCGACCCCGACAAGATCTGGGTGACCGTGCTCGGTCCCGGCCACCACCCGGACTTCCCGGACGGCGACGCCGAGGCTGTCGCCCTGTGGAGGAAGGTCGGGCTGCCGGACGAGCGGATCCAGCGACGCGACCTCAAGGACAACTACTGGAACATGGGCGTTCCCGGTCCCGGGGGTCCCTGTTCGGAGATCTACGTCGACCGCGGCCCCCAGTTCGGCCCCGACGGCGGCCCGGTGGTGGACGAGGACCGGTTCCTCGAGATCTGGAACCTCGTGTTCATGCAGCAGGAACTGTCGGCCGTCCGGGCCAAGGACGACTTCGACGTCCTGCGCCCCCTGCCGCGTCCGAACATCGACACCGGCATGGGCCTGGAGCGGGTCGCCTACCTGCTGCAGGGCAAGGACAACATGTACGAGATCGACCAGATCTTCCCGGTGATCGAGAAGGCCGCCGAGCTCTCGGGCAAGCGTTACGGCGCGAACCACGAGGACGACATCCGCATGCGTGTCGTCGCCGACCACGTGCGTTCCGGCCTGATGCTCATGACCGACGGGGTCACCCCCGGCAACGAGGCCCGCGGCTACGTGCTGCGCCGCCTGCTGCGTCGCAGTGTCCGCGCGATGCGCCTGCTCGGCGTCCACGACCCCGTGCTGCCGGAGTTGCTGCCGATCAGCAAGGGCCTGATGGAGGAGTCCTACCCCGATGTCACCACGGAGTGGGCGCGCGTCTCGACCACGGCCTACGCCGAGGAGGAGGCCTTCCGCCGCACCCTGACCGCCGGGACCCAGATCTTCGACGTGGCCGTGAAGCGTGCCCAGGACGCCGGTGCCCGGGTGATCCCGGGCGACGAGGCGTTCCAACTCCACGACACCTACGGCTTCCCGATCGACCTGACGCTGGAGATGGCCGGGGAGGCCGGCCTGAGCGTGGACCAGGGCGAGTTCAAGCGCCTGATGCAGGAGCAGAAGGACCGTGCGAAGGCGGACGCGCGCGCCAAGAAGGGTGGCGCGGTCAGCACCGAGGCGTACCGGACCCTCCGTGAGGCCGGCGAGACGCCGTTCCTGGGCTACACCGAGCTCGCCGTGCCGAGTCGCGTGCGCGGCATCGTCCGCGACGGCGCGATCGTCCCGGCGGCCCAGCCCGGCGACGTCGTCGAGGTCGTGCTCGCAGAGACCCCGTTCTACGCCGAGTCCGGTGGCCAGGACGCCGACTCCGGTGTCCTCATCGCCCCGGGTCTCGCCCTCGAGGTGCTGGACGTCCAGCGCCCGGTGCAGGGCCTGACCGTCCACAAGGCGCTCGTCACCGAGGGGGAGCTCAGTATCGGCTCCGAGGTGTTGGCCCAGGTGGACGCCGCGGCCCGGCTCGGCGCATGCCAGGCCCACACCGCCACGCACATCGTGAACGCGGCCCTGCGTCAGATGCTGGGTGATGCGACCCACCAGGCCGGCTCGTACAACAAGCCCGGGTACCTGCGCTTCGACTTCAACGCGACCTCGGGGCTCTCCCTCGACGCGAAGCAGGAGCTCGAGGGCATCGTGAACCAGGCGGTGCGGGACAACTTCGCGGTAACGGACCGTGAGATGCCATTCGACCAGGCCAAGGCGCTCGGCGCCCAGGCGATGTTCGGGGAGAAGTACGGCAACGTCGTGCGCGTCGTCGAGCTGAACGGGGCCTGGAGTCGCGAGCTGTGCGGTGGCACCCACGTGGGTTCGACCGCCCAGATCGGTCTGGTCAACCTCCTCGGTGAGGGGTCCGTCGGCTCCGGCATCCGTCGCGTCGAGGCGCTCGTGAGTGGCGACGCGTTCAACCGCTTCGCCGCGGAGCGTGCGCTGGTCGGCACACTGTCCGAGACGCTCAAGACCCAACCCGACCAGCTGGTCGACCGTGTCGAGAAGCTGCTCGCCCAGCTGAAGCAGGCCGAGAAGGAGGTGGCGGATCTCCGGGCCGCCCAACTGCTCGGCAACCTCGACGAGCTCGCCGCGACGGCGACGGACGCCGGTGCGGTCAAGCTGGTCGCTCGCGAACTGCCCGGCGTGGGCGGTGGGGACCTGCGCACCCTGGCGATGGGCCTGCGCGACAAGCTGTCCAACCAGGCCGCCGTCATCGCGCTCATCGGTGGAGAGGCCAAGCCCGTCGTCATCGTCGCGACCACCCCGTCGGCCCGCGAGGCCGGCGCGAGGGCGGGCCAGCTCGTCGGTGTGGCCGCACCCCACCTCGGTGGCAAGGGTGGCGGCAAGGACGACCTCGCCCAGGGCGGGGGGTCGGACGCCGCGGGTGCGGCCGCCGCGCTGGCCGCGATCCGCGCGTCGCTGGCCGGATGACGGACGACGCGCTGCGCGGTGTCCGGCTCGGGATCGACTGGGGCCGGGCGCGCATCGGTGTCGCGGCCTGCGACGCCGCGGGGGTGCTGGCGTACCCGGTCGAGACGATCGCGCCGGCCGCCGATGCGCGCGTCGTGCGGGAGCGCTTCACGGCGATCGTGGCCGAGTACGAGCCGGTCGTGGCCTATCTCGGCCTGCCCCGACACCTGAAGGGGGCCGAGGGTGAGTCGGCCGCCCGGGCACGGGGTCAGGCCCGCTGGTTGGCGACCGCCTTCCCCGACATGGCCGTCCACCTGGTCGACGAGCGCATGACCACCGTGTCGGCCACCCGCCAGCTGCAGGAGGCGGGCAGGTCGGCCAGGACCCAGAAGGCCGTGATCGACCAAGCCGCGGCCGTGGCAATCTTGAACCACGCCCTTGACACGGAGCGCCTCACGGGCGCTCGTGCCGGGGAGCGGATCGACGGAAAGGGATGACATGACCGAGCCTCGCCGGGCACGCCGCCGACGCGACACCTTGCGCGACCCCGAGACCGGTGAATGGGACTCCGAGGAGCTCAAGCACCGGCTGAAGGGGTGGACGGCCGTGCTGGTCGCCGTCGCTGTCATCGTGGGCGGTGGCTGGTTCGTGGGCAGCCGCGCCTGGAGCGCGTTCATGGACTTCCGCACTTCGGACGACTACATCGGGGCCGAGGGCGTCGCGGACGTCGTCGTGACCGTTCCGTCCGGCGCGTCGATGGCACAGATCGGGCTGCTCCTGGAGGAGGCCGACGTCGTCCGTTCGCGGGACACCTTCCGCCAGTACGCCCGGAGCCGACCGGAGGAGGCTGCCAAGATCCAGGCCGGCACGTACCAGATGCGGACGCAGCTCTCGGCCCAGGCGGCCTTCGACCGCCTCGTGAGCCCGAACTACCTGGTGCGCAACATGCTACGAATCCCCGAAGGCCTTCGGCTCGAGGAGGCGCTGGCGCAGGTCGCCGAGCGCACCAAGATTCCCCAGGAGGAACTGCAGGCGGTCATCGCCCAACCGGGTGCACTGGCCCTGCCGGAGTGGTCGAACGGCAATGCCGAGGGCTTCCTCTACCCCGACACCTACGAGATCGGTGACCGGCCGTCCGCCCTCTCGGTGCTGCAGATCCCCGTGGCGCACTTCAAGAAGGTGGCTGCCGACCTCAAGTTCGAGGAGCGGTCCCGGCAGTCGCCCGCCGGAGATCCGTACCGGGCGTTGATCCTCGCCAGCATCGTCGAACGCGAGGCGAGGTCCCCCGAGGAGCGTGCCCAGGTCGCGCGCGTCTTCTACAACCGGCTCGAGAAGGGCATGGCACTGCAGTCCGACGCCACGACGGCCTACGCCAACGGCTCGACCGGGCGGGCGGCGACGACCCAGGCCGAACGTGACCTGAACAGCCCGTACAACACGTACCACCCGTCCACGGCCGGCAAGCTGCCCCCGGGGCCGATCAGCTCGCCCGAGGCGACCGCGCTCGAGGCGGCGCTGGCTCCCGCCGAGGGGAGCTGGCTGTTCTTCGTGACCGTGAACCTGGACACGGGTGAGACGGAGTTCAACGACACGCTGGAGGCCCACAACCAGTCCGTGGCCAAGCTCCGCGCTTGGTGCGCGGCCTCGCCCGAGAACCAGAAGAAGTGCACCGGCTGAGGCCGGCGTCCGCCCGCGGGGCCACGCACCGACCTTCCGGCCGGTGCGTGGGAGACTGGTCCGCATGTTGCGTTGGTTGACCGCCGGTGAATCCCACGGCCGAGCCCTGGTGGCGACGATCGAGGGGATCCCGTCCCACGTCCGCGTGACCTCCGACGACCTGGCGGACGCCCTGCGCCGCCGTCGGCTCGGGGTCGGGCGCGGTGCCCGGATGAAGTTCGAGGTCGACGAGGTGACGGTGCTGGCCGGCGTCCGCCACGGTGAGACCCTCGGCTCGCCGATCGCGATCATGGTCGGCAACACCGAGTGGCCCAAGTGGGAGACCGTCATGTCGCCCGACCAGGTCGACCCGGAGGTGCTCGCCGCGCAGGCCCGCAACGCCGCCCTGACCCGCCCGCGTCCGGGCCACGCCGACCTGGCCGGTATGCAGAAGTACGACTGGGACGAGGCCCGCCCGATCCTCGAGCGCGCCTCCGCCCGCGAGACGGCCGCGCGGGTGGCGCTGGGCCGGGTCGCCTCGAACTTCCTCGACCAGGCCTACGGCGTCGGCATCGTCAGCCACGTCGTCGAGATCGGATCGGTCGCCTCGACCGGGGGCCGCCTGCCGACAGCCGCCGATCGGGACGCCATCGACGAGGACCCGGTGCGCTGCTTCGATGCCGAGTCGTCGGCCCGCATGCTCGCCGAGATCGACGCCGCCAAGTCCGACGGGGACACGCTCGGCGGGGTCGTCGAGGTGGTCGTGACCGGTCTTCCGGCCGGCATCGGCTCGCACATCCAGGGTGACCGTCGCCTGGACGCACGCCTGGCCGGTGCCCTGATGGGCATCCAGGCGATCAAGGGCGTCGAGGTCGGGGACGGCTTCGAGCTGGCCCGGACCCGCGGCTCGCTGGCGCACGACGAGATGGTGCTGGAGGGTCAGCACATCACGCGTACCGGCAACCGGTCCGGCGGCACCGAGGGCGGCATGAGCACCGGCGAGGTGCTGCGCGTCCGGGCCGCCATGAAGCCGATCGCGACCGTGCCGCGCGCCCTGCGCACCGTCGACACGACCACGCTGGAGCCCGCCCAGGCCCACCATCAGCGCTCCGACGTGTGCGCGGTGCCCGCCGCCGGCGTGGTGGCCGAGGCCATGGTCGCGCTGGTCCTGGCCGAGCTGATGCTGGACAAGTTCGGCGGCGACTCGCTGTCCGAGACCGCCCGGAACCACCGTGCCTACCTCGACCGACTGGCCGAGCGGGGCCTCGCGTGACCACCATCGCCATCATCGGCGCGCCCGGTTCGGGGAAGTCGACCGTCGGTGCCCTTCTCGCCGAGCGGCTGCGCCTCCCCTTCTTCGATGTCGACCACGAGATCGAGCGCATGCACGGCAAGCTCGTCCGCGAGATCTTCGCCGACGACGGCGAGGAGGCGTTCCGCGAGATCGAGAAGGACGCCACCCTGTCCCTGCTGGTCGGTGGCGGCGTGGTCAGCCTGGGCGGCGGGGCGCCCTTGACGCCCGCGATCGCGGCGGCCCTCGCCGACGTCGAGACCGTGTGGCTCAAGGTGGATGCGCACGACGCCTTCAGGCGGATCGGCCTGGACGACAGCCGTCCGCTGCTGGCCGGCGGTGGCATCCGCGGCACGCTCATCAAGATGCTGCGCGCCCGCACCCCGGTCTACGCGGCCGTCGGCCGCCACCACGTCGACACCAGTGGGCGCGACCCGGGTGAGGTCGTCGACGAGATCGTCGCCCTGCTCCAGGAGTCCGCGTCATGACCGAGACCATTCGTGTGGCGACAGCCCATCCGTACGACGTCGTGGTCGGCCACGGGGCGGTGTCCGGCCTCGCGGCGGCCGTCGGCGATGCTGCCAAGGTCGCGATCCTGCACCCCGAGGTGCTGCGGCGCCGGGCGTCCGAACTGGGGGCCTCCCTGGGGGCGGACGTCACCTTGGTCGAGTTGCCCGAGGGCGAGCGGGCGAAGACCACCGAGGTCCTCGACTCCTGCTGGCAGTTGCTGGCCGAGGAGGGCTTCAGCCGCACCGACGCCGTGGTGGGCCTGGGCGGGGGAGCGACGACGGACCTCGCCGGTTTCGTCGCCGGCACCTGGCTGCGCGGCGTCCGGTACGTGTCGGTGCCGACCACCCTGCTGGCGATGGTGGACGCCGCGGTCGGCGGCAAGACCGGCATCAACCTGCCGGCGGGCAAGAACCTGGTGGGTGCCTTCTGGGAGCCCGCGGCCGTACTGGCCGACCTCGACTTCCTCACCTCGCTGCCGGTGGCCGACCTGCGCGGGGGGCTCGCCGAGATGGCCAAGCACGGCTTCATCGCCGACGAGCGCACCCTCGAACTGTTCGAGACCGCCCCCGAGGCCCTGTTGACGGCCGGCAGTGACGAGCTGGAGGAGGCGGTCGTGCGCTCGATGGAGGTGAAGGCCTCCGTCGTGGCCGGCGACCTGCGCGAGCGCACGAGTTCGAGCGACTCCGTCGGCCGCGAACTGTTGAACTACGGGCACACGCTGGCCCACGCGATCGAGCGCCGCGAGAACTACACGATGCCGCACGGGCACGCGGTCTCGATCGGCTCGCAGTTCGCCGCGATGCTCTCGCGCAACCTCGGGCACGCCGACGACGCCTTCGTGGAGCGCCACCGCACCGTGTTCGGTGGTGTCGGCCTGCCGCTCACCTACCGGGCGGGAGTCTGGGACGAGCTGCGCGCCACGATGAACCTCGACAAGAAGTCGCGAGGCGGCAGCCTGCGCTTCGTCCTCCTGGACGGTGTCGCGCGGCCGTTCATCGCCGAGGCGCCGGACGAGGCCGTGCTGCGCACCACCTACGAGGAACTGACCGCCTGATGTACACGCCCAAGCACTTCTCGATGACGGATGAGCACGTCCGTTCGCTCCTCGCATCCGCCGGGACCGCCCAGCTCGTGACGGCGCACGAGACGGGGCCGGTCGCCACCCTGTTGCCCGTCGTCTGGAGGCCGGCGCCGTCGGGTGAGGGCTGGGGATCACTGGTCGTGCACGTCACGCGGGTGAACCCCGTGTGGAAGGTGCCCCACCTGGGGGAGGCCCTGGCGATCCTGTCCGGTCCCGACGGGTTCATCCAGCCCGACTGGTGCGCCTCCAACGCCGTGTCCCCCGGCGTCCCGACCTGGAACTACGTCACCGTCCACGCGTACGGGCCGCTGGTCGTCCACGACGACCCCGCTTGGGCGCGCGAGGCGGCCTTCACCCTGTCGGATCGGTTCGGCTACGACTCCGGTCGCGTCGACCCCGAGGCCATCGACCGGATGCTGCGGGCGATCGTGGGGGTCGAACTGGCGATCACCCGCGTGGAGGCCAAGGCGAAGCTGAACCAGAACAGGACGCCCGAGGACATCGCTGACGTCATCGACGGATTGCGCGACGTCGGGTCGGACGCGCTGGCAGCCGAGATGGAGGAGGTCAGCCTGCCCCACGCCGAGGCCCGCCACCAGCTGATGGCGGACGTCAGGCAGGGACGTCGCCTCGGGGGCGTCGCGCCACGATGAGAACCCGGTTCGCGGCAATCCGTCCGCACCGGTAGAGTAGCCCGTCGGTAACGCGACGCCGGAAGGAACACCCATGCCCACGATCTCCACGAACGACCTCAAGAACGGGACCGTCCTGGTCATCGACGGCCAGCTGTGGCAGGTGCAGTGGTTCCAGCACCACAAGCCGGGCAAGGGCAACACCGTCGTCCGGAGCAAGCTCAAGAACGTCACCAGCGGGAAGATCATCGACAAGACGTTCAACTCCGACACCAAGGTCGAGAGCGCCACCGTCGACCGCCGGGAGATGCAGTACCTGTACCACGACGGCGAGGCCTTCGTGTTCATGGACACCGACACCTACGAGCAGCTGAACATCTCCGAGGAGACGGTCGGCGACGCCAAGGACTACATGCTCGAGAACCAGAACGCGATCGTGGCCACCCACGAGGGCAACCCGCTCTACATCGACCTCCCCGCCTCGGTCGAACTCGAGATCACCTACACCGAGCCCGGCCTGCAGGGCGACCGCAGCTCGGCCGGCACCAAGCCCGCCACCCTGGAGACCGGCAAGGAGATCCAGGTCCCCCTCTTCATCGAGTCGGGTACGAAGGTCAAGGTCGACACCCGCGACGGCAGCTACCTCGGCCGGGTCAACGGGTGACCCAGAACCGCGACAACTCGACGCGGACCAAGGCCCGCAAGCGCGCCCTCGACATCCTGTACGAGAGCGAGCTCCGGGACCGTCCCGCGACCGACACCCTGGCCGAGCGCATCGGCCTGGGTGAGCCGCCCGTGCGGCCCTTCACCATCGAACTCGTCAACGGCGTGGTCGCGCACCTGGACGAGGTGGATGCCGCCATCGCGGCCGTCCTGACCGATGACTGGACGCTGGACCGGCTGGCCCATGTGGACCGCAACCTCGCCCGCATCGCGCTGTACGAGATCGCGCACACCGACACGCCGCCGAAGGTGGCCATCAATGAGGCGGTCGACCTGGCCGCCGAGCTTTCCACCCCGAGCTCGCCGTCGTTCCTGAGCGGCGTGCTCTCCGCGGCTGCCGAACGGCTCGCTGTCGCGAACCCGGGGGACGACCAGGACACGTGAGGAAGGACACCTCCATGGAACCTCGAGACGATGTACCAGCCCTGTTGGTCCTCGAAGATGGCCGATCGTTTCGTGGAGTGTCCTTCGGGGCCACCGGCGAAACCTTCGGTGAGGCGGTCTTCTCGACCGGCATGACCGGCTACCAGGAGACGCTGACCGATCCCTCCTACCGTCGACAGGTCGTGGTGGCCACCGCGCCGCACATCGGCAACACCGGCTGGAACGACGAGGACGACGAGTCCCGGCGCATCTGGGTGTCCGGCTACGTCGTCCGGGACGCCAGCCGCATCCGTTCCAACTGGCGTTCGAACCGCTCGCTGGACGAGGTGCTGCGCGCCCAGGGTGTCGTCGGCATCGCCGAGGTCGACACCCGCGCCCTGACCCGTCACCTGCGCGAGCGGGGCGCGATGCGCGTCGGCATCTCCACCACGGAACTGGACGCCGACGCTCTGCTCGCCCGCGTGCTCGAGCAGCCGTCGATGACCGGCGCCAACCTCGTCGGGGACGTCACCGTCGCCGCGCCCGTCGTCGTGCCGGCCGAGGGGGAGCGGCGCTTCACCGTGGCCGCGATCGACCTCGGCATCAAGGAGATGACGCCCGAGCTCATGGCCCGCCGCGGGATCGAGGTGCACGTCCTCCCCGCCACCAGCACGCTGGACGACATCCGTGCCACCGGTGCGGACGGGGTCTTCTTCAGCAACGGCCCCGGCGATCCGGCCACGGCCGACGACGCGGTGGCGCTCCTCGCCGACGTGCTCGACGCCGAGTTGCCCTACTTCGGCATCTGCTTCGGCAACCAGATCTTCGGGCGCACCCTCGGGTTCGGCACCTACAAGCTCAAGTACGGCCACCGCGGCATCAACGTGCCCGTCCTCGACCGGGCCACCGGCCTGGTGGAGATCACGGCCCAGAACCACGGCTTCGCCGTCGACGCGCCGCTGGACGCCGACACCGCGACCCGGTGGGGCACCGCGCGTGTCAGCCACGTCTGCCTGAACGACGACGTCGTCGAGGGGCTGGAACTGACGGACGCCGCGGGTCGCGTCCGCGGCTTCAGCGTCCAGTACCACCCGGAGGCCGCGGCCGGACCGCACGACTCCGCCCACCTGTTCGACCGGTTCGTCGACGTCCTCACGGCAGCGAAGGAGAACTGATGCCCAAGCGCACCGACATCTCGTCGATCCTCGTGATCGGTTCGGGTCCGATCGTCATCGGCCAGGCCTGCGAGTTCGACTACTCGGGCACCCAGGCCTGCCGCGTCCTGCGCGAGGAGGGGTACCGGGTCGTCCTGGTGAACTCCAACCCGGCGACGATCATGACCGACCCGGAGTTCGCCGACGCGACCTACATCGAGCCCATCACCCCCGAGATGGTCGAGAAGGTCATCGCCGCCGAGCGACCGGACGCCATCCTGCCGACCCTGGGGGGCCAGACGGCCCTCAACACCGCCGTCGCGTTGCACGAGAACGGCGTGCTGGCCAAGTACGGCGTCGAGATGATCGGCGCCAACTTCGACGCGATCCAGCGCGGTGAGGACCGGGAGAAGTTCAAGGCGATCGTCTCGGGGCTGGACGTCCCGGGCGCCGCGCCGGAGTCGGCCCGCTCGTTCATCTGCCACACCCTCGACGAGGTCCTGGCCGCGGCGTCCGAACTGGGCTACCCGCTCGTGCTGCGCCCGTCGTTCACCATGGGTGGCGTCGGCTCGGGCTTCGCCCACAACGAGGAGCAACTGCGCGAGATGGCCGCCATCGGCCTGGCCGCCTCGCCGGTCACCGAGGTGCTCGCGGAGGAGTCGATCCTCGGCTGGAAGGAGTACGAGCTGGAGGTGATGCGCGACAAGGCGGACAACGTCGTCATCATCTGCTCGATCGAGAACCTGGACCCCATGGGTGTCCACACCGGCGACTCCATCACCGTCGCCCCGGCCATGACCCTCACCGACCGCGAGTACCAGGCCATGCGCGACGTCGCCATCGCCATCATCCGCGAGGTCGGCGTGGACACCGGCGGCTGCAACATCCAGTTCGCGGTCAACCCGGCCGACGGGCGCATGGTCGTCATCGAGATGAACCCGCGCGTCTCCCGGTCCTCGGCGCTGGCGTCGAAGGCGACGGGGTTCCCGATCGCCAAGATCGCGGCGAAGGTCGCCGTCGGCTACACGCTCGACGAGATCCCCAACGACATCACGGCCGAGACCCCGGCGTCCTTCGAGCCGACGCTGGACTACGTCGTGGTCAAGGTGCCGCGGTTCGCGTTCGAGAAGTTCCCCACCGCGGACGACACCCTGACCACCCACATGAAGTCGGTGGGCGAGGCGATGGCGATCGGCCGGAACTTCACCGAGGCGCTCAACAAGGCGCTCCGATCGCTCGAGGACCCGAAGGCGCCCTTCGACTTCACCTCCCCGGTCGACGAGCCGCTCGAGGACATCCTGGCGCGCGTGGCGCGCCCCCACGACGGACGCCTCCAGCTCGTCATGCGGGCCTTCCGGGCGGGCGCGACCGTCGAGCAGCTCCACGCTACGACGGGCATCGACCCCTGGTTCCTCGACCAGATCCTGTCGGTGTGGGAGGTCGCCCAGCTCGTGCGCGACCACTACAATCTCGCCCCCGAGGTGCTCCGGCGCGCCAAGCGGACGGGGCTGTCGGACCACCAGATCGCGCAGCTGCGGAACACCTCGGACGAGGTGGTCCGCGGCGTCCGGTGGGCCCTGGGCGTCAACCCCGTCTACAAGACCGTGGACACCTGCGCGGCCGAGTTCGCGGCCAGGACGCCGTACCACTACAGCTCCTACGACGAGGAGACCGAGGTCCAGCCCCGCACGAAGCCGGCGGTCCTGATCCTCGGCTCGGGGCCCAACCGGATCGGTCAGGGCATCGAGTTCGACTACTCCTGCGTCCATGCGGCGATGGCCCTGCGCGAGGCCGGGTACGAGACCGTGATGGTCAACTGCAACCCTGAGACGGTCTCGACCGACTACGACACGTCCGACAGGCTCTACTTCGAGCCGCTGACGCTGGAGGACGTCCTGGAGGTCTACCACGCCGAGGCCGACCAGGGCCCTGTCGCGGGCGTCGTCGTGCAGCTCGGCGGGCAGACCCCCCTGAAGCTGGCCCAGGCGCTGAAGGACAACGGCGTGCCGATCGTCGGCACGACCCCGGAGGCGATCAACCTGGCCGAGGAGCGCGGCGCCTTCGGCGACGTCCTCACCGCGGCCGGGCTGCCGGCACCCAAGTACGGCATGGCCCAGAGCGCTGAACAGGCCGTGGAGATCGCCAACCGCATCGGCTACCCCGTGCTCGTCCGCCCCAGCTACGTCCTCGGCGGCCGGGGCATGGAGATCGTCTACGACGACGCGGCGCTGGTCGGGTACATCGAACGAGCCACCTTCATCACCCCGCAGCAGCCGGTGCTGGTCGACCGCTTCCTGGACGACGCGATCGAGATCGACGTGGACGCGCTCTACGACGGCACCGAGCTCTACCTCGGCGGCGTCATGGAACACATCGAGGAGGCCGGCATCCACTCCGGCGACTCGGCCTGCACGCTGCCGCCGATCACGCTGGGTGACGACGCCATCGACCGGATCCGCACGGCGACCGAGGCGATCGCACGCGGCGTCGGCGTCCGCGGCCTGGTGAACATCCAGTTCGCGCTGCAGGGCGACACCCTGTACGTCCTCGAGGCGAACCCGCGCGCATCGCGCACCGTCCCGTTCGTCTCCAAGGCGACCGGCACCCAGCTGGCCAAGGCCTGTGCGCGGCTGATGCTGGGGGAGTCCATCGCCGAGCTGCGCACCGCGGGGGTGCTGCGTGCCGAGGGTGACGGCGCGCGCCTGCTGGAGTCGGCGCCCATCGCGGTCAAGGAGGCCGTGATGCCGTTCAACCGGTTCCGCACGAACGAGGGCTTCTCGGTCGACTCCCTGCTCGGCCCGGAGATGAAGTCCACCGGCGAGGTGATGGGCCTCGACAAGCGCTTCGGGACGGCCTTCGCGAAGAGCCAGACCGGCAGCTACGGAGGCCTCCCGACCTCGGGGACGGCGTTCGTGTCGATCGCCAACCGGGACAAGCGGCACGCGATCTTCCCGGTCAAGCGGCTCGCCGACCTGGGCTTCCGCATCGTCGCCACCGCGGGCACCGCGCAGGTGCTGCGCCGCAACGGCATCCCCGTCGAGGTGCTCCGCAAGGCCCACCAGGGTCGCGGCGCCGACGGGGAGCCGACGGTCGTGGACGCCATCCTGGGTGGTGACGTCGACCTGATCTTCAACACCCCGCAGGGGGCGAGCGCCGACGGGCAGCCACGCCGCGACGGATGGTCCATCCGCTCGGCCGCGATCCTCCGGGACATCCCGATCATCACCACCGTGCAGGGGCTGTCCGCGGCCGTGCAGGGCATCGAGGCCGCCCAGGCGGGAGAGGTCGGCGTCCGGCCGATCCAGGCGTGGAACGCCGACATCGCCGCCGAGCTGGCCGAACTCGCGGCCGCGTCCCGGGCGGCGGACGACCTCGAGGTGGGGCGTTGAGGCGCGCGCTGGTCGGAAGCGGTTACCGGCGGGTGCTGCGTCCGATCCTGTTCGCGGCGCGCGGCGGTGACCCGGAGCGCGTCCACGAGGACATGATCCACGCCCTCGCGGGGCTGGCCCGGGTGCCGGGGGCCCGTTCGCTGCTGGGCGCCCTCACCCGGACCGAGGCGACGCCCATCGAGGTGGCCGGCGTCCGCTTCCCCGGCCGCGTCGGTCTCGCCGCGGGCATGGACAAGGACGGCCTGGCGGCGCTGGCGTGGCAGCGCCTCGGCTTCGCCTTCGCCGAGCTCGGCACCGTGACGGCCCACGCGCAGCCGGGAAACCCGAAGCCACGGGTGTTCCGCGCTCGGGCATCCGGGGGCCTGGTCAACCGGATGGGCTTCAACAACCACGGGGCCCGTGCGCTGGCCGTCCGGCTGGCCGCGGCCGGGATCCATCGGGGCAACGGTGCCGCGGGCATTCCGCTCGGCATCAGCCTGGGCAAGACCAAGGTCGTCGCCGTCGAGGACGCGGTCGCGGACTACCTGACCTCCTTCGACGCGGTCCACCCGCACGCCGACTACGTCGCGGTGAACGTCTCGAGCCCCAACACCCCGGGCCTGCGTTCGCTCCAGGACGGGGGGGCGCTGGTCGAACTGCTCGGTGCCCTGACGCAGCGGGCTCGCGCGGCGACCCCGGCGTCCCCGGTGCCGCTGTTCGTGAAGATCGCACCCGACCTCACCTGGCCGCAGGTCGACGAGGTGCTGGCCGCCGCGACGGACGCCGGGGTGGCCGGCATCATCGCCACCAACACCACACTCGGACGCGACGGGCTCGCCCCCGCCGACGCCCACCTGGCCGGGGAGGCGGGTGGCCTGTCCGGGCGTCCGTTGACCGTACGCGCCCGCGAGGTGGTGGCCTACGTCGCCTCCCACACCGACCTGCCCGTGATCGGTTCCGGCGGCGTGATGACGGCGGCCGACGCGCGTGCCCTGTTCGACGTCGGCGCGAGCCTCGTCCAGCTCTACACTGGCTTCATCTACGCAGGGCCGGCCCTGATCGCGGACATCAACGAGGAGGTTCGATGAGCACCTACCGCCAGCGACTGAAGGCTGCCGTCGCCGACCGCGGCAACCTGTGCGTGGGCATCGATCCGCACGCGAGCCTCCTGACCGCCTGGGGGCTGCCGCTGACGGCGTCCGGCCTGGAGCAGTACTGCCGCACCGTCGTGGACGCGCTGGGGGAGCAGGTCGCGGTGTTCAAGCCGCAGGTCGCCTTCTTCGAGGTGTACGGCTCGGCCGGCATCGCCGTGCTCGAGCGCGTCCTGGCCGACATCCGTGCCGCCGGTGCCCTGTCGATCGTGGACGCCAAGCGCGGGGACATCGGCTCGACGATGGAGGCGTACGCCGAGGCGTACCTGGCCCCCGGCTCACCCCTGTCCGGCGACGCCGTGACGCTCTCGCCCTACCTCGGCTTCGACTCCCTGACGCCCGCCTTCGAGCGGGCCATCGCCTTCGACAAGGGCGTCTACGTGCTGGCCCGTACCTCGAACCCCGAGGGCGGTCGGGTCCAGCTGGCGCTGGGCCAGGACGGCTCGGTCGCCCAAGAGATCGTGGACGCGGCCAAGGAGCTCAACACGCGGGCGCGCACGCGCGCGATCGGGCTGGTCGTGGGCGGCACCCACGGCACCCTCGGCATCGACGTGGGCGACTTCAACGGCTCGATCCTGGTGCCCGGTATCGGTGCCCAGGGTGGGCGGATCGAGAACCTGCCGAACCTGTTCGGACCGGCGATCGAGAATGTGCTGCCGATGGTCGGGCGCGGCATCCTGCAAGCAGGACCGGATGCAGTGTCTCTTCGGGACAAGGTTGCGGCCATTGTGGCCCGCTGATTGCTAGCATTTCACCGAAACCCGCAGTGAGGGCGTGAAGGGATCCCCGGACGACGCCCCCTGGAGAACGATTGTTGGGAGCAGAGTGTGTCCATTCCCCAGCTGACGACCGAGCAGTTGCAGGCCGCCCGCGCCGCGGCCACGCAGGCCCGTCGTGCCCGCGCCGACCTGAAGGCCCAGGTCCGTACCGGCGAGTTGTCCCTCACCAAGGCACTCGACGTCGCCGCCGGGGACGACGTCCTGGCGCACATCAAGGTCGTCGACCTGCTCAAGTCCCTGCCGCGCGTCGGCGAGAAGCGTGCGTCCGCCGTCATGGGCAAGCTGGACATCGCCTCGAACCGCCGCATCCGCGGTCTGGGGCGTCACCAGGTGGCGGGCCTCAAGGCCGAATTCAAGTGAGGCACGGCATCACGGTCATCTCCGGGCCCGCAGGGGTCGGCAAGGGCACCGTGGTGCAGCGGTTGAGGAAGGCCCACCCCGAGGTCTGGGTGTCCATCTCGGCGACGACCCGCCCGCCGCGACCCGGCGAGCAGAACGGCGTCCACTACTGGTTCACGTCCGAGGCCGAGTTCGACGAACTCGTCGCATCGGACGGGCTGCTCGAGTGGGCCGTCGTGCACGGCCGCCACCGCTACGGCACCCCGGCGGCCCCCGTGCGTGAGGCGGCGGCCCAGGGCCGTGCGGTCATCCTGGAGATCGACCTGCAAGGCGCGCGACAGGTGCGGGAGACGCTGCCGGAGGCCCACTTCGTGTTCCTCGCGCCCCCGGACTGGTCCACACTGGTGGGTCGGCTCGAGGGACGTGGCACCGAGTCGCCCGACCAGGTGGCGCGCCGCTTGGAGACGGCCCGCGTCGAGATGGCGGCGGCGGAGGAGTTCGACGAGGTCATCGTGAACG
Source organism: Propioniciclava sp. LT294 (assembly GCF_059516005.1). Classification (NCBI taxonomy): domain Bacteria; kingdom Bacillati; phylum Actinomycetota; class Actinomycetes; order Propionibacteriales; family Propionibacteriaceae; genus Propioniciclava; species Propioniciclava sp. LT294. The sequence goes on from NZ_JCAKNG010000002.1 coordinate 251,017, forward strand.
ACGAGTTGGGCGAGACGGTCGAGAAACTGGTAAGCTCCTTGGGTTTGTAGACCCATCACACAAGTGGAGAAGGTTGACGTTGAGCACCAACATCCCTGAGGGCATCACCAACCCCCCGATCGACGACCTTCTGAGCAAGGTCGATTCCAAGTACCGTCTGGTCCTGTTCGCCGCCAAGCGCGCGCGCCAGATCAACGCCTACTACAGCCAGCTCGGTGAGGGCCTGCTCGAGAACGTCGGCCCGCTCGTCGACACCTCGGTGCAGGAGAAGCCCCTCACGATCGCGCTGCGCGAGATCGCCGCCGACGTGCTCGAGGTCACCGAGATCGATCCCGAGGCCGAGGCCGCCGCGCGTGCCGAGGCGGAGGCCGACCCCGACTTCGGGCTCGGCCCGTTCGATCCCGACGACCTCGCCTGAGCCGACGTCCACGCGGTCGTGAGCCACATCGTCCTGGGAGTCGCCGGAGGAATCGCCGCCTACAAGGCGTGTGAGGTCCTCCGGCGTCTTCGCGAGTCCGGCCACGAGATCACGGTCGTCCCCACACCGAACGCGCTGCAGTTCGTGGGGGAGACCACCTGGGCCGCCCTGTCGGGCCGTCCCGTCCACACCGGCGTGTTCGACGCCGTCACCGAGGTGCCGCACGTCCGGATCGGACAATCCGCCGACCTCGTCGTCGTCGCCCCCGCCACCGCCGACCTGCTCGCGCGAGCGGCGTCCGGCCGGGCGGACGACCTCCTGACCAACGTCCTGCTCACCGCGCGCTGTCCGGTGCTGATGGTGCCGGCGATGCACACCGAGATGTGGGAGCACGCGGCCACGCGGGCGAACGTCGCGACCCTCCGCGAGCGCGGTGTCGTGGTGATGGATCCCGCCTCGGGCCGCCTCACCGGCGCCGACACCGGCCCGGGTCGCCTGCCCGAGGCCTTCGACATCGCCGGTGTCGCCACCTCGCTCCTGGACTCGCCCGAGACCGTCGCCGCCGTCCGCAGCCGCGACCTGTCGGGGCACCACGTGGTGGTGTCGGCCGGCGGCACCCACGAGGCGCTCGATCCCGTCCGCTTCCTCGGCAACGCCTCGTCGGGGCGTCAGGGCCTCGCCCTGGCCCAGGCGGCTTCGCTGCGCGGGGCCCGCGTGACGCTGGTGGCCGCGAACGTGGCGCTGGCGATCCCGAGCGGGGTCGACGTGGTGCGCGTCACCTCCACCGGCGATCTCGCCGAGGCCATGCGGCGCCTGCAGCCGGACGCCGATGCCATCGTCATGGCAGCCGCCCCGGCCGACTTCACGCCGGTGGCCCCTGCCGACGGCAAGATCAAGAAGCACGGCGACGGGGGCCTGACGCTGGAGCTGCGGCAGACCACCGACGTGCTGGCCACGATGAGCCACGACCGTCGGCGTGAACAGGTCATCGTCGGGTTCGCCGCCGAGACCGCCGCTGACGACGCCGAACTCCTGGACCTGGGGCGGAGCAAGCTGGCGCGCAAGGGCTGCGACCTGCTCGTCCTCAACAATGTGAGCGGTGGTGCGGTCTTCGGCCAGGAGACCAACGCCGTCACCATCATCGACGCCACCGGACCGGTGGCGAGCGCGAGCGGCGACAAGGCCGTCATCGCACACCGAATCTGGGACGCCGTCGTGGCGTCGAAGGGGGATCTGTGAGCCGTCTGTTCACGTCGGAATCCGTCACCGAGGGGCACCCGGACAAACTGGCGGACTCCGTCAGCGATGCCGTCCTCGATGCCCTGCTGGCGCAGGACGTCAACAGCCGTGTCGCGGTCGAGACCCTCGTGACCACCGGCACCGTCGTGGTCGCTGGCGAGGTCTCCACCTCGGCGTACGTCGACATCTCGAGCATCGCGCGCGAGCGCATCCTGGCCACGGGCTACGACCGTGCGGCCGCGTCCTTCGACGGCAAGAGCTGCGGCGTGCTGGTGTCGCTGGGCTCGCAGAGCCCCGACATCGCCCAAGGCGTGGACACGGCCGAGGAGGTGCGCGACGGGGTGGCCGTCGACGCCTTCGACCGTCAGGGCGCCGGCGACCAGGGCCTCATGTTCGGCTATGCCTGCACCGACACCCCGACCCTGATGCCGCTGCCCATCGACATCGCCCACCGACTGGCCGAGCGCCTCGCCGAGGTGCGCAAGTCGGGGGAGCTGGATTGGGTGCTGCCCGACGGCAAGACCCAGGTGACCATCGAGTACGAGGGTGACCGCGCGGTCAGGGTCGACACGGTCGTGGTGTCCACCCAGCACACCGAGGCCGCCTGGCGCGACGGTGTCGTCCGGGATGCCCTCGTCCGCCACGTCATCGACCCGGTGCTCGCCCGCTACGACATCTCGCACGAGGGCCGCAAGACCTACACCAACCCCACCGGCAAGTTCGTCATCGGCGGCCCCATGGGGGACGCCGGCGTCACGGGTCGCAAGATCATCGTCGACACCTACGGCGGCATGGCCCGCCACGGCGGTGGCGCCTTCTCCGGCAAGGACCCCTCCAAGGTCGACCGCTCCGCGGCGTACGCGATGCGGTGGGTGGCCAAGAACGTGGTGGCCGCGGGGCTGGCGACCCGGTGTGAGGTGCAGGTGGCCTACGCCATCGGACGCGCACACCCGGTGGGTCTGTACACGCAGTGCTTCGGCACCGAGACCGTGCCGGTCGAGCAGATCAACGACGCGATCAAGCAGGTCTTCGACCTCCGGCCCGCCGCGATCATCCATGACCTCGACCTGCTGCGCCCGATCTACTCGCGCATCACCAACTACGGCCACTTCGGCCGTGAGCTGGCCGAGATGACCTGGGAGCGCACGGACCGCGCCGCAGCGTTGCAGGCAGCCGTCCGCGGCTGACGCGCCCGCGGGCGGGGACTGTCTGCGCCCCGCCCTAGGATCGCCCCATGACCGCACCCGAGCCGACGCCGCCGCGCGTCGCTCGTGTCGCGGTGGATGTGCCCCTCCCGCACCTGGATCGCGTCTTCGACTACGCGGTCACCGACGCCCAGGCGGAGGCCGTGCGTCCCGGCGTGCGCGTCCGCGTGCGCTTCGCCGGCAAGCTGCGCGACGGCTGGGTGCTGGAGGTCGCCGACAGCAGCGAGCTCGATCGACTGGCACCCCTGGAACGGGTGACGTCCTCCGAGGTCGTCCTCACCGAACCCGTCGCCGGCCTGGTGCGCGCCGTGGCCGACCACTGGGGCGGCACGTTCTCCGACGTCGCCCGCCTGGCCATCCCGCCCCGGCACGCGGCATCGGAGGCCGCCGCCCGCCCCGAGCGGCCCGGCCCCGCTGCGGAGTCCTCTCCCGGCGTCCTGGCGGGCTTCCCCGGCGGGGAGCGCTACCTCGCCGGGCTGGCGGGCGGCGAAGCGCTCCGTGCCGCCTGGAGCCCGGTGCCCGTGGCCGACGGCCCGGGCGACTGGGCGGGCGGAGTCCTCGACGCGGTGGCCGCCGTGCTGGGTGCCGGTCGCGGTGTGCTGGTCGTCGTGCCGGACGCCGAGGCCCTGGCCGTCCTGGAGGCGCGCTGCACGGAGATCTTCGGCGGCGGCAGCTTCACGACGCTGTCGGCCGACCTCGGCCCCGCCGCGCGCTACCGGAACTTCCTGGCCGTGGCCCGGGGCGACGTGCGTCTCGTCCTGGGGACGCGCGCTGCCGTCTTCGCGCCGGTGCACGACCTCGGCCTGGTGGTCGTGTGGGACGAGGGGAACGACTCCCTCGCCGAACCGCGCGCCCCCTACCCGCATGCGCGTGAGGTCGCCGCGCTGCGGGCGAGCCGGGAACAGTGCGGTCTGTTGCTGGCCGGGTACGGCCGGTCGGCCGAGGTCCAGGCGCTCGTGGAGCGTGGTTGGCTGGTCTCCCTCGCCCATGAGGCCCGTGAGGTGCGCCGCCTCGCCCCGGCCGTCCGCATCGCCTCGGCCGACGAGCGCGCGGAGGATCGCGACCCGGCCGCCCGCGCGGCGCGCCTGCCGCGCGACGTCTTCGCCGCCATCCGGACGGGACTGACGTCGGGGCCGGTGCTGCTGCAGGTTCCCCGAGCCGGATACGCCCCCGGCATGGCCTGTCAGGCCTGCCGCACGCCGGCACGCTGCCCACGATGCGCCCACCCGTTGCGCGGCGAGCGTGCGCGCGAGGGCGATGGCGTGACCCTGGTGTGTGCCACCTGCGGCCCACTGGAGGGAGCGTGGCGATGCCCGGAGTGTGGGGACACCCACCTGCGGGCGCCGCGCGTCGGCGTCCGCAGGACGGCGGAGGAACTGGGCCGGGCCTTCCCCCGGGTGCGCGTGCTCCAGTCGTGGTCCGGGCACCTGCTGGACGCCGTCGACGGCGAACCCGCTCTGGTCCTGGCGACGCCCGGCGCCGAGCCGCGGGCCGAGGGCGGCTACGCGGCCGCGATCCTGATGGACACCGGGCTGCTGCTCGGGCGTCCCGACCTGCGCGCGGCCGAGGAGGCGCTCCGCCGCTGGTTGACCGTCTGCGCCCTCGTCCGTCCGGCCACCCGCGGAGGGACGGTCATGGCCGTGGGGGAGCGCGACGCCCGCGCGCTGCAGGCACTGGTCCGCCTTGACGTCGCCGGCTTCGCCGCCCGCGAGTACGCCGAGCGGGTCGAGACGCGGTTCCCGCCGGCGGCCCGCCTGGTCCAGTTCGACGGACCGGAGGGCGCCCTGGCCGAGGCCGAGGCGGCATGGCGTCCGGTGCCGGGGGCGGAGCCGTTCGGTCCCGTGCCGCTGGAGACGGTGGGCGACGGCGAGACCTGGCGACTGACCGTCCGATGCCCGCCCGTCCACGGCGACCGACTCGTCGCCGGCCTGCGCGCCATCGTCGCCGACCGGCTCTCCCGCAAGGCCCCCGGCGCGATGAGGCTCCAGGTCGACCCCTGGTGACGGCCACTGCCGCGGGGGGCGGGCATCGTAAGCTGTCGGGGTGCGCCTCGTCTTTGCCGGAACCCCTGCCGTCGCCCTGCCCTCCTTGGAGGCGCTGGTCGCCTCTGACCACGAGGTGGTGGCGGTGGTGACCCGTCCCGATGCCGCCCGCGGCCGCAGCAAGAAGCTGGTGCCCAGCGACGTGGGAGCCTGGGCCCAGGAGCGGGGGATCCCGGTGCTCAAGCCGGCGCACCCGCGCGACCCCGCGTTCGCGGACTCGCTCTCGGACCTCGCCCCGGACGCGTGTCCCGTCGTCGCCTACGGCGCGCTGGTCCCGCAGACCGTCCTCGACATCCCCAGGCACGGCTGGGTCAACCTGCACTTCTCGCTGTTGCCGCGCTGGCGCGGCGCCGCACCGGTGCAGCGGGCGATCATGGCCGGGGACGAGGTGACGGGAGCCACCACGTTCCGCCTCGTGCAGGAACTGGACGCCGGCCCGGTGTATCGGACCCTCACCCGCACGCTCGAGGGCACCGAGACCGCCGGCGCCCTCCTCGACAGCCTGGCCCACGCCGGTGCCCGGCTGCTGCTGGACACCCTCGACGACATCGCCGCCGGGGCCGAGCCGGCCCCCCAGATCGACCTCGAGCGCCTCACGGTGGCACCGAAGGTCATCGTGGAGGAAGCCCGGCTGGACTGGACGCGCCCCGCGATCGAGCTGGACCGCCGGATCCGCGGGTGCTCGCCCGACCCCATGGCCTGGACGATGGCGTCCCTCGACGGTGGCGACGAGGAGCGGTTCAAGGTGGGACTGGCCGCCCCCACGCTGGAGGAAGGTCTCACGCCGGGCGAGGTGCGGGTCGAGAGGCGCCGCGTCCTGGTCGGCACCGGCACGGACGCCCTGGAGCTCGTCCGCGTGCAGCCGCAGGGCAAGAAGGAGATGGCCGCCGCCGACTGGGGCCGGGGCCTGCACAGCACCGTCCGGTTCGTCTGATGAGCCCTGCACCAGGCTCCGGGAGCGGGGGCAACCGCAAGCTCCGGCGTCGGCGTCCGGACCGGCCGCGGCTGCTCGCGCACCGCATCCTCGGTGCGGTCACGCAGCAGGGCGCCTACGCGAACCTCGAGACCGCCCGCGTGCTCGGTGAGGCGAACCTGGAGGCCCGCGACGCCGGCTTCGTCACCGAGCTCGTCTCGGGGACCTGTCGGCTGCTCGGCACCTACGACCGGATCCTGGCCGCGGCGTCCGGCCGGGACGGCTTCGACCCGACCCTGGCGGACGCGCTGCGTCTGGGCGCCCACCAGCTCCTCTCCATGCGGGTGCCCCCGCACGCGGCGATCGCCGCCACGGTCGACCTCGCTGCAGCCGAGGTGGGGGAGAAGGTCGCCGGGCTGACCAACGCCGTCCTGCGGAAGGTGGCGGCGCACGACCTCGACGGTTGGGTGGCGGACCTGTCCCGGGACGAGGATGACCTGGGTGCGCTCGCCCTGCGCACCCACCATCCGCGCTGGATCGCCGCGGCGTACGTCGACCTCCTGGGCGACGAGGCGGAAGCCGCGCTCGCCGCCAACAACGTGCCGCCGGTGGCCACGCTCGTCATCCGGCCCGGTCTGGCCGAGGTCGCCGACCTGGACGGCGAGCCGACGAGGTACTCGCCCTTCGGCGCCCGCCGCGCGGGCAACCCCGGTGACGTCCCCGCCGTCCGTGCGGGGCGAGCCGGCGTCCAGGACGAGGGCAGCCAGTTGGTCGCCTGGGCCCTGGCCCGGACCGACGCGCCGGACGGTCCTTGGCTCGACCTCTGCGCCGGCCCCGGAGGCAAGGCGGCCCTGCTCGCCGGTCTCGCGCGTGGGGCGGGCCAGACCCTGCTGGCCTCCGAGCTGCAGCCGCACCGCGCCCAGCTGGTCGCGAACGCCCTGCGTGCCTACGAGGGCGAGCACGTGCCGGTGGTGATCGCGGCGGACGGCACCCGCCCGGCCTGGGCGGTCGCCCGCTTCGCCCGCGTCATGGCCGACGTGCCCTGCACCGGCCTGGGGGCGCTGCGGCGGCGTCCGGAATCGCGCTGGCGGCGGAGTCCGGACGACCTCGCGGCCCTCGTCCCGCTCCAGCGGCGGCTGTTGAACTCGGCGCTGGATTCGGTGGCTCCCGGCGGGGTCGTGGCCTACGTGACCTGTTCGCCGCACGTGGCCGAGACCCGCGGCGTCCTGGAGGCGGTGCTGGCGGAGCGCGACGACACCGAGGTACTGGACGCACCGGCCGCGTTGCCGGGGGTCCCGGCCGCGTCCTTGGGCCCCTACGTCCAGCTGTGGCCGCACCGGCATGGAACGGACGCCATGTTCCTGGCAACCCTGCGTCGGGTCTGACCTGCGCCGCTAGAGTCGACGCGTGGCGAACCGAATCCATCCCAGCATCCTGAACGCGAACCTGGCCGGCCTGGACGACGAGATCCGCCGGATCCCCAGTTCGCACGGCATCCACGTGGACGTGATGGACAACCACTTCGTGCCCAACCTGACCCTGGGCCTGCCCGTGGTCGAGTGCCTGCGGAACAACCACAAGGACGCGTTCCTCGACATCCACCTGATGATCGAGAACGCCGACGTCCACGCACCCGCCTACGCGGAGCTCGGCTGTGAGTCGGTGACCTTCCACCTGGAGGCCTCCAACGCCCCGATCCGAACCGCGCGCCAGATCCGCTCGCTCGGGTCGCGGGCGTCCATCGGACTGCGGCCCCAGACGCCCATCGAGCCGCTGGCCGACATCATCACCGAGTTCGACATGGTCCTGATCATGACCGTCGACCCGGGCTTCGGGGGGCAGACGTTCCTCGACGGGATGCTCGGCAAGATTCGTCGCACGCGCGAGATCGTCAGGAACTCCGGCCAGGAGATCTGGATCCAGGTCGACGGGGGCGTTTCCGAATCCACGATCGAGCGCGCGGTGGACGCCGGCGCCGACGTCTTCGTCGCCGGCTCGGCGGTCTTCAGGGCGGACGACCCGGACGCCATGGTCCGCTCGCTGGCCGAGATCGCCGACGCCCGCTGCTCGGGTCACTGAGGCCATCGTGGGCAAGCTCGCCAACCGCAGCCAGCGTCCCCTGCGGACGCCGAGTGCGCCCGGGGACGGACCCGTCTACCGGAGGTTGGCCATCTTGGCCGGTTGGGTGCTGCGCGCCACCAGCCGTGAGGTGTGGGACGACGCCCGCGCGCTCCCGCCGAACGGCGGCATGTTGCTGGTGAGCAATCACGTCTCCTACGCGGATGTGCTGGCCGTGGGCCGGTACATCATCTGGTCCGGGCGCTGGCCCCGCTACCTCGGGAAGGCCGAACTCTGGGGGATCCCCGTCGTGGGGTGGTTCACCCGCAAGTGTGGGCAGATCCCCGTCGTGCGCAACTCCGTGCAGGCCAGCGACGCCCTGGCGCCCGCGCAGGCCGCGTTGGAACGAGGGGAGTGCGTCGGCATCTATCCCGAGGGCGGTCGTACCCGGGACCCCGACCTGTGGCCCATGATGGCCCGGACGGGTGTCGCCCGGTTGGCCCTGGCCACCCAGGTGCCGGTCATCCCCACCGCCAACTGGGGCACGGATGCGATCATGCCCGGTCGCAAGCTGAGCATCCCTCGGTTCTTCCCGCGCAAGCCGGTCCGGGTCATCATGGGCGACCCGGTGGATCTGGCCGATCTCGCCGGGCGCACCGACGTCGAGGCCATGCGCATCGCGACCGAGCGCATCATGGACGCCATCACCTCGCTCGTCGAGCAGTTGCGCGGCGAGCAGCGCCCCGACGGGGTCTGGGATCCCCGCAAGGGCGAGCGCGTTCCGCGCCGGCCCGTGCGCTGACGGGGCGGGCACTCGGCACTCGGATCGGGGCGGGTCACCGAGCCGGCCCTCGCCCAGCACGGGGCCACCTGACCGGGGCTCTGCCACTCGGCCAGCGTTGCGACGCTGGTCGAGTGCATTCTCGCCAGTGGAGTGCGTGACTGCCGGCGAAGTGAGCAGCAGATCGAGCCAGCCAGCGGGTGCGGAGCCGATCGGTCCGGGTCGCCTGCCGCCTCAGGTGCCCAGTTCGCGGTAGCGCCGGGCCCGTGCGGCCCGACGCTCCTCGCGGGGCACCGCCATCACCCGGAGCAGTTCCTCGCGCAGGGCCGCGCCGAGCGCGCCGCAGAAGGCCTCGGCATCGGACGCCGGATCGTCCGGCTCCGGGACGACACGGTCAACGATCCCGGCCGCCAGCAGATCGACGGAACGGATCCCCTGCAGCGTGGCCACCTCGGCGGCGCGCTCGGTGGTCCTGTGCATGATCGCGGACGCCCCCTCGGGCGGGAGAGGCGCCAACCAGGCGTGCTGGCTGGCCAGGACCCGGTCGGCGGGGTTGAGGGCCAAAGCGATGCCGCCGGCCCCCTGGCCCATGAGCAGGCTCACGGTCGGGGTCGGCAGAGTCAACAGTTCGCTGAGCGTGCGGGCGATCTCGGGCGCGATGCCGCGTTCCTCGGCCTCCTTCGACAAGGCGGCACCAGGGGTGTCGATCACGCTCACCAGGGGCAGTCGCAGCTCGCGGGCCAGCCGGATCCCGCGCCGCACCTCGCGCAGGGCGGCCGGGCCGAGGGGCTCGTCCTGCCGCAAGCGGTCCTGGCCGACGACGACGCACGGGGCCTCACCGAAGCGGGCCAGCGCCAGCACCGAGCCCGGGTCCGACTCACCGTCGCCCGTGCCGTTCAGCATGGTCACGTCCGTGGCCGCCATCGCAAGCAGCTCACGGACGCCCGGTCGGTCGCCCCGCCGGGTCCGGAGCACCGACTCCCAGGCGGGCACGTCCGGCAGGAGGACGGGGGCTGCGTCGGCGGGTGCGACCGCGTTCGCTTCGGACGTGAGCCCGGTCTCGGTGCGGGCCAACAGCACGGTCAGCAGGCGATCGAGGGCCTCGCCCAGCGCCTCCGGCGGGCAGATCGCGTCGATGACGCCGCGCTCGGCGAGGTTGTCCGACAACTGCACCCCGGTGGGGAACGCCTCCCCGTACAACGCCTCGTAGACGCGCGGCCCCAGGAAGCCGACCAGGGCGCCCGGCTCCGCCAGCGTCACGTGGCCGAGCGACCCCCAGGAGGCGAAGACGCCGCCCATCGTGGGGTGGCGCAGGTAGACCAGGTAGGGGAGGTCCTCGGCCTTGTGCGCCATGACGGCGCCCGTGATCTTCACCATCTGCAGGAACGCGACGGTGCCTTCCTGCATGCGGGTGCCGCCGCCCACCGGGAACCCGATGACGGGCAGGCGCTCGGCCGTGGCTCGTTCGAGGGCGGCGGTGAGGCGGACGCCGGCGGCGATGCCGATCGAGCCGAGCAGGAAGGCCGGGTCGCCCGCGACCCAGGCGACACGGCGTCCACGGAGCATCCCCTCGCCGGCGAGGATGGACTCGTCGCGGCCGGTCCGCGCGCGGGCCGACTCCAACTCGGCTCGGTAGCCGGCGGTGATGGCGGGGTCGTCGACCGGCAACTCCCAGTGCACCACGTGGTCGAAGACGGTCGACAGCAGGTCGACAACGGACAGGCGTGCCATCGGTCCCCCAGGGGTCGTTTGCCCCGAGGGTAGCCCGCTCGGCGGGGACGGGCGACCCTCAGCGGCCGCGCCGGCGCAGGTAGCGCTCGAACTCGTAGGCGATCTCGTCGCCGGTGGCCTCGGCGGTGTCGTAACGCTGCTCGAGGCCGGCGACGTACTCCACGATGTCGGGGTCGTCGCCGACGAGCTCGTTGACCCGGGTCTCCCAGGTCGCCGCCATCTGCGGCAGGTCGTGCTCGTCCAGCGGAGCGTCGAGGAACTCGCCCACGCGGCGCAGCAGGGCCAGCGTCGCCTTCGGGTTGGGTGGCTCGGCCACGTAGTGGGGGACGGACGCCCACAGGCTGGTCGTCGTCAGGCCGGCGTCCCGACATGCCTGCGCGAGTGCGCCCACGATTCCGGTCGGCCCCTCGTAGTCCGTCCCGTCCTCCGACACCGGGACCCCCCGGCTGTGCGGGGCGTCCGCCAGCATGGCGCCCATGGCGATCACGCGCTCGGGGCGGATCGACCGGAAGGCCGAGACCAGCGCCGTGCAGAAGGCCTTCCACCGGAGGTTCGGTTCGGGGCCGTTGACCAGCACCAGGTCCTGCTCGGGCAGGTGGGCGACGAGGACCTCCGTGGTGGCCCACTGGACTGACCGCTCGCCGTTGTCCTGGCGCACGAGCACGGGCCTGTTCTCGGTCAGCACGTAGTAGTCGTCCGGATCGAGCTGGAAGGCGAACTCGGTCTCGTAGCTGTCGGTCAGATGGTCGATGACGCCGGTGGCGGCGTCACCGGCGTCGTTCCAGCCGCTGAAGGCGAACAACACGACCGGACGACGCAGGTCTGTCAGGCGCGTCGTAACCATGCGTGCCACCCTAGCGCGCCGTCGTCTCCCGCTCAGGAGGCGGGCCCGTTCCGGGCGGTGGTGAAGGGTCGCCTATTCTGTCTCGGTGACCCTAGACCTGAGAACAGCACTGTCCACCCGCGTCGTCGTCGCCGACGGGGGCATGGGGACGATGCTGCAGGGCTACGACCTCTCCGTCGAGGGTGACTTCGCCGGCCTCGAGGGCTGCAACGAGATCCTCAACGTCACCCGCCCCGATGTGGTCGAGGCCATCCACGCCGCCTACCTCGACGCCGGCGCCGACGCCGTCGAGACCAACACCTTCGGGGCCAACCTCGCCGCTCTGGGGGAGTACGACATCCCCGAGCGCATCGCCGAGCTGTCCGAGGCCGGCGCGCGCATCGCCCGCAGGGCCGCGGATGCGGCGTCCACCCCTGACCGGCCGCGTTGGGTCCTGGGCTCGATGGGCCCCGGCACGAAGCTGCCCAGCCTCGGGCACCTCCCGTACGCGACGATCCGCGACGGCTACCAGACCCAGGCCGCGGCGATGATCCGCGGCGGCGTGGATGCCTTCCAGGTCGAGACCTGCCAGGACCTGCTGCAGTCCAAGGCGGCGATCGTGGGCGCCAAGCGTGCCATGGCCGAAGCCGGTGTCGACCTGCCGATCCTGGTCAACGTGACGGTGGAGACCACCGGCACGATGCTGATGGGTTCCGAGATCGGTGCGGCGCTCACCGCGTTGGAGCCGCTCGGCGTCGACGTCATCGGGCTGAACTGCGCCACCGGGCCCACCGAGATGAGCGAGCACCTGCGGCACCTGTCCCGGTTCGCGAGGATCGGCGTCGCGTGCATGCCCAACGCCGGCCTTCCGGAGCTCACGAAGGATGGCGCCCACTACCCGCTCGGCCCGGAGGAGTTCACCGCCACCCTCACGCAGTACGTGGGTGAGTTCGGGCTGGCGCTCGTCGGTGGCTGCTGCGGCACCACGCCCGAGCACATCCGCCAACTCGCCGAGTCCGTGGGCGGTCGACCGCTCTCACCCCGCCGGCCGGAGGGTGTGGCGTCCGTCTCGAGCCTGTACGCCGAGACCCCGCTGCGGCAGGACACCTCCTACCTGAGCGTCGGTGAGCGCACCAACGCGAACGGTTCCAAGGCCTTCCGGGAGGCGATGCTCGCCGGCAAGTGGGACGAATGCGTCGACATCGCCAAGGGGCAGTCCCGTGAGGGCGCCCACCTGCTGGACCTGTGCACCGACTACGTCGGTCGCGACGGCACCGTTGACATGCGTGAGCTGGCGACCCGCCTGAACACGGCCGTGCCGCTGCCGATCATGCTCGACTCGACCGAGCCGGAGGTCATCGAGGCCGGCCTGGAATCCCTCGGTGGCCGCTGCGTCATCAACTCGGTCAACTACGAGGACGGCGACGGACCCACCAGCCGCTTCGCCCGCGTCATGCCGGTCGTCAAGGAGCACGGTGCCGCGGTGGTCGCCCTGACCATCGACGAGGAGGGCCAGGCCCGCACCGCCGACTGGAAGGTCCGGGTCGCCGAGCGACTCATCACGGACCTCACCGAGAACTGGGGCCTGCGGACGTCCGACATCATCGTCGACTGCCTGACCTTCCCCATCGGCACCGGCCAGGAGGAGACGCGCCGCGACGCGTTGGAGACGATCGAGGCGATCCGTCGCATCACCACGACGTATCCCGACGTGCAGACCACCCTGGGCGTCAGCAACGTGAGCTTCGGTCTCAACCCGGCCGCCCGCATCGTGCTGAACTCGGTGTTCCTCAACGAGTGCGTCGAGGCCGGCCTGAGCTCGGCGATCGTGCACCCGTCCAAGATCCTGCCGATGGCGCGGATCCCCGAGGAGCAGCGCGAGGTCGCCCTCGACATGGTCTACGACCGTCGTCGGGAGGGCTACGACCCGCTCTCCACCTTCCTCGAGTTGTTCGAGGGCGTGACGACCGCCGACGCCAAGGAGACGCGCGCCGCCGAACTGGCCGCCCTGCCGTTGTCGGAGCGACTCCAGCGCCGCATCGTGGACGCCGACGACAAGGGCCTGGTCGAGGACCTGGACGAAGCCCTGGCGTCCAAGCCCGCCCTCGACATCGTCAACGACGACCTCCTGGCCGGCATGAAGACGGTCGGCGAGCTCTTCGGTTCCGGGCAGATGCAGTTGCCGTTCGTCCTCGCCTCGGCCGAGGTGATGAAGAAGTCGGTCGCCCACCTCGAGCCGCACATGGAGAAGTCCGACACCGAGGGCAAGGGCACCATCGTCCTGGCCACGGTCAAGGGCGACGTCCACGACATCGGCAAGAACCTCGTCGACATCATCCTCACCAACAACGGCTACACCGTGGTCAACCTGGGCATCAAGCAGCCCGTCGGCACCATCATCGAGGCTGCCGTCGCGCACAACGCGGACGCCATCGGCATGTCCGGGCTGCTGGTGAAGTCGACCGTCGTGATGAAGGACAACCTTCTCGAGCTGAACGCCAAGGGCCTCATCGACAAGCCCGTCCTGTTGGGTGGCGCCGCGCTCACCCGGGCGTACGTCGAGCAGGATCTCAACTCCCTCTTCGAGGGCGAGGTCCGGTACGCCCGCGACGCGTTCGAGGGCCTCACCCTCATGGACCAGGTCATGGCCGTCAAGCGCGGTGAGCAGGAGGCGCTGCCCGCGCCCCGCGAGCGCAAGGTGAAGGCCCGGACCCGCCAGGAGGAGGTCGACCCCGACCTGTACGCCGACACCGCCCGCTCGGACGTTGCCCGGCGCATCGACGTGCCCACCCCGCCGTTCTGGGGCAGCCGCGTCGTCAAGGGCATCAAGTTGGCCGACGTGACCGGCTGGCTCGACCACCGGGCCACCTTCATGGGCCAGTGGGGCCTGCGCGGGACGCGCGGCAGCGCCGGTGGCGAGGGCACCACGTACGAGGAGCTCGTCGAGACCGAAGGGCTGCCGCGCCTGCGCGCCTGGCTCGACCGGATCGCCACGGACGGCCTGGCGGAGTTCGCGGTGACCTACGGGTACTGGCCGTGCCACTCCGAGGGCAACACCCTCATCATCGGGGACCCGGACGACCCGTCCCGCGAGCTCACCCGGTTCCTGTTCCCGCGGCAGTCGCGCGACAAGCGCCTCTGCCTGGCCGACTTCTTCCGGGATGCCGAGGAGGCCGCCGAGCTCGGCCCGGACGTCATCTCGTTCCAGTTGGTGACCATGGGATCCCGCGTGGCGGAGGAGACCTCCCGGCTCTTCGCCGAGCACGCCTACCGCGACTACCTCGAACTGCACGGGTTGTCGGTGCAGCTCACCGAGGCGCTCGCGGAGATGTGGCACGCCCGGGTCCGGGAGGATCTCGGGCTGACCGGCCAGGGCGACGCCGATGTGGACGCCATGATCCGCGACCAGGCCTACCGGGGCTCCCGGTACAGCTTCGGTTACCCGGCCTGCCCCGACCTGACGGATCGTGCCAAGCTGGTGGCGCTGCTGGAGCCCGAGCGCATCGGCGTGGTGCTGAGCGAGGAGTTGCAGCTGCACCCCGAGCAATCCACCGACGCACTCGTCGTCCACCACCCGGAGGCCAAGTACTTCAATGCCCGCTGACCTCACCCCCGGCGTCGACCTGCCGGTCGCCCTCCTGTGGGACTTCGACGGAACCCTCGTCGACTCCGAGAAGTCCTGGCACGCGGCCGAACGCCGCCTGGCCACCGAGTGGGGGGCGACCCTCACCCCCGCGGACCAGAAGTCGATGACGGGCCTGTCGCTGCGCGACAGTGCGCTCACCCTGATGCGGATCGCGGGGAGGACCGACGCCGATCCGGACGAGTACGCCCAGGTCCTGAACGACTACGCCCTGGAGGACATGCAACGTCAGGGCGTCGAGTTCCGTCCCGGCGCACGCGCGTTGCTGGACGCGGCCGCGGCGGCCGGCGTCCGTCAGGCGTTGGTCTCAGCCACGTTCGTCAGCGTGCTCGAGACCATCCTCGCGGGTCTGGACAGCCATCCCTACGAGGTGGTGGTCGGCGGCGACATGGTGACCGAGGGCAAGCCGGGACCCGAGCCGTACCTGGTGGCGGTGGGGCGGCTGGGTCTCGAGGTTCGTGACTGCCTGGCGCTGGAGGACTCCATCCCCGGTACCACCTCGGCGGAGCGCGCCGGGCTGGCGACCCTGGGCATCCCGTTCGAGCAGGAGATCGCCCCGGCGACCCGGCGCCGGCTCGTGTCGACCCTGTCGGGCCTGACGCTGGCCGAGGTGGGGGACCACTGGCGCGAGTTGCGCGATGCGTAGGGTCCTGGCCCTCCTCGCTGCCGCCGGCGTGCTGGTGGGCTGCACCGGCCTGCCGCCACGGGACCCCGCGCCTGCCGCCGACGCCCCCCTCGCGTCGGCGTCGCCCACGCCCCAGCCGAGGCCGTTCACCGTGACCACCACGGAGGCCCCGACGACCTTCGATCCGGCCGCCGCGACCACCGGCGCGGACGCGATCGTCGCGCTCAACGCGTTCAGCCGCCTCATGGTCGTGCACCCCCGGGTCGCCGAGCTCAAGCCCGACCTGGCCCGCGACTGCCTCTACACCTCCGCGACCACGTACGAGTGCGATCTCCCACCCGGCCTGACCTTTCACAACGGCCACGCGCTCACCGCGTCGGACGTGAAGTTCAGCATCGAACGGGCCTACCGCCTCAGCGTGCCCGGGAGCTCGATCCAGCTGTTCGACTCCCTGGAGCGGGTGGAGTTGGTCGACGACCAGACCGTCAGGTTCGTGCTCAAGTACGCCGACACGCAGTTCGGACACGCCCTGGCCACGCCCGCGGCGAGCATCGTGGACGAGGAACTGTACGACCCGGACGCGGTGCGCCCCACCGAGGCGCAGGTCGTCGGGTCGGGCCCCTATGAGCTCGTCACCACCGCGCCCGACCACCTCGTCTTCGAGCGGTTCCAGGATTACCGGGGCGCGCTGACCGGTGTCATCGAGGAGATTCGCCTGTCCTACGCCGCGGACTCGGCCGCCGCGGAGAAGGCCGTGGCCGACGGGACGACGGACGTGGTGTGGCGCAGCCTGTCGCCGTCCGCCCTCGAACGACTCAGGTCCGAGATGAACGCGAACCAGGGACGCACCCAGTCCGGTTTCACGCGCACCGACCTGCCCGGTGCGCGAGTCCAGAGGCTGGTGTTCCAGCCCTCCTCGCGGTTCCGCGACGACCCGGCGGTGCGTTCGGCCGTGGCCGTGGCCCTGCAGCCGGACCGCACGCTGACGTCCATCGTGCCCCCCGAGGTGGAGGGCTCGGTGGACTCCTTCCCCGCAGGCGGCTCGGGCGCCATGCCGGACCTGGGGGGCCAGCGGTTGCGGCTGACGCTCGGCTACCCGTCCCGGGCCCCCGGCGCGCGCGACCGTGCGGCGGTGCTGCGGGATCGGTTGGAGGTGAGCGCGGGCATGTCGGTCCAGCTGGTACCGGACGCCTCCGACACCGACCTCCTGCTCACCGACCGCCCGGCCTGGGTGAACACCGCCTACGGGTGGCTGCAGCTCTACGTCGACGATGCGCTGCCGGGCTCGCAGGCCAAGATCGACGGCCTCGTGCAGAGTGCCCGCGAGACGCCGGATCCCGCCACGCGCCTCGCGCTCCTCGCGGAGATCCAGCAACAGGCCGCGGTCGACCTCACCATCCTCCCCCTCTCGGTCGGGCCCGAGACGATGCTGCTCGGACCCGGCACCACCCTGCAGGGCCAACCCTTCGGCCCCGCCTGGCAACTCGGACTCTGGAGCCTGCGTGATTGATCCCGTCCACCCGAACACCACCGGTCCCCTCGCGGAGGGCGAGCGCGTGGTGCTGAGCGACGCCAAGGGCAAGCGGCACACCGTCAAGTTGCGTGCGGGGGGTGTGTTCCACACGACCAAGGGCGGCATCCCCCACGATGACCTCATCGGCGGGCCGGAGGGCGTCGTGGCCGTCTCGGTCGGCGGGGCGGAGTTCCTGGTGTTCCGACCGCTGCTCCACGACGTGATGGTGTCGATGCCCCGCCAAGCCGCGGTCATCTACCCCAAGGACGCCGCGCACATCCTCATGCAGACCGACATCTTCCCGGGCGCCCGCGTCCTCGAGGCGGGCGTCGGCTCGGGCGCCCTGTCGCTGGCGCTGTTGCGTGCGCTGGGTCCCACCGGACGCCTCTGGAGCTATGAGCGCCGTCCCGAGTTCGCCGAGGTCGCGCGCCGGAACGTTCGCACCTTCTACGGCGAGGAGCCGGAGACGTGGGAGGTCCGGCTGGGGGACCTCGCCGAGGTGATCGGGCCCGAGGAGGTGGATCGCGTGATCCTCGACATGCTCGCACCCTGGGATTGCATCGACGCCGTGTCCGAGCGGCTCGTCCCGGGTGGGGTCCTGTGCTGCTACGTGGCGACCGCCACGCAGTTGGGCCGGACCGCCGACACGCTCCGCACCCACGGCGGCTTCACCGAACCGGTCCTGAAGGAGTACACCGCGCGTGACTGGCACGCCGAGGGCCTGGCGATCCGGCCGGGGCACGCCACGTCCGGGCACACCGGGTTCCTGATGTTCAGCCGCCGCCTCGCGCCGGGGCACCAGGCCCCCCGCAAGAAGCGGCGGCCGGCACCGGGCGCGTACGGCGCCGACTACACCGGGCCGCGTCCCGCCGGGTTGGGCCTGCCCCTGTCGGAGCCGGCGGAGCCGGAGACACCCGAAGCCTGAGCCTGTGTCAGCGCCGGTGGCTAGGCTGCGAGCATGGATGGAGTCGTCAGCCCCGACGCCGAGCGCCGGCTCGAGATGGCCGAGCGGCGCCTCGCGCAGGCGCGCTCCGATGCTCGGGCGCTGGCCCAGCACAACGACAAGCTGAATGCCACGCTGCGTGAGGCGCGGGATCAGTTGCTCGCCCTGCGCGAGCAGGTGGCCGTGCTGGCGCTCCCGCCCCAGCAGTTCGGCCTCGTGGTGGGGCTCCCCGAGGCCGGGTTGGCGGACGTCCACGTGGGGGGCCGGTGGCTGCGCGCCGCAGTGGCCCCCGAGGTCGTCGACCTCGAGCGCCTGGCCGTGGGCGCGGGCGTCCTGGTGAACGAGGCCCACGTGGTCGTCGGGCTGGCCGAGCACCGGCCGGCCGGCGAGGTCGTCCGGGTGCGCGAACAGCTCGATGGCGCATCCGCCCTCGTCACGGGAGCCAACGACGAGGAGATCGTCGTGGCGCTGGCCTCCGGTCTGGCCGGTGCCGAACTCACACCGGGGGAGTCCCTCCTGGCCGATCGGCGCGCGTTGGTCGCCTGGGGGCGCGTCGACCGCACCGATGTGGAGGAACTCACCCTGGAGGAGGTGCCGGACGTCCAGTGGTCCGACATCGGCGGCCTCGAGGGGCAGATCGCCCAAGTCCGTGACGCGGTGGAGCTGCCGTTCCGGCACCGGGAACTGTTCACCGAGTTCGGGCTGGCCGCGCCGAAGGGCGTCCTGTTGTACGGTCCGCCGGGCTGTGGCAAGACGATGGTGGCCAAGGCGGTGGCGAACTCGGTGGGTTCGTCGTTCCTGAACATCAAGGGCCCCGAGCTGCTCAACAAGTACGTCGGGGAGACCGAGCGGCAGATCCGGCTCACGTTCGCCCGGGCCCGTGAGGTCGCCGAGGCCGGGCGTCCGGTCATCGTGTTCTTCGACGAGATGGATTCGCTCTTCCGCACGCGCGGCTCGGGCGTGAGCTCGGACGTCGAATCCACCATCGTCCCCCAGCTGCTGGCGGAGATCGACGGGGTGGAGTCCCTGGCCAACGTCATCGTGATCGGCGCCACCAACCGGGAGGACCTCATCGACCCGGCCATCCTGCGGCCCGGTCGCCTCGACGTGAAGATCCGCCTCGACCGTCCCTCCCGAGCGGGCGCGTCAGAGATCTTGGGGCTCTCGCTGACCGATGAGACGCCATGGAACGGGGAGGAGTCTGAGCGGGCGGGCGGTACCCAGGCCCTGCGCGCCTCCGTCATCGAGGACGCCGTCGCCGAGCTCTATGCCGAGAGCGACGACAACCGGTTCGTCGAGGTCACCTATGCCAGCGGCCAGCACGAAGTGCTCTACGTCGGCGACTTCGCCTCCGGCGCCATGCTCGCCAACATCGCTGCGCGGGCGAAGAAGGCGGCCATCAAGGAGCTGCTGGAGGGCGGGCAGCGCGGCGTCCGGAGATCCCACGTGCTCGCCGCGGTCAGGGCGGAGGTCACCCAGAACGAGGACCTGCCGAACACGACCAATCCCGACGACTGGGCGAAGTTGTCCGGGCGCCGAGGGGAGCGGATCGTCTTCATGCGGACCCTCGGCGGCGGGTCGTCCCAGGGGATCAGGGCCCTCGACACGTGAGGTGAGCGGTGCACGGGGCGGGCCGGCCGAGGTCGTCGGCTACTTCCCGGCGCTGCGCTTGGCGGGGTTCCCGGAACGACGCGGATCCTTCGCCCTGGCCCGTGCCGGCCGGCTGCGGCGCACGAGGTGGAGGACGGCGCGCCACCCGATGAGGAAGACCGCCAGGACGAGCATGGTCACGACAATGAACGCGAACTCCGCGGTGTCGCCCAACAGCAGGCGGAAGAGGATGCCGAGCACCACGGTCATGGCCCAGACGAAGACGCCGTTGAGCACCGTCGTGCCCCGGTGCCGCTTGAGCAGGAAGCCGATCCACGCCATCAGGGTGCCCGCCAGGAAGGGCAGCGCGGTGCGCTGGATGCCGTCGAGGTCGAGTGCCTCCGCGTGTGAGGCGCGTCCGATGATGGCGAACGCCAGAACCAGGAGCAGGTCGGCGATGATCGCAACGATGCGGCCCATGACACCCCTTACAGGTAGCTCGATGCCGGTCAGCGTAGCGGCCGGCTGACACAATGCCCGCATGCCGTTGCTCCTGGGGACCGAGACCGAGTACGGCATCGCGGCGCCCGGACGGCCTGATCTCGACGCCCACGCGCTGTCGGCGCTCGTCGTCGAGGCCTGCGGGGTGGCGGCCACGCCGGTGGTCGAGGACTCCCGTCACCGCATGCTGGGCAACGGCGCGCGCTTCTACGTCGACCACGCGCACCCTGAGTACTGCACGCCCGAGACGACCTCGCCCAGCGACGCCCTGACGTACGAGTTGGCGGGCGACCGCATCGTGGCCGAGGCCGCGGCGTCCGTGTCGGACGCCCTGGGGACGCCGGTCCGCGTCTTCAAGAACAACACCGACGGCAAGGGCCAGAGCTACGGCTATCACGAGAACTACCTGCTGCGCCGCTCGACCGCGTGGGAGGACGTCGCGGCCGCGTTGCCCGCCCTGTTGGTGACGCGGGTCGTCCTCGGTGGGGCCGGACGCGTCGGGCTGGGGCCGGCCTCGGAGCGGCCGGGATACCAACTGTCCCAGCGTGCCGACTTCTTCGAACGCGTCGTCGGCCTGGACACGACCCAGCGCCGGGGGATCGTCAACACCCGTGACGAACCGCACGCGCTACCGCGCGACTGGCGTCGGCTGCACGTCATCGCCGGGGATGCCACCCGTTCCCCGTTCGCCACCTGGCTCAAGCTCGGGGTGCTCGGGCTCAGCCTCGCCGCTCTGGAGGAAGGGATGCTCCCGACGGTCGGGCTGGCCGACCCGGTGGCAGCGTTCCGCACGGTCAGCCGCGACCTGACCCTGGCGACCCCGCTGCCGCTGGCGGACGGCCGCACTGCCACGGCCCGGGAGGTGCAAGGTGAGGTGTGGGCCGCGGCGGGCGCGTTCGCCGAGCGTGTGGAGTTCCCCGAGGCGGTGGCGATCCTGGCTGCATGGGCCTCGGTACTCGACGACCTCGACTCGCCGGACAGGCTCGCCGACCGGGTCGACTGGGCGGCCAAGCAGGCTTTGCTGGCGGGGTACCGGAGGCGTGACGGCCTCGCCTGGGACCATCCCAAGCTGGCCCAGGTGGACCTGGCCTGGGCCGAACTGGGGGAGTCCTCCATCGTGGCCAGGCTCCAGCGGGCCGGACGCCTCCGACCCGGCCCGGACCAGGAAGCGGTGGCGTCCGCCATGCTGGCCCCGCCCGCGGGAACCCGCGCGGTCACGCGCGGCCGGTGGATCACCGACCATGGCCACCACGTCGTGGCGGCCGGCTGGGACTCCCTCCTCGTGCGCGACACGGGGGGCTCTCTCCATCCGCTGCGGATGCCGGATCCCTTCGGCCACAGCGACCCTCCTCGCGGTCTGGGGGTCGATGGCCTCGTCCGGTGGCACTCCCGCGGCTGACACGCCGGTAGACTTGTCCGAGGCCACGACCGGGAGGGACCGATGAGCGAGCGCATCCAGCGTCAACGCGGCACGTCCACGCAGCGTGAGGACGTGACCGAGCCCCTCACGACGGCGCAGCACCAGGTCGAGGAGCTCGACGCCCTGCTCGACGAGATCGACCTCGTCCTGGAGTCGGACGCCGAGGAGTACGTCAGGGGATTCGTCCAAAAGGGTGGCCAGTGATCGAAGTCAACCTCAGCCCGGCCCTCGTGATCGGATCCGGGCTCGTCGGCGCCTCCGTCGCCATGGCGCTCACCCGGGCCGGGGTCGAGGTCCACCTGGAGGACAAGCACCGCTCCCACGCCCTCGTGGCCGCCTCCCGCGGTGCGGGGACGGTGGAACCCGTGGACCCGGACGCCGTCCGCCTGATCGTGGTCGCGACGCCGCCCCAGGCCCTGGCCGGGGTGATCTTCGAGTCGCTCCAACGCTTCCCGGACGCCACGATCACCGATGTGGGTTCGGTCAAGGGCGTCGTGCTGTCCGCGCTGCGCGCGACGGGTGCCGATCTGGCCCGCTACTGCGGCTCGCACCCGATGGCCGGCTCCCAGAAGGACGGCCCCCTCACCGCGCGCGCCGACCTCTTCGAGAACCGCACGTGGGTGATCACCCCGCACGACACCTCGGCGGCGCAATCGGTCCTGGTGGTCCGCAAGCTCGCCGAACTCTGCGGCGCCCGTCTCGCCACGATGGCGGCGCAACACCACGACGAGGCCGTCGGACAGGTGTCCCACGTGCCGCAGCTGATGAGCGCGCTGGTCGCCGGTGCACTGCTCGACCTGCCCGCCGAGCATCTCCGGCTCGCCGGCCAGGGGCTGCGCGACGTCACCCGCATCGCGGGCGGCGATCCCAAGCTGTGGCGGCAGATCATCTCCGCCAACCACCGTGCCCTGCGCATCGAGTTGCAGGAGTTGCACGCCGGCCTGGGACGGCTGATCGACGTGATCGACGACCCGGATGCGGTGGAGGCCTTCCTCGCCCGTGGGCGTGAGGGCACCCGCACGCTGCCCGGCAAGCACGGCTCCGTGCCGGCGGACTGGGCCGAGGTGGTCGTCGAGATCCCGGACGCCCCGGGATCGCTCGCGCGCCTGTTCGCGGACGTCGAGGCGGCCGGCGTCAACGTCGAGGACGTGAACATCGCCCACGACACCCACGCCGAGCGCGGCTGGTTGGCCCTGCACGTCGAGCGTGCGGCTGCCGCCCCCCTCACGGACGCCATGGTCGCGGCCGGCTGGACGGTGCGACCCACCGCTTGAGGCGAACCAGTGGCCCACCGGCCGGTAGACTGCCCCGGTGCCAGCCGACCGCCTCGTGATCGCCATCGATGGGCCCAGTGGGTCCGGGAAGTCGTCGACCGCCCGCGAGGTCGCACGGCGACTGGACCTGTCGTACCTCGACACGGGTGCCATGTACCGGGCCGTCGCCGTGGCGTTCCTCGATGCGGGGGTGAGCCCGGAGGACGGGCCGGGCGTCATCGCCGCCACCACCGGTGCCGCCATCGAGATCAGCCTCGATCCCGACGACCCGTGGGTGCGGGTCAACGGGCGGGATGTCACGCGCGACATCCGCGAGCCGCGCACGGCACGGAACGTGTCGGCGGTCTCGACCATCCCCGAGTGCCGGGCCGACCTCGTCCGGCGCCAGCGTGCCCTCATGGACGCCGATCCCCGCGGCTGCGTCGCCGAGGGCCGTGACATCACCACCGTCGTCTACCCGGACGCCGACCTGCGCCTGCTGCTGACCGCCGCCCCCGAGGTGCGGTTGGCCCGGCGCGGCGGTGAGATGGGCGGGCGCGTCGACCAGGACCAGTTGCGCGACCAGGTGCTGCGCCGGGACGCCGACGACTCCAAGCTGGTGGACTTCCAGACCGCAGCCGAGGGCGTCCAACACCTCGACACCTCCGACCTGTCGTTCGACGAGGTCGTCGACACCATCGTCGCCCTCGCCAAGGAGATCAAGTGACCCAGATCAAGCCAGTCCTCGCCGTCGTGGGGCGCCCCAACGTGGGCAAGTCCCAGATGGTGAACCGCATCATCGGACGCCGTGAGGCCGTCGTGCAGGACCTGCCCGGCGTGACCCGCGACCGGGTGAGCTACGACGCGTCCTGGAACGGGCGCGACTTCATCATCGTCGACACCGGCGGCTGGGTCAGTGACGCGGAAGGCATGGCGGCGCGTATCGCCGAGCAGGCCGAGTTGGCGATCGGGGCGGCGGACGCCGTCCTCTTCGTCGTGGACGCCACCGTCGGCGTCACCGACGAGGACGAGGCCGTGGTCCGCGTCCTGCGCCGTTCGGGCAAGCCGGTCGTCCTCGCCGCGAACAAGGTGGACGACCAGCGCCTCGAGGCCGAGGCCGCCGCGATGTGGAACCTCGGACTGGGTGAGCCGTTCCCCGTCTCCGCGCTGCACGGACGCGGCTCGGGTGACCTGCTGGACGCCGTCCTCGCCGCCCTGCCCGAGGCCCCCGCCGCCACGTACGACGAGGTCGGTGGACCCCGACGGATCGCGATCGTGGGCAAGCCCAACGTCGGGAAGAGTTCCCTGCTGAACAAGCTGTCCGGCCACCAGCGCTCCGTGGTGGACAACGCATCCGGCACGACCGTCGACCCGGTGGACGAGCTCGTCGAGCTGGGTGGCGAGGTGTACCGGTTCATCGACACGGCCGGCCTGCGCCGCCGCGTCAAGGAGGCGTCGGGCCACGAGTACTACGCCTCGTTGCGCACGCAACAGGCCGTCGAGCGGGCCGAGGTCTGCATCGTGGTCATCGACGCCTCGGAGACCATCTCGGACCAGGACCTCAAGATCCTGTCGATGGTCGAGGACGCCGGCAAGGCGATGGTGATCGCCTACAACAAGTGGGACCTCACCGACGACGAGCGGCGACGCTACCTCGAGCGGGAGATCGAGCGGGACATCCACGCCTTCGGGTGGGCGCCGCACGTCAACATCTCGGCGCTGACCGGCCGCAACGTCGACAAGCTCAAGAAGGCGGTGGACGCCGCCCTCGAGGGTTGGGAGACCCGTGTGTCGACCGGCAACCTCAACTCCTTCCTGGGACGCGTCGCCGCCGCCCACCCGCATCCGGTGCGCTCCGGCAAACAGCCCCGCATCCTCTTCGGGACCCAGGCCCAGAACTGCCCGCCGACCTTCGTGCTGTTCACCTCGGGCAAGTTCGACCCCCAGTACGAGCGCTTCGTGGAGCGTCGCCTGCGCGAGGAGTTCGGCTTCGTGGGCACGCCCGTCAACGTGGAGGTCCGAGCCCGAGAGAAGCGCAGCCGCTAGTGCAGCTGAGGTCCCTCTTCGCCGACACCCGCCCACTGCGGACACCGGCGTTCCGACGGCTGTGGGTGGCGAACATCATCACCGTGGTCGGCGCCCAGTTGACCGTGGTCGCCGTCCCGGCACAGATCTGGTCGCTCACGCACTCCTCGGCGATGGTCGGCCTCACCGGCCTGTTCGGCCTCGTGCCGCTGGTCGTGTTCGGGCTGTGGGGTGGGGCGCTGGCCGACCACATGGACCGCCGCACCCTGCTCATCGGCACGACGACCGGGCTCATCGTGACCTCGGGACTCTTCACGGTGCTGGCGGCGCGGGCGGACACCAACGTCTGGGCGTTGCTGACGGTCTTCGCCCTGCAGCAGGCCTTCTTCGCCATCAACCAGCCGGCACGCCAGGCGATCCTGCCCGCCCTCCTGCCGGCCAACCAGCTCGCCTCGGCCAACGCCCTGAGCATGACGGTCCTGTCGGCCGGAGCGATCGCCGGCCCCCTGGTGGGTGGTGCGCTGATTCCCGTGCTCGGCTTCGCCTGGCTGTACGGGATCGACACGCTCTTCCTGTTCGCGACGTTGTGGGCCGTGCTGGCACTGCCCCCGCTGCCCGTCCGGGGGGCGGCCACGAAGCCCCCGGGCCTGCGCAGCATCGTCGACGGGCTGGCCTACCTGCGGTTCCACCCGATCCTGATGATGTCCTTCGTGGTCGACCTCATCGCCATGGTGTTCGGCATGCCACGGGCGCTGTTCCCACAGATCGCGAACCTCGACTTCGGCGGACCGACCGAGGGCGGCCTGGCGTTCGCCCTGCTCTACGCGGCGATCCCGGCCGGCGCTGTCGTGGGCGGGGTGTTCAGCGGGTGGGTCTCCCGCGTCAGGCGCACCGGCGCGGCCGTCCTGTGGTGCATCGCCGCCTGGGGTGTCGCGATCGTGGTCTTCGGCGTGGCCGTCGGCCTGGCCCACCTCAACATCCCGGTCATGTTGGCCCTGGGTGTGGCGGCACTGGCTGCCGCGGGTGCCGCCGACATGGCCTCGGCCGCGTTCCGCCAGTCGATCCTGCTGGCCGCGGCCGACGACGCGGTACGAGGTCGGCTGCAGGGGATCTTCATCATCGTGGTGGTCGGGGGGCCGCGCATCGCCGATGTGGCGCACGGTGGTGCCGCCGCCATCGTCGGCACGGCCGGCGCCACCATCGGTGGGGGCGTCCTCGTCCTGGCCGGCCTCGCCATCGCCGCGATCGCCCACCCGGCCTTCGGCCGTTACCGCCTGCCGTCTGCAGCAGCGCCGGCCTCGGCCTGAGGGCTACGGTGGGCGCATGCCGTCGTCCCTGCCGTCCACGCCCTTCCTGGCCATCGACGCCACCGTGCTCGAGGCCAACATCGAACGGGTGGCCGCGTGGGCGGACGATCGTGGGCTCCGACTGCGACCGCACGTCAAGACCCACAAGAGTCCTGAGATCGCCCACCGTCAGGAGGACGCCGGGGTCGCCGGTGTCACCGTCGCCACGGTCGGCGAGGCGGAGGTCTTCGCCCAGTCCGGCTTCGACGACCTGTTCATCGCCTATCCGGTGTGGCTCGACGAGGATCGCAGGAGGCGCCTCCAGCGGCTGACCGAGCGCGCCACCGTCCGGGTCGGTTTCGACTCCTGGGAGGCAGCTCGGCTGCTGGTCGGAACCGGAGCCACCGCGCTGGTCGAGGTCGACTCGGGGCACCACCGCTCCGGGGTGGCGCCCACGGACGCCGGGGTCCTGGCCGCCCGTGCCGCAGAGGCGGGGCTGGACGTCGTGGGCGTCTTCACCTTCCCGGGCCACAGCTACGCCCCGTCCGGGCGCGCGGCGGCCGCTGCGCAGGAGGCCGAGGCGCTGGCGTCCGCCGCGGCCTCGGTCGAGGCTGCCGGGCTGGTCGCCGAGGTCGTCTCCGGTGGCTCGAGCCCCAGCCTCGCCGCGACGGGGGAGGGCCTCACCGAGACCCGCCCCGGCGTCTACGTGTTCAACGATGCCCAGCAGTGGGAGCTGGGGGCCTGCACACCCGAGCAGATCGCGCTGACCTGCCACGCGACCGTCGTCAGCCACGCGGGCGGGCGCCTGGTGCTCGACTCCGGCTCGAAGGTGCTGGGGGCGGATCGTCCGCCTTGGGCGTCCGGCTTCGGGCGGCTGCTCGACCACCCCGACGCGAGGATCGTCATCCTGTCCGAACACCACGCCGTCGCCGACCTGGGCGGAGCGCCGTTGCCCCCACTCGGTTCCACCGTGCGGGTCGTGCCGAACCACGCCTGCAACGCGGTGAACCTGGTGGACGAGTACGCGGTGTTGGAGGGTGGGCGCTTCGTGGATCGCTGGGCGGTCGCAGCGCGGGGAATGAACGCCTGATGGACCGGCCCGGCAACCGCGCGGTCGGGCTGGCGGTCGCGCTCGTCTCGGCGGCGCTCTTCGCCACGTCGGGGTCGTTCGCCCGTCCGCTGCTCGAGGCGGGCTGGTCACCGGCGGCGGCCGTCATCGTGCGGCTGGGGCTCGCGGCGAGTCTGCTCGCCTTCCCGGGCGCCCTGGCCCTGCGCGGGCGCTGGCACCTGCTGAGGGACAAGTGGCGTCCGATCATGGCGTACGGTCTCCTGGGCGGCGCGGCCGTCCAGGTGGCCTACTTCAACGCGATCACCTACATCGAGGTCGGCGTCGCGCTCCTGTTGGAATACCTCGGGGTCGTGATCGTCGTGCTGTACGTGTGGGCCAGGACCAAGCGGCGGCCCGGCCCGATGACGCTCACCGGCATGGTCGTGGCCGTCGTCGGACTGGCGGTCATCCTGAACCCGGCCCACCTCGCCTCCGCCGACCTCCGCGGCGTGGCCTGGGGGCTCTTCGCCGCGACCGGCATGGCCGTCTACTTCATCGTCTCCGCGCAGACCGCGGACATTCCCCCGGTGGCATTCGTCGCCGCGGGGCTGGCGGTGGGCGCGCTGGCGCTCCTGCTCGCCGGGCTGGTCGGTCTCGTCCCGCTGCACGCCACGACCCAGGACGTCCTCATCTTCGGGACGTCCCTGTCGTGGTGGGTCCCCCTGCTGGAGTTGGCGGTGTTCGCCGCTGCCCTGGCGTACGTCTCGGGGTTCGTGGCCGCGCGCAGGCTCGGGCCGACCGTGGCCAGCTTCGTGGGGCTCACCGAGGTGGTGTTCGCCGTCCTGTGGGCGTGGCTGCTGCTGGGTGAACTGCCCGGCCCGGTGCAGTTGCTCGGGGGCACGGTGTTGCTGGGCGGCGTCGCGGCGGTGCAGGCGGGCAACCTCCGCGACACCACGCGCGCGCGTCCCACGACCATCGTGGAGGTGCCCCAGGAAGCGGCGGCGCAGAAGACCTGAGGTCAGGCGCCGCGGCGGCCGGTGACGAGGAAGACGTCGAACTCGTGGGTCTCGCCGTGCTTGTCCTTGCTGATGCGGGCGGCGGTTCGTTCGCTCACGTCCGCATAGCCGAGCTCCGCCAGGGCAGCGACCACCGCGTGGCGGTCGACACCGTGGTGTCCGTCGAAGTCGTCGTCGTGGAAGTGGTTGGCGGGGTCGGAGTCCAGGTCGGCCAGAGCGACCCAGCCGCCCGGCTTGACCGTCTGCGTCAGGTTGCGGAGCACGGCATGCGTGTCAGGGATGTGGTGGAGTGTCATGGCTGAGTAGGCCAGGTCCACCGCGTAGGGAAGAGGGGCCCCGGAGAGGTCGTGGTGGACGACCACGTACCGGTCGGGATCGCTGGCGGTGTGCTCCCGTGCCACCTGGAGCATGGCCTCGGACACGTCGGCGAGCGTCACGTGACCCACGCGGTCGCCGAGCTGCCACGTCAACTGTCCGGTGCCGCAGCCGAACTCGAAGCCGCTCCATGTCGGGTCGAGGGGGACGGCCTCGGCGATCGCATCGGCGATCCGTGCGGAACGCGCGATCTTGTCCGGGGTGTCCCACATCCGGGCGGCGGCATCGAAGTCAGTTGCCATGGGGCCATCGTGCCACCGCCCGGATCGGTTGGGGTGCCGTTCGGTTGTTGGTCGGCGCCGGTCAGGACTCGCCGGCAGGGGAGCCCTTCTTCTCGAAGCCCAGGGTCTCGGGGCGTCCGTCGATCACTTGGATGTACTTGTCGTCAGAGGATTCCTCGCCTTCGGCCTCCTCGTGGGTGAGTGCGTCGAGATCGACCACCGGCTCGGCCACGTCCGTGACCGGGTCGCGCGGAGCGTCGTCGTCGAGACGGTCGTCTCGAGGGTCCAGAGTGCGGTCTGTCATCGTCTCCCTCCTCCATGGCGGACGCCAAGGTCCGATGAGATTCAGCATGGTTTCGACGTCTCTGCTTGTCAAGGACTCGTTGGGGCGGCAAGGGCCTCGGGCCCGGTGCGCCACACCCTGGACGATTCCGCAACAGGGCGGCCCTTGGTGTAATGTTCATCGCCGTGGCCGAGCTCCCAAAGCGGGCCACAGGCGGGCTGTAGCGCAGCTTGGTAGCGCACTTGACTGGGGGTCAAGGGGTCGCAGGTTCAAATCCTGTCAGCCCGACGGGTGTTCGGCCTAGTGGGAGCGTGAATCGCTCCCGGCAGGCCGGGCCTTGCACGGTAACCGCACAGTAGGCGTGACGCTCCCAACGAAGGGAACGCACCGATGAACACCAACACACTCACCACCACCACCACGTGCCCTCCCTGGTGCATGGGCGACCACCACACGATCCTCGGCGACGACGACGCCAGCGTCGTCACCGTCCACCGTCACGTCACCACGGACGCCGATGCCCCGTACTGGGTCGCGGCCGAAGTCTGGCAGGGCGAGGGCGAGGTGTCAGCGGGGGTCTACGTCGAGTCCCCGAACGCGGACAACCTGACGCCGGCCCAGGCACGCGCGTTCGCGGCGGCGCTGGTCGAGGCCGCGGCGCTGGTCAACCAGAGTATGAACCCATGACGAACGAGAGGGACTTGAGGTTAGACAGCATGGCTGAACACGTGTTCCAAGACGTGCCCAAGCTCACCGCGGGCGCCATGACGCAGGAGCAGTCTGTCGAGCAGCATTTGGCCGCGCAGGATGCCAAGGTTGCCGGGGCGGTCGAGTGGGTGCGGGCGCACGGGCTCACGGACAAGGACGAAACGCTGTCTCTCCTCGTGACGGTGGGGCGCGTCCCGGCCGTGAACGTGTTCATGCAGCTGTTCGAGCTCGACCTACTCCCCGACGATGCCGCGGGGCTCGTGGGTGACGTGTGGTCGATGGCGGAGTACCCATCCCGGATGCTCGATTCTTGGGAGTGGGAACAGCTGTTTGATTGGTCGGGGTACCGGCACGATGGGGAACCGGCGTCGCGGCCCAAGGCGCCGTTGACCTTGTATCGGGGGGCGCCCGTCGAGTACCGGGAGTGCATGTCGTGGACAGGCTCCCGTGATGTGGCCGAGTGGTTCAACACCAGGAACCGGGACATGTACGGTCTCGACTCCCGCGTATGGGTGGCGACGGTTGACCCGTGGTACCTGTTGGCCAGCGTCGGGGGTCGGCAGGAAGCTGAGTACGTGGTCAGCGTCGATGGACTCGTAGACATTCGGCCAGCCTGACGGCCTCAAGGACGATGCCCTAAGCACTACTGAGGCCAGACGACGACGCCCCGACCCAAAGCAAGTGGGTCGGGGCGTCTCGCTGTCCAGTGTGCCCGAGGAGGTCAGCGCAGACGGACGCGCAACAGTGGACAGCACCACGCACCGGCCCGCGCTCCGGTCGTCGCTCGTGGTCTCGCGTGCGGCGCGCTGGCACCCCTGGCAGGGACCCCCTGCCCCCGGGCATCAGGCACCTACCCGGCGCTACGCCTATACGTCCGTTGAACCCAACAGACGGACCCTTGACGGGTCAGGGCGGGTCGACCTCGGGGTTCCATGGCAGTTCTCCGGGGTTCTCGATGTGGGCTTGGACGTCCACCTCGGGGTGAGCTTCGGCGTAGGCGTCCACTGCTGCGCTCCACGCCCAGCATTGCCGCATGACGGTCGCCCCGGGCCAGTCGTCGGGGGTGAACCGGCGCAGCTTGATCGGGACGCGCTGGGCCTCGGGGTCCTCTCGGGGGCGGCGCCTCATACCCGGCCGCCCGTGTAGACGCCCCGGACGCCACGGGATGCGGGCAAGCTGTCCTCCTCCAGACCCGGGACACCGAGCGTGGCGAGCAGGCGGGCTAGGGTCAGGCGTTGCTGTCGCAGCTCGGCAACGGCCGGGTGCAGCCGCATGCCTTGCGAGCTCTCCAGCATGACGGGCGAGGCGTCCAGCTCGGCGCGCAGGCGGCCCAGCAGGTCACGTGTCCGGCAGGCTTCCTCGAGCTGGGCCAACTCGTGCTCGGCCAGCTCGAAATCGGCGGTGATGGCCTTCCACAGTGTGGCGCCGGCCGTCCCGAGTCCGCCCGGTGTCTTGGACTTCGTCATCGGTGCTTCCTTCCTCGGTGAACGCCAGACGCCCCACCCCCGTGGTCGAGGCGGGGCGTCCGGCGGGATTGGGTCAGGCGGTGCGAGCTCGTGCGGCGGCCACCTCGGCGGCTGACTGCTGGGCGCGGCGCAGGTTCGCGGCGGCGCGCTCGTCCTCCTCGGCCCGCCACTTGGTCAGGTAGGCCTCTTCCGCGATGAGCTGGGGCAACTGCTTGGTCTCGGCGTCGAGGGCGTCCAGGGCGCCGCGGACGTTCAACGGCAGGGGCACCGACGCGCGGTAGCCGCCCAGCGCGTTGCCGGTGAGCACCAGGGCGCCCAGCGTGCGGCGCAGGTGCCAGGCGGTCGCCCACGTGCTGTAGGCATCCCTCAGGGCGGCGACGGCCTTGCCGATCTTCTCGGCGGCGTCGGTCAACTGCTTCTCGATCAGCGGGTACACCATCGGCGCGACGGCCAAGAGTTCATCGGCGAGCGTGTAGCCGTAGGCGATGCTCTCGCGCTTGGCTTCGGTGGCCAACTCGCGGTGGGCGGTCGCCTGTGCCCTCAGGGTGGCCTCCTCGCTGGTGACCGTGGCCACGTCCTCCCCGGCCCGCAGGGCGGCGCGGAGGGCCTCGGCGTAGGCGGTGGCGGCTTGGGCGGCTTGCTGCTCGAGGCGGTGGGATTCGGCCTCGTGGTGGACGCGGGCGCGCTCGGTGTTGGTCCAGGCGTCGTAGGCGTCCAGCAGCGTCGGGTGACCGGTGAACAGGTCGCGGGGCGGCAGGATGGTCCCCGGCGCCACGTTGGGGCGGCCGGTGCGTCGGGTCAGGCTCAGCAGGCGCATGGCGGGGCGGTGCTCCACGGTCAGATTCCCTTCAGTAGGTTGTCGAGGCGTCCGGCCTCGCGGGCGGCTTCGATGTCGGCGTGGCGTCCGGCCCGGGCGAGGGCTTGCACGTCGTCGCGGGTGAGTTGGGAGGGCTTGCGCGCCTCGGTGAGGAACTGCTTCATCTCGTTGTCGTCGAGGGCGGCCACAAGGTCGAGGGCGGCCCGGTACTGGTCGTTGGTCATGCTGTCTTGCCTTCCAGGTGGTCGAGGATGCTCTGCCGGTCGAGGGCCAGCCGGCCACCGATCAGGCGACCGCCCAGCAGGGGGGCCAGCCGGCGGGCTTGGCGTGGTGAGCACCCGAGCAGCCCCGCAGCCTCGCGGGTGCTCACCACTTCCTGAAGGGCACCAACTGGCCCAGAACCAGACTGCTCCCCGGCATCGTCGGGGGCGTCCCCCTGTCCCGTGGGGGCCAGCGCAGCAGCCAACCGGGCGATGGTCACCGAGGGCGGCAACCCGTTGCGGGCGCGGGCACGCTGGGCCACTTCCACGCAGTAGCGGGCGGCGTCCAGGGCGCCACCCGTGAGCAGCACCCCGTCTGTGATGCGATGCACGCTCACGACTCGGCCCGTCGTCGTGCCTCGCGGCGCTTGGCGGGGGTCATGGCCAGGAACCGCGTGCACTCCTTGCAGCCACGGCCGCGCCAGTTCACGGGCTTGTCGTGGTCCCGGCACCGGTAGCGGGCGACCGCGACGGCGGGCACCGGGGCGGGCTCGGGGGCGTCCGGCACCGTCACAGCGGGAGCGGTGGGCCTCGTGCGGGGCGTGTGGGCTCGGGTCGGCCGTGGCGCCTCGCCAAGCTCGAACCGTCCACAGTCGCGGCATCGGCGCATGGCGTCGCCGCGTGACCCAACGGTGAGGTAGACGGTTGAGTCGTCGCGGGTCGTGCACTCGGGTTCGTGGCGGATGGTCATCGGTTGCTCTCCTTCTCGGATCGGGTGTCGGTGTAGGGGGTACGCGCTCCGCAGTCGGGGCAGGCGATCAAGGGCGGGCCGGACCGCCACGGGGCCAGCAGGATCGGCGCACCACGGCGCCGGCAGCGCGCGTGATGGTCGAGCATGGGGCGTGCGTCGTCGCTCATGGGCGCTTCCCCTTCGCGTAGTCCCATCCGGCATAGACACCGAACGTGGCCGGGCCACCGGTCAGGCCGGCCACCTCGGCGGCGTCTCGGCACTCGGCCCAGATCACGCACCCGTCACAGTGGGCGATGGCCTCGGCGCGCTCGCGGTGATCCTCCGAGAGCCAGAGATTGGGGCCAACTTCGCAGCACGGCGGCTCCACGTTGGCTTCGAGGGTGGCCAGCAGGGCAGCAGTCAGGCGGTCGGCGGCGGTCACTGGTCCCACCCCCGGCCGGCCAGCTCGGCGCACGTGTAGCAGGCGTCCGGGTGCGCGTTGTCGCCATGCAACGGGCACAGTTCGGGGGCCTCGTGGTGACCATGCCCCACCGTTCCCCCACCGTTCCCCGGGGCACGGTCAAGTGACTGTGCCCCGTTCCCCTCCCTTAGGAACGGGGCACGGTCAACAGTGGTTCCGGGCTCGCTTTCGGGCATGTCCTCGGGGGAACGGTCGTCACCCTCTCGGAACGGTCGCACCAGGGTGTGCAGGGTCGCGCCACGGGGGCCGGCCGCCGTGGTCACGTATCCGTCGGCCACGAGCGCGGACAGTGCCCGCGTGACGTGCTCACGCTTGCCGCCCACGGCGTCCCGGACGCCGTTGAGGCTCAGGGGGTCGGGTGAGCCCTCTAGTGCCCGGCTCACCCTCTCCATGTAGCCGGTCGGGCGGAAGGTGCCACCGGATGCCGTGGCGTCCTCCACGGTGTCCAGGGCGATGGACGGGCCCGGGGTCACGTGCAGTTCTGCCACGCGTTGGCCGGCGCGGTAGTGGCCGTGGCGGTCCTTGGCGCACACCAACAGGGCGTGCCCGGCGGTGTCCATGTCGAACGGCTTCACGAGGCGTTGCATGTACTGGGCTCCCGAGATGGCCGCGCGCTTGCGTTGTGACCCGATGGGCCACAATCCACCGTCGTCGGCCTTGGTGACGTGGTCGAGCACCACGACGGCCGGGCCGGGTTGGTCGTCGTAGGTGACCAGGGACAGGCGGCGGGGGACGCGCAGGAACCAGGCGGCCACTTCCTCGTCGGCGTTCGGGTTCGCACCTTCCAGCGCCAGCCCTTCGCCGGTGGAGTCCACGACCACGAGCACCGGGCGCAACTCGGCCACGAGGCCGGCCAGGGCTTGCAGGTCGCTGGCGGTGGGCTTCTCGCTAGGGTTCAGGTAGACGAACCGGGCGCGGACGGCGTCCGGGGTCACCCCCAGGTCGAGCAACCGGCCGACGATGCCGGCGGCGTCGTCCTCGTGGTCCACGTAGACGACATGGCCAGCGTCCTCGAGGATGCCGGCGGCCGCGTGTAGAAGGGTCCATGTCTTGCCCGCGCCACTCTCCCCGGCCAGCCCGTTGACCTTCCCGGGGTAGAACAGGGCGGTCCCACCACGGATGGGCGCCACGGTGGGCGCAGCGCGGTGCAGGGTGCCCGCCACGAGGCCCGCAACAGTCGCCCCGAGGTCCACGCGCGTCCACGTGGTCCCGGACGCCGTAGGGGCCTCCACGGCGTCCCCGGCGGTGCTGTAGGGCTCCAGCGCGTCAAGTGGCAGCCCGGCGGTCAGGTGGTCCCCCAGGTCCTTCCCGGCGGCCGCCCGGACGAACCCGACGGACGCGGCGACCCCGGCCAGCCCGTCGCGGACCGCTGTGGCCCAACCGTCCCCGGCGGCGTCCCGGTCCACGACGGCCACCACGGACGCGCCGCGCAGCGGCTCCACGTCGGCGTGACGGAAGTTGCCAGCACCTTGGGGGGCAGTGACGGCCACGGCGTCCGGGGCGACTGCCTCCAAGGCGTGCACGTCCTCTTCACCTTCCACCAGGTAGACCGGGCGGCCGACTGCCACGGCGTCCGGGATCCGCTCGGCGCGGTACAGGGGACGCGGACGCCCAGCCCAGCCCGTGGTCTGTCGGAACTGCTTCCCGGGCATACGTTCGACCCGGTAGCCGTTGCCGTAGTCGTAGGCGGCCAGCCGGTCCCCGCGTGGCTCGTGGTAGAGGTCCCGGACGCCCAGCCCGAGGGCGGCCAGCACGTCGGCTCCGTCACAGTCGCGCGTGAAGCAGTGCAGGTTGACGCGGTCGGCGGTGTCGAGGATGGATAGGGCGGTCTTGTTGTCCCCGTCGTGAGCTGGGCAGGATGAGCGCGCTCGGTTCGGCCCGTCCATCGTGACTGGGCGACCGGCGGCGCGCAGGGCGTCGAGGATGCGGCCAAACGCGGGTCCCGTCATGGCGTCACCCCCAGTGCGTCGAGGGCGTCCACGGCGTCATCGAGGGCGGCAGAGACCAGGGCCAGCCCGGCCACGTCGAGGGACGGCAGACGGCGCAGTAGGCCCCACAGACGGCCATGCAGCGCCTCGGCCCGCTCGTGTCGCTGGCGGGTCGCTACCCGGGTCCAGCAGACCGGCCCGAAACCGTGCGCGATGCTCTCGGGTGCGGTGATGCGACGGGCGCAGAGTAGGCAGCGCGCGGCCTCCTCAGTCGTGGCGGCGTCCGGTACAATCTCCGTAGCGCGGGCAAACGCTTCGGCCTCCAGGGTGACCCTCTGGGGGCCGCTTTGCATGTCGAGGGTCATCGGGCCCCCCCGCTCATCCGATGCGCCAGGGCCTCGGCCTCGGGGTCAACGGCGACCGACTCCCCGCGATGGTTCAACACCGTGAGCACGGGCGCCGCGTCGAGGTCGAGGAGGCCGCGCCGGTACTGCCGAACGGCGTTTCGCAGGCTCATCCGGACGCCGGACGCGGCCAGCAACTCACGCGCGGCTTGGATGCGCTCCAGCTCGTCGGGGCGCAGCTCTCCCGATGCATCCGGGGTGTTGATCCGGTCCCCTGTCCGGTGAGTATTCGCCATGGCTCTCACCGGGCACCCCCGGCCTTGACCGGGCGCAGAGTGCGCGGATTCGGCATGGCCTTGCTCATGGCCCAGGCGTCGAGCTCGTCCAGGCGGACGCGCAGCGCCTTGCCAAACTTGTAGCCCGTCAGCTCACCGGCCGAGATGGCGCGGCGGATGGTGCGGGGGTGCAGGTCGAGCCGTTCGGCGGCGATGGACAGAGGGACCCAGGCAGTGGCGCCCTCGTGGGCCGCTTCGGTGGTGGTGCGGGGCATGTGGCGGTGCGTCCTCTCGGGAAACACGAAGCCGAGCGCACGGACCTATCTTGTAAGGTCTGTGCCGCTCGGCTTCCCGTTTCGGGGCACCCCGCCGGGGTGTCACGCCGCACGCCTTGCCACCGGGGAACGCTATGCAGCCCGCATGGGGGGCATTCCCCCTTGCGCCCCAGCACCGCAGCTAGCTTGCTGGTCTTCTGTTGTGAGGCCAGTGAATCACACCGGTGTCATTCCAGTCAACCTGAGTCGTCCCATCGGCGTGTCGCTCACTTCTGGCCCTCCACCATGGCGGACAGGCGGCGTGCTAGGTCGGCCTGCCGATCGCTGGCCGCGTGCTGGTACTTCAGCGCGGCTCCCACAGTGGAATGCCCGAGCCGTTCCATGAGCTCGGCCAGCGTGGCCCCTTGCTGGGCGGCCATGGTGGCGCCGGTGTGGCGCAACCCATGCCAGGACAAGTCAGGGCGTCCAGCGGCCAGCCGTGCGGGCTTGAACACCTTGTACAGACTGCCGTGGTGCATGTGATTGCCCTCGGTGTTCGGGAACAGCAACCCATCCGGGCCGGGGGCGGCGTGCTCGAGCAGGTGCGCGCGCAGTGCGGGCACGATGTGCGGGGGAACGTACACGTCACGGACGCCGGCCTCACTCTTGGGAGTGCCTACTACCGGCTTCCCGTCCGGCCACGTGACCGCGCGGGTAACCCGGATGATGCCGGGCGCGTCGTCGTCCTCGGCCGGTAGCGTCACGTCTCGGCGGCGTAGCTCGGTCAGCTCCCCGAACCGGAGGGCACCCCACGAGGCCAGCAGCACCATGGCGCGATACCGGGGCGGCATGGCCTCGGTGATGGTGCGAAGCTCGGCCAGGGTCGCGGGCCGGATGCGCTTGGCGCGCTTGGTCGAGCCGGCCCCGCTGATCTGCACCGGGTTGGCGTCCACCAGTCCATCGGACGCGGCCGCGCCCATGATGGTCCGCAGTAGCGCGTAGGCGTGCGTCCGGGCGGTCTTCAGGTTGGGGTCGAGGGCGTCGTACCATTCCCGGACGTCGGCGGCGGTGATGCTTCGCAGCGTGCGGCGTCCGAACGTCGGCAGGAGCTTGGCCTCTAGTGTGCGGGTGTACTCGGCGCGGGTCCGTGGCTTCAACTCTCGTCGGGCCAGCCACGACCGCGCGTAGGTCTCGAACTTCTCCACAGACTCCACCGGGGGAGCGGGCGGCTTCCAACGGTGCTCCACGATCTCGGCGTGGCGCATGTCCAGCCAGGTGCCGGCGTCCGTGCGGGTGGGGAACGTGACGGGCGCCAGGTGTCGCCCTCCGTCCGGGCCGATGTAGGACGCCTGAAAGCGTCCGGAGCGCATTTCGGCCACTTGCCCGAAACCGCGTCGGGCGCGGCGCTTCTTCTTCTCGGGCTCGCTTTCCGGGCGCGGCCGAAATTGCACCACGTTGGCATTCATGGGCGTCCCTTCGTTACCGTGCACGGCTTGTGCACAGTAGGGAGTGTACGCTAGAGTCACTGTCAGTCGCAACCAGTCAACGGACGGGGAAGGGCGAAACGCCTAGCCAAGTCAGGGTTGAGACCGGAACACCTAACCAGACAGCGTTTCGCCTTTGGTGTGGGAGACAGGTTCAAATCCTGTCAGCCCGACCGTTGGATGATGGTGAGAGAGCCGCCTTCGGAGAGATTCCGGAGGCGGCTCTTTCACTGATCCGGCACGACGCACGTACTGGGTGCATCGGTCTGCACCGCATCGCGCCCCTCCTGTTATGGGTGCGATCGCCCTGCGGGGCCCGGGTGAGGGCCGTCCCAGGCAGCAAGGGCCCGGGTGACGACCGCTGCCGGATCGGGGGCGTCGGCGATCTCTCGAACCATCGCGACCCCTGCGATGCCGGTCCTCGACAGCGCCGGGACGTCGCAGACGCGCACGCCGCCGATGGCGACGATGGGCAGCGGGGTCTCGGCCACGAGGGGCGGGTAGCCCGCGAGGCCGAGTGGTGGGCGTCCGGTGGCCTTCGTCGGGGTGGGGCGGAATGGCCCGGAGCCGAGGTAGTCGACCACATCCGCGAGGGCGCCGGCGCTCCGGACCAGTTCCAGGGTGCCCGTGGTGAGACCGATGATCGCGTCCGGGCCCAGGAGTGCGCGAGCGGCCCGCACGGGGAGGTCGTCCGTGCCCAGGTGCACCCCGTGGACTGCCCAGCCGGCTCCCCGCGCCGCGAACGCGACATCGGCGCGGTCGTCGACCAGCACGCGGGTGGTCGGGTTCGCCGCAGAGCATGCGGCAGCCACCGCCTCGGTCAGGGCGAGCAACTCGCGGGTGGTGGCCTCTTTGGCCCGGATCTGGACGACGCCGGCGCCGGCAGCAGCTGCGGCCGCGGCGGTGTCGACCGTCCGGTGGCCCGTGCCGGTCGTCACGACGTAGACGCGATAGTCGACCGGCGTCACGCTGTCTCCTCCAGCCGGGCGGCCATCGCGACGTCGGTCGGAGAGAGCGCCGCGAGTTCGTCGAGCATCGCGACCCGGAAGGATCCGGGAAATCTCGCCCGTGCGGCCGCGCGCTCCCCGGCCACACCGAGCCAGACGGTCGCCGCGACCGCCGCAGCCAAGGGGTCGCAGACGGAGGCGCAGGCCGCCACGAGTGCGCCCAGCGAGCAGCCGGTCCCCGTGACCTTGGTGAGGAGGGGATCCCCGTTGCGTACCCGGATGACACGGGCGCCGTCGGTGATGAGGTCGACCGCTCCCGAGACGGCGACCACGCTGCCGTGCTCGCGTGCCAGGGAGAGAGCCGCGTCCAAGGCGGTCTCGGTTTGGTCGGTGGCGTCGGCGCCGCGCCCGCCTGTGCCCGCGCCGGCCAGGGCCAGCACCTCGGATGCGTTGCCTCGCACCACGGCCGGACGATCTGGGAGCACCCGGGCGGCGAGCCTCGTACGAACGGGGGCAACACCGACGGCCGCCGGGTCGAGCACCCACGGCCGGGCAGCGGCGCGAGCCACGGCGACCGTCGGCACGATCCCCTCGGCACCATCAACGCTCAGCGACCCGAGGTTGACGAGAAGCGCATCCGCCACCGCATCCATCGCCGGCGCTTCCGCCGCCGTTTCGGTCATCATGGGCCGCGCGCCGGTCGCCAGGAGGGCGTCGGCGACCAGGTTCATCGAGACCGCGGCGGTGATGCAGTGGACCAGGGGAGCGCGGTCGCGCACCTCCGACACGACGTGCGCCAGATCGAAGGAGGTCCGTGTCACGATGACAGCGCTCCCTCGAGATCGTCGCCCGCGAGTGCAGGGCCGACCGCCCCGCACACGGCGACCAGCACGCCACCCAGGGCGAGCAACGAGGCCGGCGTCACGGGTCCCCACCACTCCATCAGGGCCGGAAGGTAGAACGGGTAGAGGGCGGGAGCCACGATGGAGAGCGAGTACGCCGTGCCGTACGCGGTGGCGCGCACGTGGGTCGGGAACCGTTCCGTGAGGTAGGCGCCGATCGGTCCGTACTGCGTCACCGTCAGGACCTGGAGCAGGGGCACCACCACAAGGGCCAAGGCCAGCGCGGTGACTCCCGCGTTCCCCGTCGGGGGGCGGAGGAGGAGCGCCCACCACAGGAGGGGCCCTCCGACTGCGGCCGTGATACCACCGACGACGAAGAACCGACGGCGGCCGACGACAGTGGAGAAATGGCCGGTGATGCCCATCACCAGCGCTTGGGCGACCGAAGCGACCCCCATGACCAGAGCGACCTGCAGCGCGGAGAGTCCCAACCCGGGCAGTTGGGAGGCGACGACGATCACGACCATGTTGGTGCAGAACCACAGGCCCGTCATCAGACCGAAGACCTGCCAGAAGGCCCGCGCGTACTGCCCGACAAGGACGTCGGCCAAGCGCGACCGCGCCGCGTGCTCCGGTGGTCGACGAACGAACACCGGAGCATCTGCGACGCGCCGTGAGTAGTACACGAGCATCAGCGCCGACGCTGCCGCACCCGCTGCGAACAAGCAGCGCCAGCCCCAGGTTCCGTACGCCTGCGGGCCCAGCGCGGCGAGCAGCGCCAGCGTCGCGAACGCGATGGCCCCCTGCGCCCACGGCGCCATCGACATGATGCGACCCGACACGAGTCCCCGCCGGCGCGGTGTCGACCACTCCATGGCGAGCGGGATGGCTGACGTGTACTCGCCGGCCAGGAACACGCCGCCGAGGAAGCGCAGCGCGATCACGGCCGTGATGGTGGTCGGCCCGAGCAGGTGGTGGTCGGGCATGAGAGCGATGCCCAGCGTGGAGGCGGCCGTGCCGGCGATCGCTATCTTGGTCGTCCGGGTGCGACCGATGCGGTCCGAGACCTGCCCGAAGATCATCGCGCCCAGGGGGCGGCCCACCAGCGTCGCCATGATGATGATCGCCGCGGTGGTCGCATTCGCGTGGGGGCCGGCCAGGGCGGGTAGGGCCGGCGCCAGTGCGATGACCGGCAGGAAGATGTGGAGCATGTCGACGAAGTTGCCCCAGATCCCACCCCTAACTGCGGCCTGGCCGTCCGGGGGGAGCTCGGGGACCAGGCTCCGTCGCGTGGTCGACGTCTGGGTGGCCGTCACCTCTCCACCTCGGTGACCTGAAGGTAGACCGACGCGCCGTGTTCGCGGAACTCGCGGGACTTCGCCTCCATCCCGGACGCTGCAGCCCCCTCGCCGAACCGGGTTCGGATGTCAGCGCTGATGCGCATGGAGCAGAACTTCGGCCCGCACATCGAACAGAAGTGGGCCGTCTTGGCGGGCTCTGCGGGCAGAGTCTCGTCGTGGAAGGCGATTGCGGTCTCGGGGTCGAGGGAGAGCGCGAACTGGTCGTGCCAGCGGAACTCGAACCGTGCCTTGCTGAGCGCGTCGTCGCGTACCCGCGCACCGGGGTGGCCCTTGGCGACGTCGGCCGCGTGAGCCGCGATCTTGTACGTGATGACGCCCGTCTTGACGTCGTCCCGGTTGGGCAGGCCCAGGTGCTCCTTGGGTGTGACGTAGCAGAGCATGGCCGTCCCGTGCATGGCGATGACGGCTGCACCGATCGCCGACGTGATGTGGTCGTAGCCGGGCGCGATGTCGGTGACCAGCGGCCCCAGCGTGTAGAACGGAGCCCCGTGGCACCAGTCCTGCTCCAGCCGGACGTTCTCCTCGACCAGGTTCAGCGGGACGTGCCCGGGGCCCTCGACCATGACCTGTACGTCGTGGGCCCACGCTCGCTCGGTCAGCTCGGCGAGGGTCCGGAGTTCTGCCAGCTGAGCTTCGTCGTTCGCGTCGGCGAGGCTGCCCGGACGCAGGCCGTCGCCGAGGCTGAAGGCGATGTCGTAGGCGGCGAAGATCTCGCACAACTCGTCGAAATGCTCGTACAGGAACGACTCCCGATGGTGTGCGAGCATCCAGCCCGCCATGATCGAGCCCCCGCGGCTCACGATCCCCGTGACCCGGTCGGCGGTCATGGGGACGTAGCGCAGCAGCACGCCCGCGTGCACGGTCATGTAGTCGACGCCCTGCTCAGCCTGCTCGATGACGGTGTCGCGGTAGACCTCCCACGTGAGGTCCTCCGCGTGCCCGCCCACCTTCTCCAGCGCCTGGTAAAGGGGCACGGTGCCGATCGGAACGGGGGAGTTGCGAATGATCCACTCGCGCGTGGTGTGGATGTCGTCACCGGTCGAGAGGTCCATGACGGTGTCCGCGCCCCACTGGGTGGCCCACGTCAGCTTCTCGACCTCCTCGGAGATCGAGCTCGTCACCGCCGAGTTGCCGATGTTCGCGTTCACCTTGGTCAGGAAGGCGCGTCCGATGATCATCGGCTCGGACTCGGGGTGGTTGACGTTCGCCGGGATGATCGCCCGGCCCGCAGCCACCTCGGTGAGCACCTGCTCCACCGGCATCCCCTCGCGAAGCGCCACATAGCGCATCTCGGGCGTGATGACGCCCTTGCGGGCGTAGTGCAGTTGGGTGACCGTGCGCCCCGGTATCGCACGGACCGGCAGGTGGATGCGGCCGGTCCAGCTGTCCGAGGCCGCGCCACGCCGCAGAGCCGAGCGCCCGTCGTCTGCGAGGTTGCGGGGTCGAGCGGTGTGTGGCTCGGTGTCTCCGCGGGCGTCGATCCACGCCTGACGCAGCGTGGGAAGCCCGGCGGTGGGGTCACCGCCCGGACCGCGTGTCCTGTAGCACAGGACATCCTCGTTGGGGCGGCCCCCGGGTGAGTCCGCCAGTCTCACGGCGGTGACCGGGACGGACAGGTCCCCGTCGGTGAGCAGGACGGCATGGTGCTGCGGATGGTTCTCCATCGACATCTCTCTTCCTTCGCCGGTATTACCCAGGCAGGTTCGACGGTCCAGGCAGCGTCAGCCTGATCTCAGCCCGTGCTCGGGCACCCGTGGGATGTGCCACATCCAAGCACGTTTTGCTCCCGAAGGCGACTCACTCCGCGAATGGGGTGGCAGGATGACGCGCATGCGCCCTGTCTGTCTCAGCATCGCGGGCTCGGATCCCAGCGGAGGGGCCGGGATCCAAGCCGACCTCAAGACCTTCTCCGCATTCGGCGTCTACGGCTGTGCGGCCGTCTCGGGGCTCACCGTCCAGAACACCCAGGGAGTACGACGAGCGCATCCGGTGCCCTCGGACCTCGTCGTCGACCAGGTGGCCGCAGTGCTCGACGACTTCCACGTCGCCGCGACCAAGGTCGGAATGCTCTCAGACGCTGACACGGTCGCCGCGATCACCGACCTCATCGTCGCCCGGCGTAGCGAGTTCGGGATCCTCGTCCTGGATCCCGTGATGCTCGCCACATCCGGCGACCGGCTGCTCGCCGAGGATGCTGTGGCGCTCGTTCGGGATCACCTGATCCCCTGGGCAGACCTTGTCACGCCGAACCTGCCCGAAGCTGCAGCGCTTCTCGGACGAGCGGCGGCAGCCGACGAGGACGAAGCGGTCGATCAGGCCGCGGCGCTCGTGGCGGCCGGGGCGCGCTCCGTGCTGGTCAAGGGTGGCCACATGGATGGTGACACGGTTCTGGACGTGTTCGCTCGACCCGGGGCGATTGTCGAGCTGAGGGCTCCTCGCATCGCGACCCGCAACACCCATGGAACCGGCTGCACACTCTCGTCTGCCATTGCGGCGTCCGCGGCCGTGTTCGGCGAGGTCCCCGCGTCAGGCATCGGGATCGCCAGTGTCGAGCAGGGACGGGCCTACCTGCAGGCGGCGTTGCGTGGCGCCGCCAACTGGCGGCTCAGCCGGCAACCTGACGTGGGACACGGACCGGTCGACCACCTCGTCACGCCGACCATCACCGAGACCCGCCACACCTGGCCCCCCGACCAGGGAACTCATGGACGGCCCCTTCGAAGGGAACTGGGCTGAGAGCGAGCCCCAGGAGCGATCTGCGGCCGTTGGGACGGGACTCGATCACCAACGATCACCCTTCCCGCTTGTCGCGAGCAGATGGCGTCCTGATCACGGCAGGGATCCCCGGTGGCTGGGGGCAGCGTCAGCGGCCCACCGTTGCGCACGTCGCCCAGAGGCCGGTGTTGGCCGCGCGGGCGGTTCGCTCGGCTTTCCGGTAGTCGCCGTACCGGGTGGGTTCGGGTGCGCTGGCTGGGTACCAGGCCTCGGCCATGCCTGCATGGGTGAGGGCGAGGGCGACGTCCCGGCCGTCGACGGTGACGTAGGCGAGCCGCCGCCCGAAGCGATCGACCTCGTCCCCCACGGGGTCGCTGGTCACGGTCACCGAGCGTCCAGCGATGAGGCTGCGCAGCTCGTCGGCCGCCTGCTTCGCGCCGCACTCGGCCGGCTGGCCATCGCGGGCCGTTTCGGGGGCGTCGATACCGAGCAGCCGGATCCGGACCCGTTCGCCATCCGCGGTGACCGCGGTGAAGGTGTCTCCGTCCGACACCGAGGTCACCTGCACCGTTTCGGCCACCGCCGTGACGCTCGACGGGTCCGCGCCCGGCCACGTACAACCGGCCAGCCCCACCATCGCCGCGACGGTGATCAACGCACGCATCCACACAACGGAGAGTCTGGCAGGCTCGGCTGTCGCCCTGCGTGC
The DNA here is from genome assembly GCF_059516005.1 of Propioniciclava sp. LT294. Lineage (NCBI taxonomy): Bacteria > Bacillati > Actinomycetota > Actinomycetes > Propionibacteriales > Propionibacteriaceae > Propioniciclava > Propioniciclava sp. LT294. Next base: position 295,230 of record NZ_JCAKNG010000002.1, read on the forward strand.
CCGTGCGCTCGAGCCAACGCGAGGGGCCCGGGCCCTTCGGGACGCTCGTTCATCCTCGCGCGACGTCGAACCGGGCGCACACGAAGTCGCCGTTGCGAGCGGTGTCGGTGAGGCGGAGCTCCAGCCGGCGTGGCAGCAGGGGAGCCCCCGCCCCGAGCGTGACGGGGGCATAGCTGACGATCACCTCGTCGAGCAGCCCATGGTCGGCGAACTGGCCGACCAGGTCCCCGCCGCCCATGAGCCAGACATCGCGCGCTGCGGCCTCCTGGACCATGGCCGCGTGCACGTCCGGAACGGGCGCGTGGGTGAAGCGCACGTCGGCGCCTGCGGGTGGCGGCGTCAGCGTGCGGTGGGTGAAGACCCACGCCGGGATGTCGTAGGCCCACGGCTCTCCGGTGGAGGCGTTGTGGTCCATGATCCACTGGTACGTCGACGCCCCCATGGCGAGTGCCCCGATCTCGCGGATGAAGGGCTGGTACCCGTAGGGGCCGTCCTGGTCGATCGTGCGGCTGAGCAGCCAGTCGAGCGAGTGGTCCGTCGTGGCGAGGAACCCGTCCACGCTGCTGGCCGTGTAGTAGCGCGTGCGTGCGGGGCTGGCGTCCATGCCTGCCATGGTGACCGACGGCCTCAGTGGGCGTCCATGATGGCGTGGCTTTCAGGACACAGGCGCGCTGGCGATCTGGAAGGATCGCCCCATGACGGGATGGGGGATCATCGGTGTCGGAGACGTGACCGAGGTGAAGGCGGCGCCGAGCGTGTTCCGTGCCGACGACTCCGACGTGGTCCACGTGATGCGCCGCGACGGCGCCCGGGCCGAGGACTTCGCCGCCCGCCACGGCGTGCGCCGCTGGTCAACCGATGCACGGGCGGTCATCGAGGATCCCGACGTGACGGCCGTCTACATCGCCACCCCGACCGCCCACCACGCCGAGTACGTCATGGCGGCGGCCGAAGCAGGAAAACACGTGCTGGTGGAGAAGCCCATGGCCATGTCGGCCCAGGAGGGACGCGCCATGGTCGAGGCGGCCGACGCGCACGGCGTCCGGCTCTGGGTGGCCTACTACCGTCGCGCGCTCCCGCGCTTCGCGCAGGTGCGCGCGTTGCTGGCCGAGGTGGGGCAGCCCCTCACCGTCCACACCACGTGGCGCAAGCCGACCCTGGTGGACGGCTGGCGCTGGGACCCGGCACTCAACCGCGGCGGCGAGTTCTTCGAGACGGCCTGCCACGCGCTCGACATCCTGCACTGGCTGTTGGGTCCTTCATCGGACGCCGCGGGCGCCACCTCGGGCGGTGACCACGCCGTCGCCGCCACCTGGCGCTTCGGGGATGTCCTGGCCACGGGTTCCTGGGCGTTCGGTTCACCGGACGCACTCGACGAGACGGTCGTGGCCGGGACACGCGGGGTGCTGAGTTTCGCGACGTTCGCACCCAGCCCGATCCGCCTGGTCACGGCGGACGGCTCCCGGTCCGTCGAGGTGTCGGACCCGCCCCACGTGCACGGGCCCCTCGTCGCCACCATCCTCGACGAGTTGCGCGGGGTGGCGGAATGCCCCAGCACCGGACGCACCGCCCTGCAGACCGCCGAATTGTCCGACGCGATCCTGGGCGGCTGGACGGCGTGATTGTCACGGACTGGCAACCCAGATAGTAGTCGTGTAGACTAATGCAATTCGGGTGCGGAACGGTCCGCAGGCCCTGATCGCTCGCCGGCGCAACCTCGCGCTACGAGATTCGAACCAAGAAAAGCCGTGCTGCTGGCAGCCTCATGCGCCGCGGCCGGACAACTGCAAGGAGAAACACATGAGAGATCACACGGCGCGCTGGCGCCTTTCGGAGGCGAACCTGTCTTGCGGCCACACGCTGGCCGTCCGCAGCGGGGAGGTGTCGGCGTACTGCTCGTGGTGTGCCCAGAGCGTGAGCGTGCTCGCCCTGGCCGCCTGAGCACGACCTTCGACGCCGCTCGCCCAGATTGTCCTGGGCGGGCGGCGTTTCCGTTCGGTGCCGTCCTCCCGCTCAGGCGAGGGCGGCCTTGACCTTGGCCGCCACGGCGGCTCCCTCCGCGCGACCCGCGACGCGACCGTTGACGGCCTTGATGAGGGCCCCCATCTGGCGCATCGTCGGCTTCTCCCCGGTGGACGCCGCGGCGGCGGTGACCTCCTCGGCCACGATGGCGTCCAACTCGTCGTCGGACAACATGGTGGGCAGGTAGCGCCCCAGGATGTCGGCCTCCGCCAACTCCTTGGCCGCGAGCTCCGGGCGGTTGCCGTCGGTGTAGGCCTGCGCGGAGTCCCTGCGCGTGCGCACCTCCCGTTGCAGGACGGCGATCTCCTCGGTCTCGGAGAGCTCGCGAGCTTCCTTTCCGGCGACCTTCTCGTTCTTCAGGGCCCCGATCGCCATGCGCAGGGTGGTCACCAGCTCTGGGTCACGGGCCTTCATGGCAGCGACCATGTCGGTGTGCAGCGTCTGCTCGAGCGTCATCGGGTAGTCCTTTCGTCGGGCTGCATCATCCCACACGTGCTACTTCACGGAACCGCTCATCAGGCCGCTCACGAAGTAGCGCCCCAGGAAGATGTAGACCAGCAGCGTCGGCAGGGATGCCACGAGAACTCCGGCCATCATGCGGGAGTAGTCGGGGTTCTGGGCGGACGCCAGCTCCTGCAGTGCATACGTCACGGGACCGGTGTTGCGGTCGGTCAGGAACAGGGCGAAGAGGAAGTCGTTCCATGCGCTGGTGAACTGCCAGATGAGGGTCACGACGAAGGCGGGCGCAGACACGGGCAGCACGATCGACGTGAAGATGCGCCACATGCCGGCACCGTCGACACGGGCCGCCTCGAGGATCTCGTCGGGCACCGCCGTGGCGTAGTAGTTGCGGAAGATCAGCGTGCAGATCGGGATGCCGTAGATGACGTGGGCGATCACCAGAGTGGGAATGCCGGTCAGGACCGGCATCGAATCGTTCAGGGCGATCATCAACTGCTGCAGCGGGATCATCACCGCCTGGTACGGAATGAACATGCCGAACAGGAACATCGTGAACAGGAGGTCGGCACCCGGGAACTTCCACTTGGAGAACACGAACCCGTTCATGGCACCGAGGAACGAGGAGATGCCGGCCGCGGCGACACCGAGCGCGAGGGAGCGCCCGACGGCGGGGGCGAGGGCATCCCAGGCGGCCTTCCAGCCTTCGAAGCTCAGGCGGGTCGGGATGTCCCACGCGCCGGCCACGGAGAAGTCGGCAGGCGACTTGAAGCTCGTCACCAGCACGACGTAGATGGGCATGAGGACGGCTGCCACGAAGGTGATCAGCAGGGCCATGCGGATGCTTCGCCAGGTCACCTGACCGGGCGTGGACTGCTTGCGGCGCGGGAGGACCACGGTCGCCGTGGGCTCCAGCGTGGGAAGGGCGGTCGTCATCGCTTGGCCACCCTCTCGGTGCGGTTGGTGTAGATCAGGTAGGGCACGACGACCACCGCCACGATCAGCAGCAGGATGGTCGCGTTGGCCGCAGCCGTCGGCGCGTTGCGCTGCTGGAAGAGCTGCACCCACATGAGCGTGGCGGGCACGTCCGCGACGTAGTTGTTCTGGCCGGCGATCGCGTAGATCAGGTCGAAGGTCTTCATCGACATGTGGCCGATGATGATGAGCGCCGACAGCGCGATGGGGGAGAGCTGCGGGAACAGGACGTGGCGGTAGACCTGCCACTCGGAGGCGCCGTCGACGCGCGCAGCCTCACGCTGGTCCAGCGAGATGCCACGGAAGCCGGCCAGGAACAACGCCATCACGTAACCGGACAGCTGCCAGACGGCCGGCATGGCCATCGCGGCCATGTTGAAGGGGCCGGGGTCGGACCACCAACGGCTCTGGAGTTCCGGGAGGCCGACCAGCAGGAACAGGCGGTTCAGGCCGATCGCCTCATGGTCGCCGATGCCGGGGGAGAGCAGCCACTTCCACACCGTGCCCGAAGCGATGAACGACACCGCCATGGGGAACAGGTAGACCGACCGGAAGAAGCCCTCCCCGCGGACGCCCTTCTCGAGCAGGAGCGCCCACAGAACGCCGAAGATCATCGTGCCGCCGACGAACACCACGGTCAGGACCAGCAGGTTCCACAGGGCGTGCTGGTACCGCTCATCAGCCAGCAACAACTGGTAGTTGGCGATGCCGCCTTCGCTGACGACCCGCTCGTTGCCGGAGAACGTCTTGGTCGTCACCCGCTCCAGGGACGTCGCGATGTTCTGCCCGATCAGGCCATACACGAAGACGATCACGAGCACGATCGAGGGCGCCACCATCAGCAACCCCTGCCACTTCTTCACCACGGGTAGGTCTCCTCCGTGTCGTACGGGGGAGGCGCCGGAGCGTCGGCCCCGGCGCCTCCCCGATTGTCGATCAGGCCATGCCGCTGCTGTGCGTCAGCGGTACTTGCCCGCCGCGTCGGCCAGGCTCTTGACGAAGGCAGCTTGGTCCTTGTCGGAGACGTACTTGCTGAGGGCCGTCGTGATGTCCGCGCTCCAGGCCATCTGCGTCGCCGCGCCGTGGGCGATCGAGCTGGCGATCTTGTCTCCCTTGAACGACGCCATCGCCGACTGCTGGTAGGGCGGGAAGTCGGTCGCAGCGACGTCCGTGCGTGCGGGGATCGAACCCTTGGCGAGGTTGAACGCCTTCTGGCCGTCCGCGGAGCCGACGAGGTTCAGCCAGTCCTTGGCGCCGCCGGGGTTCTTGGCTCCCTTGGGCAGGGTGAAGGAGTCGGCGAGGAACAGGAAGGTGCCGTTCGTGCCCGGGGTCGGCCAGTAGAGGTAGTCCGTCCCCTCCTTCTTGCCCTTCTCGGCGAACTGCGCCACCGCCCAGTCGCCCATCACGTTGTAGGCGGCCTTGCCGTCGATGACCATGTCGGTGGCCTGCGGCCAGTCGTCGGCTCCACCGGTGTTGGCGAAGGAGAGGAGCTTGCCGTACTTCGACACGGCCGAGGCGACCTTGGCGTCGGACCAGTCACCGGTGGTGAACAGGGCGTTGTAGCCGTCGGTGCCCAGCTCCGAGAGCAGGACGCTCTCGAACAGGTGCAGCTGGGTCCACGGAGCGGTGCCCACGGCCAGCGGGGTCGCCACGCCGGCATCCTTCAGCTTCTGCATGTCGGCGAGCCATGCGTCGAGGTCCGCCGGGGCCTCCTTGCTGATCGAGGCCTTCGCCAGGACCGCCGGGTTCGACCACACGACGTTGGAGCGGTGGACGTTGGAGGGAACCGAGTAGATCTTTCCATCCACGGTGAGCAGGTCCAGGAGGCTCTGGGGGAAGACCTTGGCACCACCCAGGCCGTCGATGACGTCATTGACGGGCTCGAGCTGGCCGGCGCTGATGTAGTCGAACAGTTCGGCACCCGCGTGGCCCTGGAACGAGTCGGGCGGGTTGTTGTTCTGAAGGTCGGCGGCGAGCTTCGCCTTGGCGTTCGAGCCGGCCCCACCCGCGACGGCGAGGTTGACGAACTTGTCCTTGGGGTACTTCTCCTTGAAGAGCTTCTCGAACTCGGCCAGACCCAGCTTCTCGGAGCCCTCGGCCCACCAGGTGAAAACACCCACGTCGCCGCCGGCGCCCCCGGACCCACCGGCCGCCGCAGTCCCCGCCGGGGCACCCGTGGCGGGGGCGGTGGCAGAGGGCGCCTGAGCGGAGCATCCCGCCAGTGCCAGCATGCCGGCCAGGCCGACCGCGATGGCTGTCTTGAATCGCATCCAAACCTCCTCGTTCGGTGGGACGGACACAAACATGTCCTCCACGCTTCATGTTCTCAAACAAACAGACGCTTTCTCAAGCAAACCGGTTACAGTTCGTTCACGATGCGATCAAACACGTCGCTGTGGGGGGCGGAGGGGCCGGCGGGCCCGTTCAGGCCGGCGCGCACCACGGTTGTGTAGCGTGACGCCATGGGTGCTCGCATGTTCACCGCGATCCTGCCCCCCGCGAGTCTGGTCGAGGAACTCGACGACTTCCTCACGCCACGGCGTCCGGCCGAGGCGCGCCTGCGTTGGACCCGTCCGGAGGGTTGGCACCTGACGACCGCCTTCATGGCGGACGTCCCGGACCCCTCCCTGGAGCGCCTCACCGAGAACCTGGCGCAAGTCGCAGCACGGACGCCGGCGTTCCGGCTCCGGCTGGGTGGCGGCGGAGCGTTCCCGTGGCCGCTGGAGACGAAGGTCCTGTGGTTGGGCGTCCCGGAAGGGGGGCAGGAGCTCACGGCACTGGCCGGGCGCTGCCGCCACGCGGCGACGCGCGCGGGCATCCGCGTCGACGGTGCACGCTTCGTGCCCCACCTGACCCTGGCCCGGGCCAACCGCGCGATCGACACGACGCGCGTCGTCCGCGTGCTCGACGCGTTCGAGGCCGACGGCTGGGAGGCCACGGAGTTGGTGCTCGTCCACTCGCACCTGCACGACCGGGGCAACCGCTACGAGGTGGTGGGACGCTGGATGCTCGGTTCGAGCACCGAGATCGACCCGCCGGCCCCGCTGTCACGGAACTAGGGTGGGGCAACGCAGCGCCGAGACGAAGGACCACCCATGAGCGATCGCCGCATCGAGACTCTCGCCGTCCACGCCGGACAGGAGCAGGCTGACTCGGCCACCAACGCCCGCGCCGTCCCGATCTACCAGACGACCAGCTACGTCTTCGATGACACGCAGCACGCCGCGGACCTCTTTGCCCTGCGCAGGTCGGGCAACATCTACACGCGCATCATGAACCCGACCCAGAACGTCCTGGAGGAGCGGATCACCGCGCTCGAGGGTGGTCTGGCCTCGCTCGCCACGGCATCCGGTGCGGCGGCGATCACCTACGCGGTGCTGACGCTGGCCGGCGCCGGCGACAACATCGTCGCGAGCTCCAAGCTGTACGGCGGAACCTACGCGCTGTTCGCCCACACGCTGCCGCAGTTCGGCGTCGAGACCCGCTTCGTGGACCCCGACGACCCCTCCGCCCTCGCCGCTGTGGTCGATGACCGGACGAAGCTCGTCTTCGGGGAGAGCCTCGGCAACCCGGCGCTCAACGTCCTCGACATCCAGGCTTGGTCCGAGGCGGCCCACGCGCAGGGATTGCCGCTCATCATCGACAACACCGCCGCGACGCCGTACCTGTGTCGCGTGTTCGAGCACGGTGCCGACATCGCCGTCCACTCCACCACGAAGTACCTGACCGGCAACGGCACCTCGATGGGCGGCGTCATCGTCGACTCCGGCAGGTTCGACTGGGCAGCCCACCCCGACCGCTTCCCGAACCTGACCTCGCCGGACGGCGCCTATCACGGCGTCATCTGGACCGAGGCCGCCGGGCCCGCCGCCTTCATCATCCGTGCGCGCACGGTGCTGCTGCGCAACACGGGTGCGGCCATCTCGCCGTTCAACGCCTTCCAGACCCTCCTGGGCATGGAGACCCTCCACCTGCGCATGGAGCGCCACAGTGAGAACGCACTCAAGGTCGCGCAGTTCCTCGAGGCGGACGACCGCGTCGCCTGGGTGCGCTACCCGGGGCTGGATTCCGACCCGTACCACGAGACGGCGACCCGCGTGCTGGACGGTCGTGGCTTCGGCGGCCTGGTGTCCTTCGGCCTGAAGACGGGCCGTGAGGGCGGCTCGCGCTTCATCGAGTCCCTGGAGCTCTTCAGCCACCTGGCCAACATCGGGGACGCCAAGAGCCTCGCGATCCACAACGCGACCACGACGCACAGCCAGCTCTCCGAGTCCGAGCTCGTGGACGCCGGTGTGGCGCCGGAGGGTGTCCGACTCTCGATCGGCATCGAGAACGTCGACGACATCATCGCGGACCTTGACAAGGCGCTCTCTGCGTGACCCCTCCATCAGGCTCAGGGGGCTTTTCCGAGCAGCCCGGATCGGTCGGTGTCGTCGAGACGTCGATCGTCCGGCTGTTCACGGACGCCGAGCCGCTCGAATTGGCCGGTGGAGCCACGCTCGGCCCGGTCGATGTCGCCTACGAGACCTACGGCACCCTGAATGCGGACCGCAGCAACGCGGTCTTCATCTGTCATGCCCTGACCGGTGATGCCCACGCCGCCGGTTTCCACGAGGGGGCCCAGCGTCCCGGCTGGTGGGACAACCTGATCGGGCCCGGCAAGCCGCTGGACACCGACCGCTTCTTCGTCATCTCCGCGAACCTGATCGGCGGCTGCCAGGGCACCACCGGGCCGTCCAGCACCAATCCCGAGACCGGGGAGGCGTACGGGCTCGACTTCCCGTTGCTCGAGGTCGCCGACTTCGTCACCGTGCACCGGGCCCTGGTCGCCCACCTCGGCATCGACCGGCTGCTCGCCGTGCTGGGCGGGTCGCTGGGCGGGATGCAGGCGCTGCACTGGTCACTCGCCTTCCCGGGTGACCTGCAGCACGCGCTGGTGGTGGCGTCCTCGAGCCGCCTGACCGCGCAGAACATCGCCTTCTCGGCTGTTGCCCGCCGGGCGATCATGGCCGACCGCCAGTTCAAGAACGGCCAGTACGCGGCGGAGGGCACCATGCCGGCCGTGGGCCTCTCCATCGCGCGGATGATGGCCCACATCACCTACTTGTCCGAGGACGCCTTCACCGAGAAGTTCGGCCGGGACCCCCAGTTCGAGACCTCACGGCGCGGCTTCGGCATCGACTTCGCCGTGGAGAGCTACCTCGACCACCAGGGCACCACGTTCCTCGAGCGGTTCGACGCGCTGAGCTACCTGTACCTCACGCGGGTCATGGACTACTTCGATCCCTTCGCGGACCCGCAGGCCTTCGACCGCGTCCGCGAGGACCCGGTGAAGTTCCTCGTGTTGTCGTTCGACACCGACTGGCGCTTCTCGACCGAGCACTCGTTGCGCATCGTCCGGCACCTGGAATCCAACCGGTTGCCGGTGACGTTCCGTGAGCTGAAGTCCGCGTACGGACACGACTCCTTCCTGCTCGCGGACGCGAGCTACCACGCCACGTTGCGGGCCTACTTCGACCGAGCGCTGGAGGACGCATGATCCGCCCGGACGGACTCCGTCTCGACCTCGAACTCATTGCCGGCCAGGTGAAGCCGGGTTCGAGGGTGCTCGACATCGGGTGTGGTTCCGGAACCCTGCTGGCCCACCTGATGGCCACCAAGGGCTGCGCGGCGACCGGCATCGAGATCGACCCGGACCAGGTGCTGGCCGCGATCCGGAGCGGCGTCCCGGTGCTGGAGCGCGACGTCGACGAGGCCCTGGTCGACATCGAGGATGGCAGCTACGACGTCGTCGTCCTGTCCCGGACCCTCCAGACGATGCTGCGGCCGGAGTTCGTCCTGTCCCAGATGGGACGCGTCGCGGAGCGGATGGTCGTCTCGGTGCCGAACTTCGGCTACCTGCCCAACCGTCTCCGCCTCCTCGGCGGACGCATGCCGGTCAGCAAGGAACTGCCGTACGAGTGGTACGACACCCCCAACCTCCGCTTCACCACGCTGGCCGACCTGGAGGACCTCTTCGACAAGCTCGCCCTGGTGGTCGAGCGCCGCTACACGTACTCCCAGACCGGACGCCGTCTGCGCATGTACGGCAAGCTGCCGAACCTGCTGGCGGGGGCCGCTGTCTACGTGCTGCGTCCCGCGCGCTGAGCCATCGCCGCGACGATCCGGTCGGCGCTGCCGCCGAGGTTGAGTTCCTCGGCCAGGGCGGCGAAGAGGTCGGGATCCCTCGGTTCGGCGGGAAGCGTGAGGTCGACGTCCGGGAGCGACAGCGTTCGCGCCGCCGCCACGACCTCGCGGGCGGGGCCGAGGTAGTCCAGCGACGCCGCGAGCGACCGCTGGACGCCGGGGGAGAGGTTCGCAGCGGCGGCGACGATCCCGTCCAGGTCGCCGTACTTGCCGATCAGCGTCGCGGCGGTCTTCTCGCCGATGCCCTTCACGCCGGGGAGGCCGTCGGACGGATCGCCGCGCAGGACCGCGAAGTCGACGTAGCCGGCTCCGGTGATGCCGTACTTCGCCTGCAGCCAGGCGTCGTCGATGCGGTCGTGCCTCGCCATGCCGCGCCCGACGTACAGCACCCGGACGCCCCGCGCGTCGTCCACGAGTTGGAACAGGTCCCGGTCGCCGGTGACCACGTCGACGGGCCATGGCGACCGTGTGGCGAGGGTGGCGATCACGTCGTCGGCCTCATGGTCGGCGGAGCCGACGATCGGGAGCCCCAGGGCCTCGAGCGTCGCGCGGATCCACGGGACCTGGTGCGTCAGCGCCGGGGGCACCTCCTCGACCCAACCCCCGTTCGGGTCCGCCCGGACGACCCGGTGCGCCTTGTAGCTGGGCACCAGCGCCACCCGCCACGCGGGGCGCCAAGCGTCGTCCCAGCAGCAGGCGACGTGGGTGGGGGAGTAGTCGGTGATGAACCTGGCCAGGAAGTCGAGGAGTCCCTTCACGGCGTTGACGGGATCCCCGGACCTCGACCGCATCGAGTCGGGGAGGCCGAAGAAGGCCCGGAAGTACAAGGACGCAGAATCGACAAGGAGCGTTCTCCGGGCTTCCATGGGTCACCAGTGTGTCAGCATGGTCGCCATGGAAGACCTCGACACCCACATCCTCGCCCTGCTGGCGCGGGACGGGCGCATGTCCTACACCGACATCGGCAAGGCCACCGGGTTGTCGACGTCCGCCGCGCAGCAGCGGGTGCGTCGTCTGGAGCAGCGCGGGGTGATCACCGGCTACAAGGCCGTCATCGACCCGGCCGCCCTCGGCAAGTTGTTGACGGCGTTCATCTCCGTCACCACCAGTGACCCCCTCAAGGATGCGGAGTTGCCCCAACGGCTGTCGGATCTCCCCGAGGTCACCTCCTGCTACTCGGTGGCGGGGCGGGCCTCCTACGTGGTGATCGCCCAGGTCGAGACGCCCTCCGACCTCGAGCGGGTGCTCTCCGAGATCCGCACGCGGGGCCACGCGAGCACCGAGACCCAGTTGGTGCTCAGCGTTCCGTTCGCCGACCGTCCCCTGGTCTGACGCGCATCACCGGGGCGCGTCGCCCAGCCGCCGCAGCAGGTCCGCCTCCGCGATGCACGCGCTGGTGAAGTCGGACAGGTCGAAGGACTCGTCGATGCCGTGCATGCGTGAGTCGGGATCCACCACGCCGGTGACGAGCACGGCGGCTTCGGGGAACGCCTTCTGGAAAGCCCCCACCAGTGGGATCGAACCACCTTGGCCCACCTCGACCACGCCGGTCCCGAAGGCCTCGGAGTAGGCGATCCGCGCAGCCGCGGCGACCTTCCCCGACAGGGTGACGAGCGAGCCGTCGGCCGCCTCGGAGTGTCCGAAGGTGACCCGCGCGCCGTCCGGGGCATGGTCGCGCAGGTGCTGCTCGAGGGCCGCGAGGGCGGCATCGGCGTCCTGGCTCGGGGCAAGGCGCATGCTCACCTTGGCCCGCGCGGTGGGGGCCAACGTGTTCGAGGCGTCGGCGACGCGGGTGCAGTCGATGGCGAGGATCGTCACCGACGGCCGGCCCCACATGCGGTCGGCGGCGGGCCCGGTGCCGGTGAAGCGGACGCCTTCCAGCAGGCCCGTCTCCTCCCGCAGCCGGTCCTCGGGGTACTCGAGGGCGAAGGGCTCCTCCGAGACGAGCCCCTCGATCGCGACGTTGCCGTCCGCGTCGTGCAGGGTGGCCAGCATACGGACGAGCGTCGTCAGGGCATCGGGGGCGACGCCGCCGTACTGTCCCGAGTGCAGGGCGTGGTCGAGGGTGTCCACCTGGACCACCACGTCGGCCAGGCCACGCAATGCGGTGGTGAACGCCGGCGTCCCGACCTCCCAGTTGGCGGAGTCGCAGATGACGTAGACGTCGGCGGCCAGCAGGTCGGAGTGCCGCTCCATGACGGTGGCCAGCGACGGGGACCCGACCTCCTCCTCGCCCTCGATGAACAGGGTCACCCCGACCGGCGGCTTGCCGTCGAAGGCGCGCAGCGCGGCGAGGTGCACGGCGATGCCGGCCTTGTCGTCGACGACGCCGCGGGCGTAGAGGCGCCCGTCGCGCTCGGTGACGGTGAAGGGGTCGGACGTCCACAGGGCGCGGTCGCCGGTGGGCTGCACGTCGTGGTGGGCGTAGAGGCAGAGCGTCGGTGCGCCCTCGGGCGCGGGGAACCGCGCGATGACCGCGGGCTGCCCGCCCTCGGCGACGATCCGGACGTCCGGGCAGCCCAGGTCACGTGCGAACCGGGCGACCGCCTCGGCCGTGCGCTGCACGTCGCTGTGGTGGGCCGGGAGCGAACTCACCGACGGGATCGCCACCAGGTGGGCCAGGTCCGCCAGGACACCGGGGATCAGGGACTTCACGCGGTCACGCAGGTCGGTCATGCGAGAACACTAGCCCGGTAGGGTTGGCGAGTGACGTCGCGCGCCATCCATCCCGGGTTCCCCTGGTGGGTCCTCGCCCCCGTCGCCGGCATCGGTGGCCTCCTGGCGTCCGCCTCATTCATGCCGTTCAACGCCTGGCCGCTCGCCTTCGTCTCCGTGGCACTGCTCGCGTGGGCGGCGTCCCGGGCCGGCGACGTCCGCGGGGGGGTCGCGGTGGGCTGGGTGTTCGGCCTGACCTTCATGTTCACCTCGCTCATCTGGCAGACCTCGATCATGGTGCTGTCCTACGCGGGCCTGTCGACGGTCATGAGCCTTTTCTACGCCGCGCTGGGGGGCGCCCTCCAGGTGGCGTCGAAGCACCGCTGGTACCCCCTGTGGGGCGCGGGAGCGTGGACCCTCATGGAGTGGGGCACCTCGGTCCTCCCCTTCGACGGGTTCGCCTGGATGCGCCTCGGCTACACCCAACTCGACTCCTGGCTGGCCGGCTTCTACCCGCTCACCGGCGCGGCGTCGGTGACGTTCCTGGTCGCCCTGCTGGGCCACCTCCTGGCGCACGTCCTGGCCGGGCCCGGCGTGGCCCGGGCCGCTGCGCTCCTCACCGCGGCCGTCGCCACCGTGGCGGTCGGTCTGGCCGGTGCCGCTTGGCTGCCGGCGGCTCGGGGCGAGGGGAGTGTCGAGGTCGGCTGGGTGCAGCCCGGCGCCCCCGGGGGTGGCGTCTACGGCCTGGGCCCGGCCCGAACCGTGACCTTCAACTCCCGCGACCAGACCGCTCTTCTCATGGACGAGGTCAGGTCCGGCACGTGGCCTCGACCCGACTTCATCGCCTGGCCCGAGAACTCCACCGACATGGACCCCCGCCAGGACGCTCCCACCCGCTTCGCCGTCGAGAGCGCGGTCCGGGACGCCGGCGTACCGATCCTCGTCGGCTCCATCCACACCGACGATGCCCGTGAGGAGCGCCAGACCGTCGCAGTGTGGTGGGGCGACGCCTTCAGCCCGGCACTCGTCTATGCCAAGCGCAACCTCGTGCCCTTCGGTGAGTGGATCCCGTTCCGTGACTTCTTCCTGCCCCTGATCCCGCAACTGGAGTACGTCGGCTACCAGTCCGTGCCCGGCACCACGCCCGGCGCCTTCGCGGCGACCCTGCCCGACGGTCGCCGCATCCAGGTCGGGGTGGCCATCTGCTACGAGGTGATCTATCCCGAGACCGTGTTCGAGGCGGCGCGCCGGGCGGAACTCATGATCGTCCAGTCCAGCAATGCGATGTACCAGGGCACGATCCAGATCGACCAGCAGTTCGCGGCAACCCGCGTCCGGGCCGCCGAGACGCGCCGGGAGATCCTGGTCGTGACGACATCCGGCATCTCCGGCCTGATCGGGCAGCGCGGCGAGGTGCTGGAAAGGGCGCCCGACTCGGTGGGGGCCCACGGCGTCCACACCCTGCCGCTGCGGACGACCACCACCCCCGCCATGACCCTGTCCCGGTGGGTGGAGTACGTCCTCGCCGTTCAGGGACTGATCGGGGTCTGCCTCGGGCTCGTCGCCCGGAAACGTCATCGCCGAAGTGGGAGACTGGAGGGTGTGCCGGTCACAGCCGGCCAGTGAGGAGCTTGAAGCACATGCCGCAGTACGCCGATCTCGGGTCGATCCTGGTCATCATCCCGACGTACAACGAGATCGAGAACGTCGACATGATCACCGGACGTCTCCGTGCCTCCGTGCCCGAGGCCCACATCCTGATCGTGGACGACAACTCTCCCGATGGCACCGGACGCCGCGCCGACGAGTTGGCCGCCGAGGACGACCACGTCCACGTACTGCACCGTGTCGGCAAGGAGGGCCTGGGCGCCGCCTACAAGGCCGGCTTCGCCTGGGGGCTCGAGCGCGACCACGACGTCATCGTCGAGTTCGATGCAGACGGCTCCCACCAGCCCGAGCAACTCCCGCGGGTCCTGGCCGGCCTGCGCGAGGCGGACATGGTCAAGGGCTCGCGCTGGGTGCCCGGCGGCTCGGTCGTCAACTGGCCGCTGAGCCGCGAGTTGCTCAGCCGCGGCGGCTCGCTCTACACCCGGCTCATGCTCGGCCTGCCGGTCAAGGACATCACCGGCGGCCTCAATGCCTTCAGGGCCGACACCCTGCGGGCGATCCTGGACGACCCGATCGACGGGCAGGGCTACGGCATCCAGCGCGACCTGACGTGGAACGCGTACAAGCGCGGCTTCCGCATCAAGGAGGTCCCGATCGAGTTCATCGAGCGGACCGCGGGGGAGTCGAAGATGAGCGGCACCGTCGTCAAGGAGGCGATGATCCGCACGACCGAGCTGGGCCTGAAGCATCGGGGCGGCCAGGTCAGCGACGCGGTGCGCCGCGGACTCGGGCGTGCGCACGACCTCGGCCGGAACGCCGGACGCTTCGTGGGAGCGGTTTCCCGAGCGGCCGGCGACGCCGCGCGTGACGCCCGCCGGCGCGGGGGGAGCAACAGATGAGGAAGGCTGCCTGGGTGCTGGTCGGCCTCGGTGTCCTCGCGATCGCCGAGATCGCCCTCTTGGTGTGGGTGGCGGGCGAGATCGGCATCGGCTGGACGCTCCTCGTGCTGCTCGCGCTGGCCGCGGTCGGCGGATTCCTGCTGCGCCGCGAGGGCAGTCGGGCGTGGGCATCCCTGCGCGAGGCACGGACCGACCCGGCTGCTGTGGGCCGCACGATCTCGGACGCCGCCCTCGTCCTGGTGGGTGGCCTGCTGCTGATGCTCCCGGGCTTCGTGACCGACGTCCTCGGCATCATCTGCCTCGTCCCCGTGACGCGTCCGCTGGCGCGCCGAGGCGTCCAAGCCGTGCTCAGCGCCGCGACGCAGCGTCATCGCGACCGCGCCGACCTGGTGGACACGATGTTGCGCCCCGACACGGTCGTCCCCGGCGAGACGGTCGACCCCGGGAAGGCGCCCGGGAGCGGGCCACGCCCCGGTGACCCCACGGTGATCCGTGGGGCGATCGAGGAGTAGCCGCCTCCGGCGAGGGTCTCCCTCCCCGAGGACCGTGTGGTCGATCAGGGTTCCTTGCGGATCTCCTCGAGCCGCTCGGCCAGGATGTCCTCCAACTCCTCGATGGAGCGGCGCTCACGCAGCATGTCCCAGTGGGTGCGCGCGGGCTTGACCTCCTTGGGCTCCGGCTCGACACCGTCCGAACGCCGTGCCATCTGGCCGCACTTGGGACACTCCCACTCGGTGGGGAGCTCGGCCTCGGCGGCGAACGGAATGGAGAAGTGGTGCCCGTGGGGGCAGTCGAATCCGGTCTGCTGGCGCGGGGCCAGTTCAACTCCTGCGGGATCGGCGAGGCTCTTCGAGCCCAGGCCCTGACCCCTGAGTGCCTTGTCTGCCATGGCGTCCTCCCTTCATCGAGCCCAACGCTACCGGGGTGGTCAATGTTCCCCCAGCGGCGGACGGGGGGAATCTCAGGCGAAGCTGTGGCCGTGCTCCCGGACCGGGATGAGCACGATCAGGCCGGCGAGCAGGATCAGCACGATGCCGAGGATCCCCCAGTAGGCGGTGTTCTGCTCACCGGTGACGGTGGCGCCGAGGGTCACCGCGACGCCGAACGCGGCAGGGGAGAGGAACGAGATCGCGCGTCCGGTGGTGGCGTACAGCCCGAAGATCTCACCCGCCTTGCCCTCGGGGATGAGCCGCGCCAGGAACGAGCGGGACGCCGACTGGGCGGGACCGACGAAGGCCGTCATGCCCATGCCGAGGGTCCAGAACACGATCTTTCCCTGGTCGTGGAGGAAGAAGATGCCCAGGCCGAGCACGACCAGCGCCACCAGCGAGATCAGGATGACCTTCTTGGGGCCGATCCTGTCGTCCAGGAGCCCGAACAGCATGGTCGAGATTCCCGCGATGATGTTGGCGACGGCACCGAAGATGATCACGTCGCCCGGCGCGAAGCCGAACGTGAGCGCGGCCAGGACGGCCCCGAAGGCGAACACGCCGGAGAGGCCGTCGCGGAACAGGGCCGAGGCCGCCAGGAAGAACACCGTGTGTGGGCTGGAGCGCCACAGCCTGGCGATCGAGTGGCCGAGCAGGCGGTAGGACGCGACGATGCCGACCTTGACGGGCTCCTCGGCGCGCGGTGGGTCCTTCAGGGTCACAAAGGTGGGGATCGTGAAGAGCAGGATCCAGACGCCGCAGACGATCATCGAGGCGCGGATGTCCAGCGCGTCCGTGTTCGTCACGCCGAACAGGCCGACCTCGGGGGAGATGAACCCGAAGTAGAGCACCAGCAGGGCCACGATGCCTCCGAGGTAGCCCAGCCCCCAGCCGAAGCCGGAGATCCGGCCGACATTGTCCTTGGTGGAGACCTCGTCGATGAGGGAGTAGTAGTTCACGTTGGCGATCTCGCCGATGATGGACGCCACGGCCAGGATGCCCAGGCCCAGCCACAGGAACGCCGGGTCGGGACGGACGAAGAAGAGCGACGCGGCCAGGGCGGCGATGAGCCACGTCTGCCACTTCAGGTTGCGGACGGTGCGGCCGGTCCGGTCGGACCGCTGGCCCAGCACGGGGGCGATCAGCGCGACCACCAGACCGGCCAGGCCGGTCGACAGCGCCAGCGCCGAGGCGGTCTCGTTCTGGGGGCCGAACGCCTTGCCGGTGATGTAGACGCTGAACACGAACGTGATGATGACCGTGTTGAGGGGTTGCGTGCCCCAGTCCCACATCGCCCAACCCCAGACCTTGCGGCGGCTGCTGGGTGGGTTGTCCTCGAGCGCGGAGCCCTCCGCGGGGAGCGCGGTGTTGTCGGTCATGCGTGTCCTTCCCAGAGGTCGCGCTCGACCAGGACGGCCTTGAGCGTGGCGAGGTCGTCGGAGACGAGGCCGTCGACGCCGAGGTCGATGAGGCGCTCCATCTCGGGGCGTTCGTTGATCGTCCACACGTGGACGACGGCGCCCCGGCGGTGGGCGGCCTCGATCATCCCGCGCGTGAGGAGTCGGACGCCGGTCCGCGGCTCGTTCGTCGGCATCTGGAACGCCTGCCCACCCAGCGGGAAGAGGTCCCGGACGCCCGGGAGCAGCGAGAAGACGCCCACCTCGACGGGGGAGGCGGACGTGGCGACCCTGCCACCGGTGAGGGTCCGGAAACGCGTGAGGCTGGCCGTGCGGAAGCTCCCGACGCACACGCGCGCGTGGGCGGCGTGGCGGTCAAGGGTGTCCACCAGCGGCTCGATCGCACCCGGCGCCTTGATGTCGATGTTGAAGCGTGCCAAGGGCAGGCTGTCCAGGAGCTCGTCCAGCGTGGGGATCGGCTCGGAGCCGCCGATTCGGGCCCGGCGGACCTCCGCCCACGGCAGGTCGGCGATGCGGCCCCCGGCGTCCGTGACGCGGTCGAGGACGTCGTCGTGGAAGGCGACCAGTGTCCCGTCGGACGTCACGTGGACGTCCGTCTCCAGGTGCGTGAAGCCGAGGTCCCAAGCCGCCCGGAACCCGCGCAGGCTGTTCTCGACCGCCGCTGGTGTGGTCTCGGTGAAGCCGCCGCGGTGGGCCATGGCGATGAACGGCGACGTGAAGTACTCGTAGACCGCAGCCCGTCTCTCCCGCATGCTGATCACCTTAGGCACCTCAGGTGTCGCGTGCGTGAACGTCGGCGGCGACACTCACTCCTGCACCCGCACCCCAGCGCGCAGGCCCCGCGCAGAGCCGGGCGCCGGGGGTGCACAATGGACCCCCGTGACCACGATTCTCTCCATCCAGTCCTCCGTCGCCTACGGGCATGTGGGGAACAGTGCCGCCACGTTCCCGCTCATGCGCATGGGCTTCGAGGTCTGGCCGGTCCTGACCGTCCACTTCAGCAACAACACGTCCTACCCGCAGTGGAAGGGGCCGCTGCTGCGCCCCGAGGACGTACACGACGTGGTGGTGGGCATCGACACCCTCGGCGTGCTGCCGGCGGTGGACGCCGTGCTCACCGGGTACCAAGGGGCCCCGGCGATGGGCGCGGAGATCCTCAAGATGGTCGACCTGGTGAAGCAGCGCAGCCCGCGCGCCGTCTACTGCTGCGACCCGGTGATGGGCGATGTCGGCCGTGGCATGTACGTGCTGCCGGGTATCCCCGAGTTCGTGCGCGACAACGTCGTGGCCGTGGCGGACATCCTCACCCCGAACCACTACGAGCTGAACTTCCTGACCGGCCGCGATGCGACCAAGACGGTCGACGAGGTGATCGAGGCGGCCCATGACCTGCGTGAGGTCGGCCCGGAGGTCGTCCTCGTGACGTCCGTCGTCACCGAGGAGGCCGCGCCCGACACCGTGACCATGGTCGCGGTCAACAGCGAGGGTGCCTGGTCGGTGACCACGCCGCTGCTGGGCCGCACCTTCACCGGCTCGGGCGACCTGACCACGTCCATTTTCCTGGCGGCGCTGTTCGAGTCCGGCTCCGTTTCCGATGCCGTGGGTCGCACCGCCGACGTCGTCTATTCGGTGCTGGAGCGGACCACTCAACTCGACCGGCGCGAGCTGGCCCTGGTGGCGGCGCAGGACGACCTGGTCGCCCCGCGTCACCACTTCGACGTCATCCGGATGCGCTGACGAGCACCGGATCACTTGACGTTTCAACTACCATGTAGGATGGTTCCCATGAGTGAACTGACCGTGTCATGGTCCAGGCCGGAGGATGAGCGAGCAGGGACACGCCTGGTGGTGGCCCTCCACGGACGGGGTGCCGACGAACAGTCGATGGCCCCCCTCGCGCCCTACTTCGGTGATGGGGTGACGATGGCGGCCGTGCGCGGCCCCGTCCCACTGGGCGGCGGCGCCTACACGTGGTTCGAGAACCGTGGCATCGGGCGACCGGTGGAGGCGTCCATCAAGCAGTCCGCCGCCGAGGTGTTCGGCTGGCTGGACCACGTGGCCGGCGACTTCTCGTCCGTGCACCTGCTGGGGTTCTCCGGGGGGACGGCGATGGCTGGCGGACTGCTCCTGACCGAGCCGGACCGGTTCGCCGGGTCCGTCCTGCTGTCGGGCACCCTGCCTTGGGATGCCGGCTTCGACACGTCCGCCGGACGCCTGGCGGGACGACACGTGTTCTACGGCCACGATCCGGCCGACGCGGTCATCCCGGCGCCCCTGATCGCGCGCTCGCTGCAGTGGCTCCGCGAGGAGTCGGGTGCGGACTTCGCGGAGCACACCTACCCCGGGATGGGCCACGGCATCAATGCCCAACTGCTGGGCGACGTGGTCCGATTCGTGACCCGGGATTGAGTGACCGCCGCAGACGAAGGAACCCCTCGGCTCGCGTGAGCTGAGGGGTCCCCGTCGAGTCGGAATCAGTCGAAGAAGACCTGGATGTCGGCACCGAGCCGGTTGAGGCGGTTGGCGAGGTCCTCGTAGCCGCGGTTGATGACGTACACGTCCCGCAGGATCGTGATGCCCCGGGCGGCCATCGAGGCGAGCAACAGGCAGACGGCCGGACGGAGTGCCGGCGGGCAGACGAGCTCCTGACTGCGCCAGCGGGTCGGACCGTTCACCACGAGGCGGTGGGGGTCGAGCAGCTGCGTGTTGGCCCCCAGCTTGTTGAGCTCCAGGAGGTGGATCGCCCGGTTCTCGTACACCCAGTCGTGGATCAGCGTCCGCCCTTCCGCCTCGGCCGCGATGACGGCGAAGAACGGCAGGTTGTCGATGTTCAGTCCCGGGAAGGGCATCGGGTGGATCTTGTCCACCGCGGCGTGCAACTCGCTGGGGTAGACGGTGATGTCGACCAGGCGGGTCTTGCCGTTGGCCGCGGCGTACTCCTGCGACAGCTCGACCTTCAGGCCCATGTCCACCAGGATCGCGAGCTCGATCTCGAGGAACTCGATCGGCGCGCGGCGGATCGTCAGCTCCGACTTGGTCACCACGGCGGCGGTGATCAGGCTCATGGCCTCGATCGGGTCCTCCGAGGGGGCGACGCTCACGTCGGCGGCGATCTCCTCGACCCCGGTCACGGTCAGGGTGGTCGAGCCGATGCCCTCGATCCGGACGCCGAGGGCCTCCAGGAAGAAGCACACGTCCTGGACCATGTAGTTGGGGGAGGCGTTGCGGATGACCGTGGTGCCCGGGTAGAGGGCAGCGGCCATCAGGACGTTCTCGGTGACGGTGTCGCCGCGTTCGGTGAGGGTGATGTGTCGGACACCCTCCTCGGTCTCGCGGACGTTGGCGTGGTACCAGCCGTCGGTGGCCGTCACCTCGAGGCCGAAGTACTGCAGGGCCTGGAGGTGCGGGGTGACGGTACGGGTGCCGAGGTTGCACCCGCCGGCGTAGGGGAGTTGGAACTCGGGCAGCAGGTGGAGGAGGGGGCCGAGGAACATGATCACCGAGCGCGTCCGGCGCGCGGCCTCGATGTCCATCGAGGAGAGGTCGAGGACCTCGGGGCGGATCAGCTCAAGCCTGGACTTGTCGTCCGACCAGGTGACCTGGACGCCGATGGAGGACAGCACCTCGAGGATGCGGTTGACCTCCTCGATCTGCGCGATGCCCTCCAGAACGGTCCGGCCCTTGTTGAGCAGCGAGGCACACAGCAGCGCCACGGCGGCGTTCTTGGAGGAGCGGACGTCGATGCTGCCGGCGAGCTGGGTGCCGCCCTTGATGCGCAGGTGCATCGTCCGCGCCGTCGGCGCGAGTGACGGGTCCTGCAGGGTCGTGGCGATGCTGGTCAACCGCGTCAGGTCGAGCTCGCGCGCCCCCGTCTCGATCGCACGCAGGTCCGCGGTGTCGATGTCCAGCGCCGTCGCCACCTGTTCGGGGGACAACCCGCGCTGCATGCGCGCGTCTCGAATGAGTCGGCCGAGGCTCTCGGAACTGTTCTGGGTCACGCCGGCCGAGTCTAGCGCGGGCGGGCGCTTTCCCTCGACGGCGGTTGCCAGTAATAGAGTGTCGGCCATGAGCTCTCACTACGACGTCGTTGTCCTCGGAGCCGGCCCCGGCGGGTATGTCGCCGCCATCCGCGCCGCTCAGTTGGGCAAGAAGGTTGCCATCATCGAGAAGGAGTACTGGGGTGGAGTCTGCCTGAACGTGGGCTGCATTCCCACCAAGTCGCTCCTGCGCAACGCCGAACTCGCGCACATCGTCACGAAGGAGGCGAAGACCTTCGGTATCAGCGGCGACATCTCGCTCGACTACGGTGTCGCGTTCTCGCGCTCCCGCAAGGTGTCCGAGCGCATGGTCGGTGGCATCCACTACCTGATGAAGAAGAACAAGATTCAGGAGATCCACGGCTGGGGCACGTTCAAGGACGCCAAGACCATCGAGGTCGCCACCAACGAGGGTGCCACCGAGACGGTCACCTTCGACAGCGTGATCATCGGCGTCGGTGCCACCACCAAGTTGCTGCGTGGCACCCAGTGGAGCGAGAACGTCATCTCGTACAAGGAGCAGATCCTCGCCGACAACCTGCCCAAGTCGATCATCATCGGCGGCTCCGGCGCGATCGGCACCGAGTTCGCCTACGTGCTGAACTCCTACGGGGTCGACGTCACCATCGTGGAGTACCTCGACCGCATGGTCCCCAACGAGGACGCCGACGTCTCGGCAGAGCTCGCCAAGGCGTACAAGAAGCTCGGCATCAAGGTGCTGACGAGCACCGCCGTCACGCAGGTCGAGGACACCGGCTCCGGCGTCCGCGTCACCGTCGAGCCCGCCAAGGGCGGCGAGGCGAAGGTGCTCGAGGCCGACAAGATGCTGCAGGCCATGGGCTTCGCCGCGCGCCTGGAGGGCTACGGCCTGGAGAACACCGGCGTCGCCACCGACCGCGGTGCGATCGTCGTCGACGACTACATGCGCACCAACGTCGAGGGCGTCTACGCCATCGGCGACTGCACCGGCAAGCTCATGCTGGCCCACACCGCCGAGGCCCAGGGCGTCATCGCGGCGGAGACCATCGCCGGTGTGGAGACCATGCCGCTCGACTACGTCATGATCCCGCGCGCCACCTACTGCCAGCCGCAGGTCGCCTCGTTCGGCTACACCGAGGCCCAGGCCAAGGAGAAGGGCTACGACGTCAAGGTCGGCAAGTTCCCGTTCTCGGCCAACGGCAAGGCCTGGGGCCTGGGGGATGCCACGGGCTTCGTCAAGGTCGTGGTGGACGCCGAGCACGGCGAGTTCCTCGGTGCGCACATGATCGGGCCGGACGTGACCGAGCTCCTGCCGGAGCTGGTCCTCGCCCAGCAGTGGGACCTCACCGCCCACGAGGTCGGCCGCGCCGTTCACGCGCACCCGACCCTGTCCGAGGCGATCAAGGAGGCCGTCGAGGGCTCCGTCGGGCACATGATCAACTTCTGATCACGGCCGTCCCGCAACAGCGAAGGGGACGCCACGCCGCTTGGCGTGGCGTCCCCTTCGCTGTGGAGGGTCAGGCTCGCAGCGAGTCCAGGGGGCCGAGGTACTTCTCGGGGTCGACCGGCTGGCCGGACTCGTACGTGATGAAGTGCAGGTGCGGCTTGGTCGACAAGCCGGTGGACCCGACGCGGCCGATGAGCTGGCCCCGGTTGACGTGCTGGCCGACCTCGACTGCGACCGACTCCAGATGCAGGTAGCCCGTCCCGACGGCGGGTGTGTCGCCGAGGGTGCCGTGATCGATCTTGAGGTGGAGGCCTGCGGAGGGATCCCACGCCACCGTGCCCACGATCCCCGTCTCTGCGGCGTACACCGGCTCGCCGGCGCGGTTGCCGATGTCGATGCCGTTGTGCAGCCTCCACGCACGGAGGACGGGGTGGAAGCGCGTGCCGAACGGGCTGGTGGGGCTCCCGAGGGTTCCCGTGGGCTGGAGCAGGGGAGCGGAGGCCGTCGGCACCGGGACGGCCGGCGCCGCGTCGGGGCACGCGTAGTAGCCGGCGACGTAACCGGAGCCGTCGCCGAGCCGCAGCCAGGTTCCCTGCATCGCCCCGGTCATGGTCGTGCCCTGGGCGAGCCGACGGAGCTCGGCCGACTGGGTCGTCGCGCGCTCGCGCACCCGGACGGACGCGGTCCGGCAGACCTGGAAGGTGGCCCCACCGGCCGACGGTGCCGCCACCCGGGTCGACGGGGCGGCGGCCGCGGCTGGGGCCGCGCACGTGTAGTAGGCGGCCACGAACCGGCCATCGACGAGGCGGAACCAGGTGCCCTGCTGCTCACCCGAGACGGCGGTGCCGCGGGTGAGGCGTCCGAGCTCACGCGAGGATGTGGTGGCGGCCGAGCGGACGCGGACCCAGTCGTAGTTGCAGATGACGCGCGCCTCCGCGGCCGCGGCGTCCGTCGGCGCGATCACGAGGACGCCGACGGCGGCCAGCATGGCGGTCAGGAAGCCTGAGAGAAGGCGGGCATAAGGGCGCACGGCGGAACTCACTCCTCGTGGACGGACGGGTGACAGCAAGGGACCGCCGGGGTGAACGGGCCTGTCAGCATGGTTTCGTCGTGCCCTCGGCGCTTTCAAGCCGAGCCGCCAGATCGGTCGCCAAGTCTCGACCAGCGGCTGAGGGATGCCTGGGTCGCGGCCGGGACCGTCCCGGGGTCGGCCGGACGTCCACCGCGTGGGGCGGGCCCCACCAGCCCCTCCCTGGTTGTCCGATAATGCACATTATGACATTACGCTGCTGGGGTCCACCGTTCGGAGCCGGCGCGCACTCCTCCGTGGCTCAGGCCTCGTCGCGTGCCCTCCCCGCCCGCAGGGCACGGTGCCGGGCGTACTCGCGCGCGGTGAGGATGATGATGAAGACGTCGAACCCGGTGAGCAACAGCAACCCGAGGGTCACGTTCATCGCGAGCAGGTACACCTGCCAGCCCGTGAAGGCGACCAGGAACGCGATCAGCCAGGGATACGCCCAGAGCTTGTCGCGCAGCACAGCCCCGGCCAGCACCACCTTGACCAACCCGTGCGCCAAGAGATAGAGCGCACCGAACTGCGTGGTCGCCACGTTCAGTTCGGCGGTGTAGCGGACGAGCAGGTTCGCGATGAGGTCGCCGGGGTCCTCGGCGAGCTCGCCGCGGGTGGCCGCTCGGACGGCCGCGCGGATCTGGTCCGGAGCGACCAGGAGCAGCAGCGCTCCCCCGATCGTCTCGAGGAGTCCATCGGCCACCTTCAGGACCAGGCTGACGAAGAAGGTACGGTCCAACAGCCCGTCCCCGTTGGCGGTGCTCACGGGGCCGAGGCTACCGGGCGACCCCGGACCAGAGCGAGGGCCCCGGGTCTGCAACCCCGGGGCCCTCGCTCCATACCGCGCACTCACATCTCGTCGTGGCGGACCTCACGCTCCACGGTCTCGGCGCCCTGCGCACCCTGAACGTTGGTGCGCTCGGTGGTGACGGCCGAGCGCGGACGGTTGGCGATGAGGCCCACGACCAGCCAGATGGCCGCAGCGACCAAGAGGATCAGGCCGATCATCTTGGTGTCCACTCCCTTGATCAAGTCCGACATCGCAAGGTAGAGAATGGCTCCGACGACGCCGAGGGCCACTGGTCCACCGATATTGACGACTCGCATGATGTTGGTCCTTCCGGGCCAGGGATCCGGGTGACCCCTTTTGCCCTCAGGCTAGTGAGGCCGCGAAGGGCAGAGGATCCGGGTGACCCCCCGGGGGAACCCTAGTTTTTCCGATACAGCCGGGCGTGCTGGTAGACGGGTTCCGACGTCACATTGACGCCCAGGTTGCGGAAGATCCCCTCGTCCACGGGGCCCAGGATCGTGGTGGTGTGCACATCGCAACCACGGAGCCTGTGCAGTTCCGCACGGGCGCGGCGCGCGTTGTCGTCGGTGTTCGCGCTGACCGACAAGGCGATCAGCACCTCGTCGGTGTGTAGGCGGGGGTTCCGGCTGCCGAGGTGATCGGTCTTGAGGGTCTGGATCGCCTCGATCGTTTCCGTGGCCAGCAACTTCACCTCGGGATCGATGCCGGCGAGCGCCTTGAGCGCGTCCAGCAGCATCGCCGCGCAGTTCCCCAGCAGGGCCGACGTCTTGCCGGTCACGATCGTGCCGTTGGGCAGTTCGATGGCGGACGCCGGCCCCTTCGTCCGCCTCTCCAGCTCGAGGGCGGGGAGGACGGTGGGCCGGTCCTCCTTGGCGATGCCGAGCTGTCCCATCAGCAGTGCGACACGATCGGACTGCGTCGGCTCCAGCTCTTCGCGCTTCTCGTGCACCAGCGCCTTGAAGTACCGGCGGATGACCTCTTGCTCGGACGCGTGGCGGCACACCTCGTCGTCACTGATGCAGAGCCCGGCCATGTTGACGCCCATGTCGGTGGGAGACCGGTAGGGCGACTCCCCCAGCACCCGCTCGAACAGAGCCTTGAGGACGGGAAAGACCTCGACGTCGCGGTTGTAGTTCACGACCTGCTCACCGTAGGCGGCCAGATGGAACGGGTCGATCATGTTCACGTCGTCGAGGTCGACCGTGGCGGCCTCGTAGGCGACGTTGACCGGGTGGGCCAGCGGCAGGTTCCAGATCGGGAACGTCTCGAACTTGGCGTACCCGGACGCGATGCCCCGCTGATGGTCGTGGTAGACCTGCGAGAGGCAGGTGGCCATCTTGCCGCTGCCCGGTCCCGGCGCGGTGATCACCACCAGGTCGCGGGACGTCTCCACGTACTCGTTGCGGCCGTAGCCCGACTCGCTGACGATTCCGCCGACGTCGTGCGGGTAGCCCTTGATCGGGAAGTGCCGGAACACCCGGACGCCCAGCCGTTCGAGCTTGCGACGGAACGCCTTCGCCGGGCGGTTGTCGTCCGACCACTGGGTCATCACCACGCTTCCGACGAGGAAGCCCCGGTTCCGGAACTCATCGATCAGGCGCAGCGTGTCCGCGTCGTAACCGATGCCCAGATCAGCGCGCACCTTGTTGCGGGACAGGTCCCCGGCGCTGACGACGATCACGATCTCGATGTCGTCGACCAGTTGGGTCAGCATCTCGATCTTGTTGTCGGGCGTGAACCCGGGCAGCACGCGCGAGGCGTGCATGTCGTCGAAGAGCTTGCCACCGAACTCGAGGTAGAGCTTGCCGCCGAACTGCTGGCGGCGCGCCTCGATGTGCTCCGACTGGAGGGCCAGGTACTTCTCGCGGTCGAACCCGATCGTGCGCATCTCTCCCCTGTCCTGGACAACGCGCGGAATCCTATCCCTGCTGAACCACTCGGGGGCCCCGATCGGCTCCGAACCGCTGCAGGTCCCCGTGCCGGGCGGACGACCACGTCCTTGCGGACAGCAGCGCAGGGAGGCGGTTACTGTTGAGAAAAGTCTTGCGACGGAGGTTCGATGAAGACGATGCAGCGCCTCAACGGTGCCTATCGGGATGCCACGGTGGTGGAGTTCGACGACAGTTCGAAGTTCGTCTGGCTGTCCGACAGCCACCGTGGAGACGGCAGCATGACCGATGAGTTCATCAAGAACAAGAACATCTTCGTGACGGCCGTCCGGCACTACTACGACGAGGGTTTCACCCTGATCGAGGCCGGAGACAGCGACGAGCTGTGGGAGTACAGCGCGCGGCACATCATCAAGGCGAACGGCATCGTCTTCAGCGAGATCAAGAAGTTCCACGACGAGGGTCGCCTCTACCGCATGTTCGGCAACCACGACTTCGACATGGCCGACCCCGAGTTCGTCCGCGCGAACTACGAACAGGCGCCGAACCCGGTCACGGGCGAGGTCGAGCCGTTCCTGCCGGGGCTGGTCGTGCACGAGGCGATCCTGCTGCGCCACAAGGAGTCGGGACGCGAACTGCTCACCGTCCACGGCCATCAGGGCGACTTCAGCAACGACCAGAACTGGCGCTTCACCCGCTTCACCTTCCGGCTCTTCTGGCGGCGGATGCACATGCTCGGCATCAAGAGCCCCTCCAGCCCCATCCAGAACAGCTTCAAGCGGCACAAGGTCGAGCGCAACTACAACAGGTGGATCAAGCACAACCGTGTGCCGTTGATCTGCGGGCACACCCACCGTGAGCGCTTCCCGCGCGGGGACGACCTGCCCTACTTCAACACGGGGTCGTGTGTGTTCCCCCACTACATCACCGGCCTCGAGTTGGTGGACGGCGCCCTGTCCCTGGTCGGCTGGCGGGTCGAGCCGGACGCCAACAACTACCTGCACATCACCAAGCGGACCCTGTTCGGCCCCCGGCACATCAACACGCTCTACGTCGACCCGGAGGCGGACATCGAGCCGACGGAGGACCTGGACCCGGGCTCCGAGGGTTCGCCCGAGGGGCGCAGCGGTGAAGGGGTGGCTTCGGAAGCCTGACGGGTGTCGGCCTGACGCAGCGCGTCCGGGGTGAGTAACGTTGGGGAGGTGTCCACCACGCCAGAGCAGCCGAGTCCCGACCAGGTGACCGAGGAGGTCACCCCGGAGATCAGCTACGAACAGCAACGCTTCGCCGCGCGCCCGGCCCGCCTGCGGCCCCGCGCACGCCGACACCTGCCCAAGCCCGAGGAACGATGGGCGCGACCCTTCGAGGCGGACGGCCGCAACCGGGCCTATGTGGAATGGTTGGTCGACCAGTCGATGCTGGCGGACGCCGTGACCCTGGCCCGCCAGCTCGCCGGCCACCACCTCATGTGGGCGAACGCCTTCGCGGCCCCGAACCCGCGGGCGGCGCTCGAACAGGCCTCCGTCTGGTACACCGCGTATCCCCTGTCGCAGATGACCGCCCCGGGCCAGTCCTTCCTCGGTGCCCTCGGCGCCGACGAACTGTGGGAGGCCTTCGAGGAGATCGGCATCGACGCCATCCACACCGGCCCGGTCAAGCTCGCCGGCGGCATCTCGGGGTGGGACCCCACTCCCTCCGTCGACGGCCACTTCGACCGCATCAGCATGGCGATCGATCCCATGTTCGGGACCGAGCAGGAGTACCGCGACATGTGCGAGAACGCCGCTGCCCACGGCGGCACGATCATCGACGA
The DNA here is from genome assembly GCF_059516005.1 of Propioniciclava sp. LT294. Classification (NCBI taxonomy): domain Bacteria; kingdom Bacillati; phylum Actinomycetota; class Actinomycetes; order Propionibacteriales; family Propionibacteriaceae; genus Propioniciclava; species Propioniciclava sp. LT294. The sequence continues at coordinate 323,426 of NZ_JCAKNG010000002.1, forward strand.
CATCGTGCCGGGACACACCGGCAAGGGCGCTGACTTCCGCCTCGCCGAGCTGAACTACAAGGACTACCCCGGCATCTACCACATGGTCGACATCCCCCGCGAGGCGTGGCACCTGCTGCCCGACGTGCCGGAGGGTGCTGACTCGGTCAACCTCTCCCCGGCCACCGAGAAGGCCCTGGCCGACGAGGGGTACATCATCGGCGCACTCCAGCGCGTCATCTTCTACGAGCCGGGCGTCAAGGAGACCAACTGGTCGGCCACTCCGCCGATCCGCGATCACCAGGGCGTTGAGCGGCGTTGGGTGTACCTGCACTACTTCAAGGAGGGCCAGCCGTCGATCAACTGGCTCGACCCCACGTTCGCCGGCATGCGCCTGGTGATGGGGGACGCCCTGCACTCCCTGCTCGACCTCGGCTCGGGCGGGCTCCGGCTGGACGCCAACGGGTTCCTGGGTGTGGAGAAGTCGGTCGAGACGGCGCCCGCGTGGTCCGAGGGCCACCCGTTGTCGCAGGCCGCCAACCAGCTGATCGGGTCGATGGTGCGGAAGGTGGGTGGCTTCACGTTCCAGGAGCTCAACCTCACCATCGACGACATCAAGGACACGGGGTCCGTCGGCCCCGACCTCAGCTACGACTTCATCACCCGCCCGGCCTACCACGTGGCGCTCGCGACGGGCGACACCGAGTTCCTGCGCCTCACGCTCCGCGAGGCGATCGCCCTGGGCATCGACCAGGCCTCTCTCGTCCACGCCCTGCAGAACCACGACGAGCTCACCTATGAGCTCGTCCACTTCGCCACCATGCACGCGCAGGACACGTACACCCTGGGCGGTGAGGAGATGAACGGTTCGGAGTTGGCCGAGCACATCCGCCAGACCATGCGCGACAAGCTCACCGGCGAGGCCGGACCGTACAACGCGACCTTCGTCCAGAACGGCATCGCCTGCACCACGGCGTCCATCATCACGGCGACGCTGGGCATCACGGACCTCACCGACATCTCCCCCGAGGACACCCGGCGCATCATGGACGCGCACCTGCTGCTGTGCCTGTACAACGCCTGGCAGCCCGGGGTGTTCGCACTGTCGGGCTGGGACCTCGTCGGGGCACTCCCGCTGGACCGCGGCCAGGTGCGGAGCCTCATCAGGACCGGCGACACCCGCTGGATCGAGCGCGGCGCCTACGACCTGATGGACGTGGCCCCCGAGGCGGTCAAGTCGCCCTCCGGGATGCCGCGGGCCACGGCGCTGTACGGCTCACTCCCCCAGCAACTCGGTGACCCCGATTCCTTCGCGCGCAGACTCTCGCGCATCCTCGAGGTCCGGACGCGCGCCGGCTTGGCCACGGGCACGCTGGTCGACGTCCCCGACGTGCCGTTCAGCAGCCTGCTCGTCCTGGTCAACCGTCTCGTGGACGGGACGACCCAGGTGACCGTGCTCAACTTCTCCGAGGAGGAACTGTCGGCCCATGTCCAGAGCGAACACATCCCCTCGGGACGCGTGGTCGACCTGGCGACGCTCAGCCCGCTCGGGGTGGTGGACAACCTGGGTGGCTTCTCCATCGAGCTCGGTCCGTTCGGCGGCTTGGCGCTGGCCATCCGGGAGCAGGATGAGGACGCCCCGGAGGCCGAGGGGCACTGAGCCCGGTGCGACGCCGGCCTCATCGAGGGAGTGGCCGACCTGGACGCCCCGCTCGGCAAGGCCTGATGACGCGGCGCGTTGCGCCGAACCGGGGGTGGATCGCGGGCGGTGGCCTCTAGGGTGGACGCGTGACGATCCGGGTGGCCCTGCACCACGAAACCGAGTACACGTTCGACCGCGAGGTGGCGATCCATCCCCACACCGTTCGTCTGCGCCCGGCGCCGCACACCCGGACGCCGGTCACCGCGTACTCGCTGACGGTCTCGCCCGCCCATCACTTCGTCAACTGGCAGCAGGACCCCTTCGGCAACCACGTCGCCCGGCTGGTCTTCCCCGAACCGTCCGACCACCTGTCGATCACCGTCGACCTGGTGGCGGACATGACGGTGGTCAACCCCTTCGACTTCTTCGTCGAGGACTACGCGGAGACGTTCCCGTTCGTCTACCGGCCCCAGTTGGCCACCGACCTCGCGCCCTACCTGGCGCGCGTGGACGCCGACCCCGAGTCGGCGGGGGTCGAGCGTGACGCGGTCGACGCGTGGATCGAGCGCCGCATCGCCCCCCTCGGCATCACGACCTCCGAGACCCCGATCGTCGACTTCCTGGTGGCCGTGAACCGGGCCGTGCAGGCAGACATCGCGTACAGCGTCCGGATGGAGCCCGGAGTCCAGACGCCCGCCCACACGCTGTCGGCGGCCCTGGGCTCCTGTCGCGACAGTGCGTGGCTGCTCGTCGCCGCCCTGCGCCGGTTCGGGCTGGCCGCCCGGTTCGTGTCGGGGTACCTGGTCCAACTGGCCGCCGACCGCGCACCCGTCGACGGCCCCGCGGGCCCCCACGCCGACTTCACCGACCTGCACGCCTGGGCGGAGGTCTTCATCCCCGGCGCCGGCTGGATCGGCCTCGACGCCACCAGCGGGTTGCTCGCGGGTGAGGGGCACATCCCACTGTCGGCCACCCCCCACCCCGCCAACTCCGCCCCGATCTCGGGTGCGACCGGGATCACCGAGGTGGACTTCCGCTTCGAGAACACCGTCCGCCGCATCCATGAGGACGTGCGCGTCACCAAGCCGTACACCGACGGGCAGTGGGCCGCCGTCATGGAACTGGGCGGCTGGGTCGACCGCCGGCTGGTGGATGCCGACGTACGCCTCACGATGGGCGGCGAGCCGACGTTCGTCTCGGCCGGCGACACGAGCCAGCCCGAGTGGACGACCGGCGCCGACGGCGAGGAGAAGCACCGTCTCGCCGGCGAACTCACGGCCCGGCTGCGCGACCGGTGGGCCGCCCAGGGGGTCACGCAGCACGGCCAGGGGAAGTGGTACCCGGGTGAGCCGCTCCCCCGCTGGCAGATGGCGCTGGCCTGGCGGACCGATGGTCAGGCCCTGTGGCGTGATCGGTCCCTGCTCGCCGACCCGTGGACGCCGGCGTCCGAGCGCAGCCCCGACGAGCGCGCCGCGATGGTCGAACGGTTCGCACGCGAGCTGGCCGACCGGCTCGGGATCGCGGACGACCTGGTGTTGCCGGCCTTCGAGGACCCGGTCGAGGCCGCCCTGGCCGAGGCGCGGCGTCCGTTGGGTGCACCCCCCGCGCTGGAGGTTGACCCTGCCGAGGGCTCCCTCCTCAGCGAGGCCTCCCGCGCAGCACAGGTCGAGCGTCTCGACGCCTTGGCCGGACGGCCCGCGGGCTGGGTCGTCCCCCTGTTCGTCGACCCCGAGCACGGCGGTTGGGCCACGACGCGCTGGCGTGTGCGGCGACGCCACCTGTTCCTCGTCCCCGGCCTGTCGCCGTTGGGCCTGCGGCTCCCGTTGGACTCGATCTCCTGGGGCGAGCGGCCCGACATCACGCACCACGAGGATCCGGAACGGCGGCTCCCCCACGGACATCCCGACGGTCGTGCCCCGCGGGCCCGCGAGCTCCCGATCGAGGACTCCCCGCGCACCGCCCTCGCGCTCGAGGAGCGCGAGGGCCACCTGCGCGTCTTCCTCCCCCCGCTGGACGCCCTGGACGACGCCGTGACGCTCCTCGCCGCCGTGGAGGGGACGGCCGCGGACCTCGGCACCGCGATCGTCCTGGAGGGTTACCCGCTGCCGGTCGACCCGCGTCTGCGGACCATCACCATCACCCCCGACCCCGGCGTGATCGAGGTCAACGTCCACCCCACCGACACCTGGGCCGACCAGGTGGCCCTCACCGAAACCCTGTACGAGGACGCGCGCCAGGTCGGGCTGGCGACCGAGAAGTTCGACGTCGACGGCACCCACACGGGCACCGGCGGGGGCAACCACATCACGCTCGGCGGTCCGACCCCGTGGGATTCCCCCCTGCTGAGGCGCCCGGACCTGCTGCGCTCGCTCATCACGTTCTGGCAGAACCACCCCGCGCTGTCCTACGTCTTCAGCGGTCGCTTCATCGGCCCCACCAGCCAGGCCCCCCGGGTCGACGAGGCGCGCCACGAGTCCCTGTACGAACTCGAGATCGCCTTCGCCGAGCTGACAGCCATGGCGTCCGACCCGGCCGTCGAGCACGATGTCCGGGCGTCGATGCGGGCGGACCGCGAGCTGCGGGACCAGCCCGACGAGGAGCGGCTCGAGCGCCAGCGCCACTCCCGGGTGTGGCTCACCGACCGGCTCCTGCGCCACCTGCTGACCGACGTCACCGGCAACACGCACCGTGCCGAGTTCTGCATCGACAAGCTGTACAACCCCGATCGGGGTGCGGCGGGACGCCTCGGTTTGCTCGAGATGCGCGCCTTCGAGATGCCGCCCCACGAGCGGATGGCCCTGGTCCAACAGCTGCTGGTCCGGGCCTTGGTGCTCCGCTTCTGGAACGAGCCCCACACTGCGCCGCTCGTGCGCTGGGGCACCCGGCTGCACGACCGCTTCCTGTTGCCGAGCTTCGCGGCGGCCGACCTGCGCGCCGTGGTGGAGGACCTCAACGCGCACCTCGACGGACCGGCCTTCGACATCGCGTGGCTGGAGCCGTTCCTCGAGTTCCGCTTCCCGCGCCTGGGGGAGGTCGACGTCGACGGCGTGCACCTGGAGCTGCGCGCCGCGCTGGAGCCCTGGCACGTCCTCGGGGAGGAGGTCACCCGACAGGGCACCTCACGTTACGTGGACTCCAGCCTCGAGCGGGTCCAGGTCGCCGCGACCGGCCTCGTGCCGGGACGCCACGTGCTGACCTGCAACGGCGTGCCCGTTCCCCTGGTGTCGCCCGGTTCGACCGGCGGCTTCTCCACCGCGCCGGACGCCGGCGCCCTCGTCGGAGGGGTGCGGTTCCGCGCGTGGGCTCCCCCGTCGGCGCTCCACCCGAGCATCGGTGTCCATGCCCCGCTGGACTTCGACCTCGTCGACACGTGGAACGAGCAGTCGCTCGGAGGCTTCACCCACCACATCGTCCATCCGGGAGGACGTTCGTACGAGGACCGCCCGGTGAACGCGGCCGCCGCCGAGACGAGGCGCGCCAGCCGGTTCGTGCCGAACCGCACGAGCGGACGGGTGGACCGCTCCAGCTGGGCGGTCACCTCCTCCCTGCTCCCCAGCCAGCCCGGTGAGTACCCTGTGACACTCGACCTGCGACGGCACGACCGCGGGCGCGGCTGATCGGGGAGGTGCCATGTCCGCTGAACTGCTCGACGGGGCGAGTCCCCTGGCACTCCAGTACGCCGAGCGGCTGGACTCCCCCGACGCGGATCTTCCCCCGGGCCTGCGGCGTGGTCCGGACGAACTGATCGAGGCCGGTGGCGTCCGGCCGAGGGCGGCCCTGGTCGAGGAGGCGCTGACCCGTTTCGGGACGATCGGGCTGCAGGCTCGGCGTCGCAGGGTCGAGCGGCTGCTCGCGGACGACGGCGTCACCTACGGCCCCGCGACGGAGGAGGGCGGGCCTCGGCCCTGGCTGCTCGATCCCCTGCCCTTGGTGCTGGGCGCCGACGAGTGGCAGGCGCTCGAACGCGGACTGGAGCAGCGGGCTCGCCTGCTGGATGCGGTGTTCCGGGATGTCACCGGGGACAACGGCCTGGTCCGCCGTGGGATCGTTCCCGCCGAGGTCGTCGCCGGGCATCCCGGGTTCCTTCCCGCGGCCCACGGCACCCCCCAACGGGGCACGCGGTCCGTCCCGATGACCGCCACCGACATCGCCCGGACCCAGGAGGGTTGGACGGTCGTCTCCGACCGGACGCAGGCGCCGTCGGGGGCCGGCTACGCGATGGCGAACCGCCGCGTCATCGCCCGGGCGCTGGACCGGGTGCATCGACAGGCCAACCTGCGCCGGCTGCGCGGTTGGTTCGACCTGCTCCAACTCGGGCTGGCCGAAGCGGCGCCGCCGTCGGAGTCGGACGTTCCCCACGTCGTCCTGCTGACCCCCGGACCCGGGAGCGAGACGGCCTTCGATCAAGCGATGCTCTCGACGTTGCTGGGCCATCCGCTGGCCCAGTCCGATGATCTCGTCATGCGCGGCGGCCGCCTCTGGCTCCGCACGATGGGGCGTCTGGAGGCCGTCGACGTGGTCCTGCGTCGCGTCGACGCCGACTGGTGCGACTCGCTCGACCTGCGTGGGTCCTCCCGCCTCGGGGTCGCCGGACTGGTCGCGGCGGCCCGACGTGGGAGTGTCGCGGTGGTCAACCCGCTCCGCGCCGCGGTCCTGGAGAACCCGGGCCTGTTCCCGTTCCAGGCCGCCATCGCCCGCGAACTGCTGGGCGAGGACCTGCTCCTCCCGACCCCCCCGACCTGGTGGTGCGGGGACGCGACGTCGCGCCGGCACGTGCTCGCGAACCTTGACCGACTCATCGTCAAGCCCATTGCCCGCGGGAGCGGCGGGGGGAACGTGCTGGGCTGGCAGCGATCCCGGGAGCAGCTCGCGTCCCTGGCCGCGAGGATCGAGGCCGATCCCTGGGCCTTCGTCGGCCAGGAACCGATCAGCACGTCGACCGCGCCCTTCGTCACCGCCCACGGCCTCCAGCCGCGCGGCGTCGTCCTGCGCACGTTCGGCGTCGCGGTCGCCGGCCAGTACCACTTCCTTCCCGGCGGCCTGGCACGCATCGCGTCCACGGCGGACACCTTCACCATCACCAACGCGACCGGTGCCGCTTCCAAGGACGTCTGGGTCCTGGACGGCGGCGACCCTCGTCCGGCGGCGCTCGACCTCGGCTCCCACGGCCGGACGCGCTCGCTCCCCAGGGAGACGCGCCTGCCGGGCCTCACCCCCCGCACGGGCAGCAACCTGTATTGGTCGGGCCGCTATGCGGAGCGCGCCGAGATGGCCGCCCGGCTGTTGCTCGTCGCCGACAACCTCGTCGAGGACCACCACCGGCGCGCCGGCACCCCGGGAAACGCCGCGATGCGCGCGATGCTGGAGGCCCTGAGCGCCGTCACGATGGCATGCCCCTCGTTCACCGGCCCGCAGTCCCCCCAGCACCTCGATGATCCCCTCCCCGTGCTGGAGCAACTCCTGGTCGACGAGCAGGTGGTCGGGGGCGTCGCCCATTCCGTCCATCGCGCCGCCGCGACCGCCCTGCAGGTGCGCGAGGTGCTCTCGCTGAGCACTCCGAGCGTGTTGAGCCGGTTGCAGCGCATCCTGGCCGAGGCGCGCGGGGAGGACTCGATCCCCGTGCAGTTGACCAGTGAGCGCATCCTCGACTCACTGCTGGCCCTGTCCGGTCTGGTGACCGAGAGCCTCGTCCGGGACCCCACGTGGGCCTTCATCGAGGCGGGCCGCCGCATGGAACGTGCGCAGTCCACCGTCCGCCTCCTGCGCAACACGATCGCACTCCCCCGCTCCCCGGTCGTCGAGGGCCAGGTCGTGGAGGCCGTCCTGCGGGTCGGCGACAGCCTGATCACCCACCGACGCAGGCAGTCCGCCGGCGTCGGCCCGGCGCAGCCCGCGGCGTCCGCCCTGCAACTCTTGGTCTGCGACGCCACCAACCCCCGTTCCGTGGCGTTCCAGGTGGAACAGCTGGCCGTGGCGCTCGGGCACGCCCCCGACGTGCGGCTGGCGGAGCGACTCCGCGGACTCCACGGCACCGTGTTCGGCCTGGACGCGGTGGCGCTGGCCGCCGGACAGCGCCTCGACCTCGTCGAGAGCCTCATCGGTCTGGAGGAGGGCCTGCGCACGTTCTCGGACGCCGTGGAGGCCGCCCACTTCTCCACCCAGGCACCGCAGAGCAGCTTCGCCGTGGCCGAGCACACCCGGGGTGCGCGATGAGCGCGCAGGCCCTCGGACACCTCGGTCCCCGCCGCTACGAGGTCCGCCACGTCACCGCCTACACCTACGAGGCGGACGTCACGAGCTCCTTCGGCCGCGCGTGCCTGCGGCCACGCGACACAGCGAACCAGCGGGTCCTGTCCCACGCGATCGAGGTCTCGCCGACCCCGGACGTCCTCGACGAGCACGTGGACGCGTTCGGCAACTTCAGCCACTACCTGGAGATCAGCACCCCCCACCGTGCCCTCACCGTGACCAAGACCAGTCTCATCGAGGTGGCGTACCCGAAGGTCGACCTCGACGCGCTGAACCGCTGGACGGTCGCCGAGGCAGCGGCGGCCCTCAGCGCGGAGGCCGGCGTCAACCCGTTGGAGCGCGCCACCCTGCTCCTGGCATCACCGCTGGTCGCCCTCGGCCCCGAGGTGCGAGCCTTCGCCGAGACGCTCGCCCCACCCGATCGGCCCCTGGGGGAGGCGATCGTCGCGGTCACGGGCGGCATCTTCCGCGACTTCGCCTACACCAAGGGAGCCACGACGACGAGGACGACCCTGCCGCAACTGCTCGCCACCCGCGCCGGCGTCTGCCAGGACTTCGCGCACCTGGCCGTCGGGGTGTTCCGCGCCGTCGGGCTCCCCGCGCGCTACGTCAGCGGATACATCGAGACCAGCCCGCCGCCGGGTCGGGTCAAGCTGGCAGGCTCGGACGCGACGCACGCCTGGGCGGCCGTCATGGTACCGGGCGGGACCTGGGTCGACCTCGACCCCACCAACAACCACCTGGCCGACAGCCGCTACCTGATGACGGCTTGGGGGCGAGATTTCCGTGACGTGTCACCGTTGAAGGGAGTCATCTTCACCGAGGGAGCGTCCAGCACCCTGTCGGTGGCCGTCGACGTGATCCGAGTGGAGGAGGAAACATGACACAGGAACCCCAGGGCTCCCCCTGGTCGCGGGACACGGGGGGCGACCCTGACGCCGAGCGCACGATCGCCTTCGGTGTGCCGCCCACCACGCCCGAGTCCGAGAGGACCCGCGTGATCCCGACGGTCGAAACCCCCCACGTCGGACCGATCCGCGTGCCCAGCCCGACCAGCGAGGAGGAGCGACCCGACCCGCGGAGCACCCTTGATTGGGAGCTCCAGGTCTCGCGCCTCAACAACCGGCCGTCGACCGACCTCGGCCTGCTGGTCCTGCGGCTGCTGTCGCTCCCCCTCGTCCTGCACGGCATTGGCAACGCCTTCAACTTCTTCGCGCTCACCGACAGGCTCCGGGAGCACGCCGTGCTCTCCGCGGCCCCCGAGCTGGCCGGTGGGCTGGCCGTGGCCGGGCAACTCGGCCTGCCGATCCTGCTCGCCGTGGGCTTCGGGACGCGGCTGGCCGCGTTGGCCCAGGTGCTGGTCATCGGTGGCCTCCACGCCCTGGAGGTGCTCGATGGCGCCCCGCTGCTCGATCCCGTCACGCGCACGGTGGCCGGGGAGGGGCTCCTGGCCTACGCCGCCCTGGCGCTGCCGCTCGTGCTCACCGGACCGGGTCGCGTCTCCCTCGACCACGCCGTGACCGCGTCCGGACGTGAGCGGCGGGTCGAACGGCGGGTGACCAAGCGCCTGGAGCGCTGACGGGAATGCGCGCGGGATCGTCGGCGTTGATGGGGCTGTCGAACCAGTAAGGCAGGAGGACGTCATGCTCGAACCGACTTCGCTGTTCTCGTGGGAATCCCACGTCGACCAGCGGACGCTGCACGCCGACACCCTCGTGGTGACCCTCGGCAGCTACGTCGATGCCGGGCACACCCAGCGCCTCGTGGACGCCGAGCTCCTGGAGCACCTGCCCAACCGGGTCATCGGGCGCTTCGACGCCGACCAGCTGATCGACTACGCGGGCCGTCGCCCGACGATCGTGTTCGACCGCGACCACTTCGGCGAGTACGACAAGCCCGAGATCAACCTCCACCTGCTGACCGACCACGACGGTCGGGACTTCCTGCTGCTCAACGGCCCGGAGCCGTCCCTCCAGTGGGAGCGGATGTCCGCCGGCGTCCAGCACGTGATCGACCAGTTGGGTGTCCACAGGACGGTTCTGGTCCAGTCCATGCCGGCACCCGCCCCGCACACGCGGCCGGTTGCGGTCACGCGCTTCGCGTCCGACCCCGCCCTGCTCGAGGACGAGGTGCCGGTCCTCGGCACGTTCCAGCTCAGCGCGTCCTTCACCGGCGTCCTGACACTCCGGTTGGGAGAAGCCGGCCACGACGTCCTGGGACTGGTGGCGCACGTGCCGCACTACATCGCCGAGAACGACTACCCGGACGCCGCGCGCGCCCTGATGTCAGCGTTGCGGGAGGCGTCGTCCTTGGCGGTCCCCACGGACGGGTTCGACCTCGCGGCCGGCATCGTCCGTGCCCAGATCGACCATCAGGTCCGCGAGAGCGAGGAACTCACCGGCATGGTGGCCGCCCTCGAGCGGGGCTACGACCACTTCGTCCAGGAGCGCGACCTCCGCAACGCCGAGAAGGCCCAGTTGCCATCGGCCGACGAGATCGGTGAGCAGTTCGAACAGTTCCTCGCAGAGCTCGGTGGCGACGCGGACGACAAGGGCGAGCACGGATCGGAGCCTCCGGTCGGCCCCGTCCCCTGAGCGGGACACGTTCCGGAGGGCGGACGTCGTCCGGGTAGCGTGACCGTCATGAAGCTTGGCATTGATTTCGGCACCACCCGCACGATCGTCGCCGTCGTCGACCGGGGCAATTACCCCGTCGTCAGCTTCACCGACCCCAACGGCGACACCGTCGACCACTTCCCCTCCGTCGTCGCGCGCAGGGGCGACCAGCTCGTGTACGGCTTCGAGGCCCTGCAGGCCGCGGCCGCGGGCGCGTTCCTGGTCCGCTCCTTCAAGCGGGAACTCGCCTCGGGCAGCATCATCAGCGACACGACCGTGGACGTCGAGGGCCTCCGGATTCGGCTCGTCGACCTCGTCACCGGATTCCTCACCGCGCTGGGGCATGCCCTGCGGACCGCCTCGAACCTGACCCCGCTGATCGCGGAGGGGGAGGAACTCGAGGCGGTCGTCGCCGTGCCGGCGCACGCCCACTCCGCCCAGCGTTTCCTGACCCTCGCGGCCTTCCGGTCCGCGGGCTTCAACGTCGTGGGGATGCTGAACGAGCCGTCGGCCGCCGGCTTCGAGTTCACCCATCGCCAGCCCCGCAGCATCAACAGTCGCCGTACCCGGGTCGTCGTGTACGACCTGGGCGGCGGCACCTTCGATGCCTCCTTGGTCCGCGTCGACGACCTGTCCCACGAGGTCGTGGGGTCGGTCGGCCTCAACCGTCTGGGCGGCGACGACTTCGACGAGGTGTTGGCCGCGTGCGCGCTGCGCGAAGTGGGTGCCCCGGTCGAGCTCACCGACCGTGAGCGGGCGTCCCTGCTGGACGACTGCCGCACGGCCAAGGAGAACCTCTCCCCCCAGTCCAAGAGGATCGCCCTGGAGGTCGGCAGCACGCCCGTCGTCGTGACCGTGGATCAGTTCTACGAGGCCGCGACCCCGCTGGTGGAGGCCACCCTCGACGTGCTGGAGCCCCTCTTGGGCGGACTCGACGGAGACAACCTGGGGGCCGCCGAGGTGGCCGGCCTCTACCTGGTGGGTGGCGCGTCGGGGCTGCCGCACGTGGCCCGGGTGCTCCGCGAGCGCTTCGGACGCCGCGTCCACCGCTCCCCGTACCCCGCGGCGTCCACCGCCATCGGTCTGGCCATCGCCGCGGACGCCACGTCCGGCTTCCACCTCACCGACCGCCTCTCGCGCGGCTTCGGGGTGTTCCGCGAGTGGGACGGGGGCAGCCAACTGGCCTTCGACGCGATTCTCGACAGCGACCTGCACACCAGCCCGGACGGCGACGTCGTGGTCACCCGGCGCTACCGGCCGGTCCACAACATCGGCGCGTTCCGCTTCGTGGAGTACACCTCACTCGGCCCCACCGGCCAGCCGACCGGCGACGTCGTGCCCTACTGCGAAGTGTTGTTCCCCTACGATCGTGCCCTGCGCGACGGACGGGACCTGACCGGGATCCCGGTCGAACGGACGTGGGAGGGCCCCACGATCGAGGAGACCTACACGATCGACAAGCACGGCATCGTCACCGCGCGCATCACCGACGTCGAGGACGGGTACACGCTGACGGCCGAACTGGCCTGACGCGTCCCGCGGGCTACCCCTCGAACGGGGCCGTGTCACCGGCTCCGGCACGCACGATGCCGATCTCCTCGTCGGTGAAGTCCACGACGGTCGTGGGGCCCACCCCCACGTCGCCCGAGTCCAGCACCGCGTCGACCACGTGTTCGAGCGTCTCCTTGATGGTCCACCCGTCCAGCATCGGCTCGGTCCGGTCCGGCAGGATCAGCGTGCTCGACATGAGCGGCTCCCCCAGCGCGTCCAGCAAGGCCTGGGCCGTGACGTGGTCTGGGATGCGGACACCCACGGTCTTCTTCTTGTCGTGCAGCATGGCCTTGGGCGCCTCCCGCGTCGCGTGGAGGATGAACGTGTAGGGACCGGGCGTGGCCGACTTGATCGCTCGGAACACGTCGTTGCCCATCTCCACGTACCGGCCCAGCTGGGCGAACGTCGAGCACACGAGCGTGAAGTGGTGATGGCGGTCGAGCTTGCGGATCGACCGCATGCGCTCCAGCCCCTCGGCATTGCCCAGCGTGCACCCCAGCGCGAAGCCGGAATCCGTGGGGTAGACGATCAGCCCCCCCGAGCGCAGGATGTCGACCACCTGGTGGATCGACCGCGGCTGCGGGTTGGCGGGGTGCACGTCGAAGTACCGGGCCATGGACATCACCCTAGTCGGCAGGTGCCACAATCTCCTGCATGTCACTGTTCTCCCTCACCGAGTCCGAACTGCGCCGACGCACATCACTGAAGTGGCAGGTCTTCGAGCCCGACGTGTTGCCCCTGTGGGTCGCCGAGATGGACCTGAACCTGCACCGGGCGGTCGTCGACGCGGTGGTCTCGGCGATGCAGGTCGGCGACACCGGGTACCCGTGGGGGACGCGCTACGCCGACGCCTACGCCGACATGGCGGAGTCCCGCTGGGGCTGGCGTCCCGCCCCCGAGCAGCTGCGTCGCTCGGGCGACGTGATGAACGCCATCCTGGCCCTCCTGATCGGCAACACGGCCGTGGGTGACCACGTGGTGCTCAACCCGCCGGTCTACCAGCCGTTCTGGCAGGTCATCCAGGGCTACGGCCGCCACGTCACCCCCGTTCCCTTCACCCCCGAGGGACGCCTCGACCTCGGCGCGCTGGAGGACGCCTTCACCGGCCCGGACTCCCCCACCGCCTACCTGCTGTGCTCCCCCCACAACCCGACCGGGACGGTCCACACGGCCGAGGAACTGGCCGCGGTCGGACGACTCTGCGACGAGCACGGCGTCCTCCTCGTCGTCGACGAGATCCACGCCGTCCTCGTCGATCCCGGCGTCCGCTTCACTCCGATCCTGACCCTGGACGAGGGCCAGCGGGCCGTGGTGGCGTTCTCGGCGGGGAAGGGGTGGAACCTCGCCGCATTCAAGGCGGGCCTGTTCATCCGTGGGACCCGGGCCCAGGAGGCGTTCGACAACCTGCCTCCCCTGGCCAACCAGTCCACCAGCCAGATGGGCACCATCGCCCACACGGCCGCCCTGCGCCACGCACAGGGGTGGGTGGACGAGGTCATGGTCGAGGTGACCGACAACAAGGCGCTGTTGGCGAAGTTGGTCGCCGAGAAGCTGCCGGGTGTCCGCTACGACCCCGCTCCCGGTACCTACCTCGCGTGGCTGGACTGCTCGGAGCTCGGTCTGGGGAGCCCGCGCGACCACTTCCTCACCCGGGCACGGGTCGCCCTGAACCATGGCGCGGACTTCGGCCCCGACCACGGGCAGTTCGTCCGGATGAACCTCGCGACCTCGCCGGACATCATCACCGAGGCGGTCGAGCGGATGGCGGCCAGCCTCGCCTGACCATCGGCGATCAGGCCGCCAGGGCCGCCGTCGCGTCGCCGGAGGCCGAGAGCGTGGTGATGCCGATCAGGCCTAGGAAGACCGTGCGCACCGACGTGCTGGTCGAGACATGGACGGATCCGCCCACCACGCTGATCGTGCCCGTGAGGCCCCGTTCTGCCAGCACAGCCTGACCGGCGGCGCGGACGGTGCCGAGGTCCACGGGCCGCCCGGCGGCCCGGTGGCGGGCGCTCGCGTCCACGGCCGCCCGGGCGGCGTGCGCCGCGGCGGCCTCCGCGTCGGCCTTGGCCGCTGAACGCGCCCCGCCGTCGACCACCAGGCCGGCGACACCGAAGATCGCCACGAGGACGACCGCGACGAAGGACGACACGGCCTGGCCGCGCTGATCGCGACCGGGCCGGGGGTGAACGGGAATCATGGGTGCTCCTGCGGTGGGGTGCGCCCCCATCCTGCCACCCGCCTCCTGCTGAAGGGGGGCCGTCATCCACAGGTCGGGCCAACGGGACAACCCTGACCCAGGGCGCCCGACACCCCCTAGGCTTGACGCTGACGCCCACGAGGCTGCTGTTGTTCCCCACGCGAGAGGTCATCCATGACGAAGAAGGTCGCACTGCTCACCGCCGGCGGGTTCGCCCCGTGCCTGTCCACCGCGGTGGGAGGACTCATCGAGCGCTACACCCGGGTTGCGCCTGAGATCGAGATCATCGCGTACAGGAACGGCTATCAGGGCCTCCTGTCGGGTGACCACCTGAAGGTCGACGACGAGGCGCGCGCGAACGCAGCGCTCCTGAAGAATTTCGGTGGGTCGCCGATCGGCAACAGCCGGGTGAAGCTCACCAACACCAAGGACCTCGTCAAGCGCGGTCTGGTCGCCGAGGGCGTGGACCCGCTCAAGTTCGCCGCGGACCGCCTCATCGAGGACGGGGTCACCATCCTGCACACCATCGGGGGCGACGACACCAACACCACCGCCGCGGACCTGGCGCAGTACCTGCACGAGCACGATTACGAACTCACCGTCGTCGGCCTGCCCAAGACGATCGACAACGACGTCATCCCGATCCGCCAGAGCCTGGGCGCTGACACGGCCGCCGAGATGGGCTCGCGCTTCGCCCAGAACGTCGTCGCCGAGCACAACGCCAACGCGCGCATGCTCATCGTCCACGAGGTCATGGGTCGCAACTGTGGCTGGCTGACCGCCGCGACCGCCCGCAAGTACCGCGAGTGGCTCACCGCGCAGCAGTGGCTGCCCAGCATCGGACTGTCGCAGAAGGCGTGGGACGTCCACGGCATCTACCTGCCCGAGGCCGTCATCGACCTCAAGGCCGAGGCGGCGCGCCTGCGGACGGTCATGGACGAGGTCGGCAACGTGACGATCTTCATCTCCGAGGGTGCGGGTGTCGAGGCGATCGTCGCCGAGATGGAGGCCGCCGGCCAGGACGTCCCGCGCGACGCGTTCGGCCACATCCGCCTCGACAAGGTGAATCCCGGCGCATGGTTCGGCGAGCAGTTCGCCCAGATGCTGGGTGCCGAGAAGACCCTCGTGCAGAAGTCGGGCTACTACTCCCGGTCCGCCGCCTCGAACGAGTACGATCTGGAGCTCATCGGCTCCATGGTCGACCTCGCCGTGGATGCCGCCCTCCGGGGCGAGCCCGGCGTGATCGGCCACGACGAGGAGCGCGGCGACGAGTTGCGACCCATCGAGTTCGCCCGCATCGCCGGGGGCAAGCCGTTCGACATCACGCAGCAGTGGTACCTCGACCTGCTGTCCGAGATCGGTCAGGACGCCCCGGTCGCGGCTCCCCCGGCCGCGCACTGATCGCTGCTGCGCGCCCCCGGTGTGCATTTCCGGGTGGAAGAACCCCGAGAATCCTTGGGGTCCTTCCACCCGGAAATGCACATGGGCCGGGGGCGTCAGCGTCGGTTGAGGCCGGAGAGGATCGCAGCGATGGCTGCCACGAGTCCGGTGACGAGTGCTCCGGCGGCTGCACCCGCGCCCCGGCTCGCCGCGGCGCGGCGTTGGGCCACGTCGACCGGGATCTGGTCGGTCTCCTCGCGCCTGCGCGCGGCGGCGAGTTCGGCAGCCATCTTCTTGGTGGCGTAGTCGGTCGGGTGGGCAGGCACGGAGTCGGTGAGCGTCACGTCGTGGCCGGTGACCTCCGGATGGGTCCCCACCCACGCTGCCACGAGGAGGATGAGCGTGGCGAAGAGGTTGAAGAACAGCATGACGACGATGACGCTGCCGAACACCGCATAGGCGGCGTTGCCGGAGAACAGGCCGATGAGCAGCCCGGCGAGGTACTGCAGGATCGCCATGCCCGCGGCGCCGATCCCGGCACCCTTCAGGAGGACGGCGGCGGGGAGGCGCGTCTCCGGGAAGACCTTCAGCAGGAACGCGAACAGCACGAAGCCGGCCAGCAGCGTGCCGGCGAGCGGCACGAAGGAGAGCAGGTATTGCCCACCCGGCACTCGATCGAGCCCGAGCAACGTCCCCACCAGGTCGCGCGCTGCCGTCGCGACCGTGGTCATGGCCATCGAGAGTGCCACCAGAACGAGCAGGCACAGGAGAATCCCCGCGTTCTTCAGGGTGTCGAGGACGACGTTCGTCTTGGCCTCCGAGACGTCGAAGGCGGGGCGGATCATCGCCCGGACGGCTGAACGGATGTTCTTCACCCAGTGAGCGCCCGACCACACCGCCGACACGAGGCCGATGGCGCCGACGGTCTGCCAGCTGTTGAAGGCCTGGTCGACGGCGGCGTTGAGTTGGTCCCCCAGATCACCCTGCCCGGACACGACCTCCTGGATCCAGGCGTTGACCCGGTCGAGGATGTCCGGCAGGAAAACGGTGATCGTGAGCCCCAGGGCCGCGAAGGTGACCATGAGCACCGGCACCATCGAGAGCACCGAGAAGTAGGTGATCGCCGCCGCGAACTGGCCCCCCAGTCGCTCTCCGAATCGTGCGAACGCCTGGCGGACGTGCACCGCCCACGGCTTGGCCTTGAGGTCCTCGATCCACTTCGGCATGACTTCACCCTAACCAAGGCCCCCACCCCCGCGACAAGGGGTGGGGGTGGGTGTCTCCCCCACAAGCCGTCGGGAGGTCAGTCCTCGTAGGCCTCCATCGGCGGGCAGGAGCAGACGAGGTGGCGATCGCCGTAGGCCTGGTCGATGCGGGCGACGGCGGGCCAGTACTTGTCGCGGGCCCCGGTGGAGACACCGCCCAGCCTCTGCCCGGCGGGGAAGCCACCGGCGCTGCGCGGGTAGGGGTGCCTCCACTCATCGGCGGCGACCTCGGCCAGCGTGTGGGGAGCGTTGGACAGCGGGTTGTCGTCCGCCGGCCACTCCCCGGCCTTCACACGCGCGGCCTCGTCCGCGATCGCGTGCATGGCCTCCACGAAGCGGTCCAGCTCAGCGAGCGACTCCGACTCGGTGGGCTCGACCATCAGCGTTCCCGCGACCGGGAAACTCATCGTCGGCGCGTGGAAGCCGTAGTCGATCAGGCGCTTGGCGACGTCGTCCACCGTCACGCCGGTGTCCTTGGTCAGCGGCCGCAGGTCGACGATGCACTCATGGGCGACCCAGCCACCGGCACCGGTGTACAGGATGGGGAACCGCTCCGACAGGCGCTTGGCCAGGTAGTTCGCCGACAGCACCGCCGTCTGCGAGGCCAGGCGCAGGTCGGGGCCCATCAGGGCGATGAAGCCGTAGGTGATCGGCAGGACCCCCGCAGAGCCGAACGGCGAGGCCGCCACCGGGCCGTACGAGGTGGCCGGACCGGCCTCGGCCACCACCGGGTGGTTGGGCAGGTACGGCGCGAGGTGCTCGCGCACCGCCACGGGTCCCACGCCCGGACCACCGCCGCCGTGCGGGATCGAGAACGTCTTGTGGAGGTTCAAGTGGGACACGTCCGCGCCGAACTTGCCGGGCTGGGCGAGGCCCATGAGCGCGTTGAGGTTGGCACCGTCGACGTAGACCTGGCCGCCCGCCTCGTGCACCTTGTCGCAGAGCTCGGCGACGCGCGTCTCGTACACGCCGTGCGTCGACGGGTAGGTGATCATGATCACGGCGAGCCGCTCGGCGTGCTTGGCGATCTTGGCCTCGAGATCGTGGAAGTCGATCGAGCCGTCCGAGGCGGTCTTCACCACGACCACGTCCATCCCGGCCATGGCTGCGGACGCGGCGTTCGTGCCGTGCGCGGACGCGGGGATGAGGCAGATGGTCCGGTGCTCCTCACCGCGCGCCCGGTGGTAGGAACGCACCGCCATCAGACCCGCGAACTCACCCTGGCTCCCGGCGTTGGGTTGCAGCGACACGCGGTCATACCCGGTCACGGCGACCAATTGGGCCTCGACGGCGGACACCAGTTCGGCGTACCCCAGCGCGTCCTGCGCCGGGACGAACGGGTGCAGGTTGGCGAAACCGGGGTAGCTGATGGGCTCCATCGCTGCCGCCGGGTTCAGCTTCATCGTGCAGGACCCGAGCGGGATCATGCCGCGGTCGAGCGCGAAGTCGCGGTCCCCCAGCGCGCGGAGGTAGCGCATCATCTCCGTCTCGGACCGGTACGAGTGGAACACCGGGTGTGTCAGGAAGCTGGTCCCGCGTGCGGGCTGGCCCAGACCGCCGGCCACGGCGTCCGAGAGGGTGCCACCGAACAGGGACGCCACAGCCGCCAGTTCGGTCTCGGTCACGTCCTCGCCGACGGAGATGCTGACGCGGTCCTCGTCCAGCGCCCAGAGGTGGACGCCGACCTCGCGGGCCGCGGCCACGATCCGCGCCGAATCAGCCGGAACCCGGATCGTGATGGTGTCGAAGAAGGAGTCCGAGACCAGCTCTCCCCCGGCGGCGGAGATGGCCGCCGCCAGCCGACGAGCCCCGGTGTGGACGTCGCGCGCGATGCCCTGCAGCCCCTCGGGCCCGTGGTACACGGCGTACGCCGCAGCCGTGACGGCGAGCAGGACCTGAGCGGTGCAGATGTTGGAGGTCGCCTTCTCACGGCGGATGTGTTGCTCACGGGTCTGCAGCGCCAGCCGCAGGGCGGGGGTGCCGTGACGGTCCTTGGACAACCCGACGAGGCGTCCGGGCAGCTGGCGCTCCATGCCGGCGCCGACGGCGATGTACCCGGCGTGCGGACCGCCGTAGAACAGCGGGACGCCGAAGCGCTGCGTCGTGCCGGCCGCGAGGTCGGCGCCCCACTCGGCCGGGGCCGGCAGCAGGGTGAGGGCGAGCAGGTCCGCTGCCGCGATGACGAGCGCGTTGTTCTCGTGGGCCTTGGCGGCGATCGTGCGCAGCTCGTCGATCGTCCGGAGCGATCCGTCGGCGGCGGGGGTCTGGACCACGACGGCGAACGCGTCGTGGCGCTGCAGCCCGGAGACGAGGTCGTCCACCACGACGACCTCGGCGTCGAGGGCGAACGCGCGCGTCCGCACGACGGCCAGTGACTGGGGCAGGATCCCGGCATCCACCAGGACGACCGAGCCCTTGCGCTGCTGGCGGCGGGCAACGGCCACGGCCTCGGCGACGGCGGTGGCCTCGTCGAGCAGCGAGGCTCCGGCCGAGGGCAACCCGGTCAGGTCGGCGACCATGGTCTGGAAGGTGAGCAGCATCTCGAGTCGGCCCTGGCTGATCTCGGGCTGGTAGGGCGTGTAGGCGGTGTACCAGGCCGGGTTCTCCAGGATGCCGCGACGGATCACCGGGGGCGTCACGGTGCCGTGGTACCCCTGCCCGATCATCGCGCGGAGCGGGTTGTTGCGGGCGGCCATGCGCGCGAGGTCGGTCTGCACCTGCGCCTCGCTGACGGCGGCCGGCAGATCGATCGGAGCGGTGGTCCGGATGTCGGCGGGGACCGCCTCGTCCGTCAGGGCGTCCAACGATGCCACGCCGAGGGCATCGAGCATCGCGGCCCGATCCTGCTCGGTGGGCCCGAGGTGACGGATGCCGAACGGTTCCATGACGCACTCCCTCTGCCGCGCCGTTGACCTCCGGGAGACGCTCACCCGGACTGGCGCTGCACGGGTTCCCAGCCTACTAAACCGGGCAACCGCCGCGCAGGCTCCTAGACCGCGTTGCGGGCAGCGCGCCGAGCGGCGAGTTCGTCCGTGAGGACCGGCTCAGCGGCGACGCCCGGCTCGGCCCGCTCGGTGGGCAGGGATGCAAGGCTGCCCTCGAGGTCGTGCCACACCCGGCCCAGGGCGATCGCGAAGATGCCCTGCCCGCCATGGACGAGGTCGATGATCTCGGAGTCCGACACCGCCTCGTACACGGAGACGCCGTCGCTCATCAGCGTGACGCTGGACAGGTCCTCCACACCCCGGGCACGCAGGTGGTCGATGGCGATCCGGATCTGCTGCAGGGAGATGCCGGCATCGAGCAGGCGCTTGACGACCTTGAGCATCAGGATGTCGCGGAACGAGTACAGGCGCTGCGTGCCGGAACCCTCGGCCGCGCGGACCTCGGGCACCACGAGGCCGGTGCGGGCCCAGTAGTCGAGCTGACGGTACGTGATGCCTGCGGCGCTGCAGGCCACCGGACCGCGAAAGCCGATGTCCTCCGGCATGGGCGAGAAGTCGCCCTCGAAGAGGACGTCCTGCAACCCAGCCGTGGGCCGCGGGGCCTTCTCCTGCGGTGCGTTCACCATGCCTCCTGCGTCGTTCGTCGTCCTACCAGTATGACGGTAGCGCCCGGGATCCGGGAGGGACCTCGACACGCCCATGGGTGGCCGGCACTTCACCAAACCCTCAAGCGATGCGTCAGGGTTGTTGCGGCGAGGGGCCGAAGTCCTCGGGGTTGATCATGTCGAGGAACGCCCGGAACTCCTCCAGTTGTTCGTCGCCCCCGCCCTCACCGAGGGTCCCGGCGGGGGGGACCTCGGTGTCCGAGCCACCGACGCCCGCCTCGTCCAGGAGGTCCTCGTCGGCCAGGATCGTCGCGCCGCAGCGCAGGGCCAGGGCCACGGCGTCCGACACCCGAGCGGTGACGTTGCTGCCCCCGACCACGATGTGGGCCGAGTACACACCCTCGACCACGTCGGTGATGTGCACGGAATCGACCACCGCCTCCAGGACGGACAGGGCCTCGATCATGAGGTCGTGGGTTCCCGGGTGCTCGTCGTCGGCGTCCTCCAGTGCCGACAGGATCGCATTGCCTCCGGCCGCGGTGATCCACACCGCCAGGTGGCGCACTCCCTGGGCCTCGCGCAGGAGGAGGACGGGAGTGTCAGCCACTCCGGTCACCCTCACCTCACTGAACAGCATCGGGATCATGGTCACCTCCGGTTCAGGACCTGATGGACGAGCGCAGCAGCGCCGCATGGGCGTACATGACCAGTTTCATGACCTCGGCGATCGTCTCACGGGTCGCCGAGCGCCGCCGGCTGTGCGCGTGGACCGCCTGCTCGATGAGCGCGGCCTCCCGCTCGGCCACCTGCTTGATGGCACGGAGGTGGCGGGCGTCCATCCCGTACTCCCCCAGCTTGCGCGCGGCGACCGCGATCGTGAGCGCATCGCGGCCGTAGTAAACGGTGCCGTGGCGGGGCAGCACCAGGCGGTGCTCCTCCAACTCGCTCAGCATCGCCTCCGAGAGCCCCGAGATCTGCAGCAGCTCCTTGCGGTTGACGTGGATCGCCCGTTTCGGCTGGGGACCTTTCGCCGGCGGCAGGGCCGGGGGCAGGTCGTCGGACACCTCCGCCACCCCGGGGGTGCCCGGGTTGGCCTGGGCCACCGGGCTGGGCGGCTCCTCGCCGGCGTCCATCGCCTCGAGGTTCTCCCGGATGACCTTCAGCGGCAGGTAGTGGTTCTTCTGGACGTCGAGGATGTAGTGAAGGCGCTTGATGTCGACCGAGGAATATCGTCGGTACCCGGACGGGGCGCGCTCAGGCGAGATCAGGCCCTCACCCTCGAGGAACCGGATCTTGCTGATCGTGATGTCCGGGAAGTCCTCCTTCAGGACCTTGAGGACCTGCCCGATGCTCTTGGTGGCAGGGGGCATCTAGCTCCGTCCGCTGGGCGCCACCATGTAGACGAGCCGGAACTTGCCGATCTGCACCTCGTCACCGCTGCGCAGCGCCACCTCGCCATCGATGAGGGTGCGGTTCACGTACGTGCCGTTCAGGCTGTTCAGGTCCGAGAGCCAGATGTGGCCACCTCGCTCGGTGAACTTCGCGTGGTGACGCGACACGGTGACGTCGTCGAGGAAGATGTCCGACTGGGGGTGGCGACCGGTCGTCACCGTGTCCTGGTCGAGCAGGAAGATGCCACCCACGTTGGGTCCGCGCACGACGACGAGCGCGGACGCCCCGGGCGGCACGTCGGGGAGGGCCGGCAGCTTGGGGTCGGTCACCTCGACCGGGACGTCCGCCGCCGGATGCTTCACCACCGGGATCACCCGGGTGGTGTCGCCGGTGTTCGTGCGCAACGGCGCGCCGCAGTTCGAGCAGAAGTTGACTCCTGCTGCGACCTCCTGGCCGCATTCCGGGCACGTGAACATGGAACTCCTCCCCTGGGCCGGGTGACCCCTCTGGTCGCCGGAGGTACCGGCGACCGACACACCCTACTCGCCCGCGACCTCGGCGTAGCCGTCCGAATCCATCAGGTCCTCCAGCTCGCTGGGGTCCGACAGCTCGATCTCGAAGAGCCAGCCGTCCCCGTAGGGGTCGCTGTTGATCGTGTCCGGTGTGTCGGACAGCTGCTCGTTGACGGCCGTGATGACGCCGGACAGCGGCGCGTACACGTCGCTCACGCTCTTGGTGGACTCGACCTCGGCGCAGGCGTCGTCTGTCGCGACCTCCTCACCCACCTGGGGCAGGGACACGTACACGACGTCACCGAGGGCATCGGCGGCGTAGCTCGTGATGCCCACGCGCACCGTCGAGCCGTTACCGGCGCGGACCCACTCGTGCTTGTCGGTGTAGCGAAGATCCTCAGGGAACACGACTTCTCCTCTGTCTCGGCTGACCCCGGACCCCCCGGACCGGACGGTGATCAGCCTAATGGAGAACAGAGCGTACAGGGGCGCGGAACATCAGGCGGGGCCGGCGAAACGGGGTGTTGCGGGAGTGACCACCGAGTCGATCCGCAGTTCGGCGACCTCCGCGACGCGGGCCATGCCGCCCACGCGTTCCCCCTCGATGGTGCTCACCAGCCCGCCCCGGAAGCGCGTCGCCTCGGCCAGTGTGGAGGGTGCCCCGATGGCCTCGATGATGATCGTGTCCCCGAGCGGGACCCCGTCGACCTCGAGGTTCCCGGCCGTCCCACCGACCCAACTCGTCGTCACCAGCCGGATGCGGTCGTCGATCTCCATGACCTCGGCGCCGGCGTCGCGGAGTTCCTCGATGGTGTTGAGCATGATCTCGGGGGTCAGCCTGCTGTTCCTGTCGATGATCGTCACCCGGATCCCGGGGCCGGAGGCGCGTGCGGTCCCCCCCAGGAGTTCGAGGGCGTCCAAGCGACGGAGTGCTTCGTCGCGGGCCACGGCAGTGGCGTCCGCTCCCGACCGGAGCCGCTCGCGCGTCCCTTGCAGCTCGGTGACCTCGGCCTCGAGCCGGTGGGACTCGGCGGTCACGTCGTCGAGCATGGACACCAGTTCGTCCTGGCGCAGGGTCGTGTAGCGCTGGTCGCGCTGCCCGGTGACCTGCATGGTCACCGCCAGTCCGATGGTCAACAGGACGACCGCCACGATCAGTTGCGAGCGGCTCGGCCTGACCAGGTCGGACGCCATGCGACGCCACACGCTCGTCCCGGCCCGCTGCTGTTCCTGCTCCCGGTCAGGCATGGAACAGCTTCCGTCGGATGTGGGCCACGTTGGTGAAGATGCGGATACCGAGGACGACCACGACCGCCGTGGACAACTGTGTTCCCACACCGATGAGGTCTCCGACCCACACGATGAGGGCGGCGATGAGCACGTTCGAGACGAACGAGACGACGAACACCTTGTCGTCGAACACGGCGTCCAGGTAGGCGCGGAAGCCGCCGAAGACGGCGTCCAGTGCGGCCACGATCGCGATGGGCAGGTAGGGCTCCAGCTGGGGTGGCAGCGCCGGCTGCAGGAAGATGCCCAAGGCGATGCCGAGGACGAGCCCGATGATCGCGTACACGTTTCCTCCTTGTCAGCGGACCTTGCGGGCGCGCCCCACGCCCAGGCCCGGATCAGCCTGCAGGGTCAGCTCCTCGACCCGCCCGATGGACCACACGACACCGTAGTGTTGGGCCAGACCCTCGAGCCAGCGGCCGCCCTCCGAGGAGCGGAAGCCGTCCTCCAACGAACGCGGTTCCCCGATCGCCTCGATGACGTAGGGCCTGCTCAGGGAACGGTAGTCGACGGTGACCGCATCACCGGCGTTGCGGATCGCGGTGCGCGAGGAGAGCCGGCGCCCGTTGATGGCGATCGCCTCGGCGCCGGCCGCCCAGAGGCTGTTCGCGACCATGCGCAGATCCGTGTCGACCACCTGGCTCCCCTGGACCGCCGAGTCGGCCCCGTCATCGACGGCGACCCGGACGCCCGGGCCACGGACCCCTTCGGTGCCCACGCTCCTGCCCAGGGTGTCGGCGAGCCTCTGTTCGGACGCCCTCAGCGCACCGGACGTCCGGCGCAGCTCGCGCAGCTCATCGGCGAGGGCCACGCTCTGCGCCTGGAGATCATCGATGGTGGCCTCCGCGGCCGCGATGCGAGCGATGAGGTCGGCGCGCTCCTGGGCCAGCACCGGCGCGGCTCGCCACTGGCTGCCCAGGGCGATTCCGAAGAACAGCCCGACGACCAGCAGGGTGGGCAGGAGGACGCGGTGGCGCCGCCGCTGGCCGTCGTGCTCGGCGACAGCCGCCGGGTAGGAGGGGTCCAGGGCCGTGTCCCGCAACTGGTTGAGCAGGTCCATGGACGCGTCGGGCCGTCTCGGCGGCTCGTCGACGTCGTCGGGACGCTGCTGGGGGTCAGCCACGGCGTCAGGCTCCGGCGGCCCAACCGGCGGCGAGCAGGGCGCGGGCGTCCTCCAGCAGCTGCGGCAGCGCCTTGGTCTGGCCGATCACCGGCATGAAGTTGGAGTCCCCCTGCCACCGGGGAACGACGTGCTGGTGCAGGTGCGCGGCGATGCCGGCCCCGGACACCTCGCCCTGGTTCATGCCGATGTTGAAGCCCTGGGCCTTCGACACGACACCCAGGACCCGCATCGCCTGCTGCGTCAACGCGGCGAACTCCCCGGTCTCGGCCGCGTTCAGGTCGGAGTACAGCGAGACGTGCCGGTACGGGCAGACGAGCAGGTGGCCCGGGTTGTACGGGTACAGGTTCATCACCACATAGCAGGTGTCCCCGCGGTGCACGACCAGCCCGTCGGCGTCCGACTTGCCGGGGGCGCGACAGAAGGGACAGGACTCCTCGTGCGGATCGGCCGGCTTGTTCTCGCCGTCGATGTAGACCATCCGGTGCGGGGTCCACAGGCGCTGGAAGGCGTCCGGAACCCCGGCGAACTCGAACGGGGACTCCACGTCCATCAGCTCTCGTCAGCCGACGTGACGGCAGCCGACGGGCTGTCGTTGCGTCGCGCGGCTACCCAAGCGGTGATCTCGGCGATGGCCTCGCGGACCGGGACCTGGTTGCGCTGGCTGCCGTCGCGGAACCGGAACGAGACCGCACCGGCCTCGGCGTCCTCACCGCCGGCGATCAGCACGAACGGCGCCCGCTCCTTGGCCGCATTGCGGATCTTCTTCGCGAAGCGGTCGTGGCTGTCGTCGAACTCGACTCGGACGCCCGCCGCGCGCAACTGGTCGACCACGCCGGCCAGGTACTCGTTGAAGGCCTCGGCCACCGGCACGGCGATCACCTGCACGGGGCTGAGCCACGCCGGGAAGGCGCCGGCGTAGTGCTCGATGAGGACGCCCATGAAGCGCTCGATCGACCCGAACTTCGCCGAGTGGATCATGACCGGACGCTGACGCGTGCCATCGGAGGCGACGTACTCCAGGCCGAAGCGCTCGGGCTGGTTGAAGTCGTACTGGATCGTCGACATCTGCCACGTGCGACCGATCGCGTCCTTGGCCTGGATCGAGATCTTCGGGCCGTAGTACGCGGCACCGCCCGGGTCGGCGACGACCGGCAGGCCGGACTCGTGCGCGATGCCCTCGAGGATCGCCGTCGCCTCCGCCCACTGCTCGTCCGAGCCGATGAACTTGTCCTTCTTCTTGCCGTCCTCGTCGCGGGTGGACACCTCGAGGGCGACGTCGGTCAGCCCGAAGTCGTGCAGCAGGCCGAGGATGAACCTCAGCAGGTGCCTCACCTCGTCCGGCGCCTGCTCCTTCGTGCAGTAGGAGTGCGAGTCGTCCTGCGTGATGGAGCGGACGCGCGTGAGCCCCTGGACGACGCCCGACTTCTCGTCGCGGTACACCGTGCCGAATTCGAAGAAGCGCAGCGGCAGCTCACGGTAGGAGCGCCCGCGGGAGTCGAAGATCAGGTTGTGCATCGGGCAGTTCATGGCCTTCAGCCGGTAGGCCTGGCCACCCTTGACGACATTGCCCTGCTCGTCGCGCTCGGCGTCCTCCAGGAGCGGGGGGAACATGCCGTCGGCGTAGTACGGGAGGTGACCCGACGTGTAGAACAGGTCCTCCTTCGCGATGTGCGGCGTGCCGACGTAGTCGAAGCCGTTGTCGATGTGGGCCTGGCGCACGTAGTCCTCCATCGCGCGCTTGATGACGCCACCGCGCGGGTGGAACAGCGGGAGGCCGGAGCCGACGAGCTCGTGGAAGCTGAACAGGTCGAGTTCGGTGCCGAGCTTGCGGTGGTCGCGCTTGGCGGCCTCCTCGAGGCGGTGCTGGTGGGCGACGAGGTCGTCCTTGGTCGCCCATGCCGTGCCGTAGAGGCGCTGGAGCTGGGCGTTGGCCTGATCGCCTCGCCAGTAGGCGGCGGCCGTGCGGGTGAGCGCCCAGCCGTTGCCGAGGTAGCCGGTGTGGGGGACGTGCGGGCCGCGGCACAGGTCCTTCCAGGCGACCGTGCCGTCGCGCTTCACGTTGTCGTAGATCGTCAGCTCGCCGGCGCCGACCTCGACGGATGCGCCTTCGGCGTCCGTGCTGTTGCCCTTCAGCCCGATCAGCTCGAGCTTGAACGGCTCGGATGCCAACTCGACACGGGCGTCGTCGTCGGCGACGGCGCGACGGACGAACCGCTGGCGCTCCTTGACGATCCGGCCCATGTCCTTCTCGAGGACCTTGAGATCCTCCGGCGTGAGCGGCTCGGTGAGGAAGTCGTAGTAGAAGCCGTCCGTGACGGGCGGGCCGATGCCGAGCTTGGCTTCCGCGCGCAGGTTCTGAACGGCCTGCGCAGCGACGTGGGCGGCGGAGTGGCGGAGGATGTAGAGGCCGTCGGGCTCGCTGATGAGGACGGGCTCGACCTCGTCCCCGGCCCTCACGCCACGGTGCAGGTCGAGGATCTCGCCGTTCACGCGCATGGCCACGACCGAGCGGTCGTCACCGAACAGGTCGAGGCCGGTCGTCGTGGTCTCGATGGCCCTCTCCTCGCGCGCGTCGGGTCGCAGGATGGTGATCGAGGCAGACAACTTCGTTCCTTTCGTGGACGGACTGCTCCCCATTCTGCCGCATCGGAAGCGCCCCCCGGGTGAGGACTCAGGGCAGGTCCCAGGTGTGGACCGGCTCGTTGGTGTGCATCCGCTCGACGTAGGCGGAGGTCATGGCCGCCAGGGCCTCCGGACGCCTCATGCCGCGCGACTCGAACGCCTCCACGCAACGCACCTGCCAGTCAGCACCGTTGACACCGGCGAGACAACGCGCCTCGATGATGCCGAGGTAGCGGTCGATCGCGGTGCCGTCGACGCCCCACTCCTCCAGCCCGGTCTGGGCCAGCGGCAGGACGTGCCGCAGGACGAGTTCGCTGGCGGGCGTCTCCCCCAGCCCCGGCCAGAACAATTCGGCGTCGATGCCGTGGCGGGCGGCGGCATCGAAGTTGTCGTGGGCGCTGCGGAACGCCATGCGCGTCCACACGGGACGGTCGTCCCTCGCCATCCGGGCCAGCGCCCCGTAGTAGAAGGCCGCGTTCGCGACCGTGTCCACGACGGTCGGGCCGGCGGGGAGCACCCGATTCTCCAGTCGGACGTGCGCGCGGTTCCCGACAACGCCGTAGACGGGACGGTTCCAGCGGTAGATCGTCCCGTTGTGCAGCGCCAACTCGGCCAGCTCGGGGGTGCCGCCCGCCGCGAAGACGGCACGCGGGTCCTCCTCGGTGGTCTCGGGCAGCAGCGCCGGGAACCAGCGCGAGTTCTCCTCGAACAGGTCGAAGATGGACGTGATCCAGCGCTCCCCGAAGAACACGCGCGGCCGGACGCCCTGGTTGGCGTACTCGATCGGGCGGGTGTCGGCCGCCTGGCTGAAGACCGTGATGCGGCTCTCAGCCTCCAGCCTGTGGCCGAACGCGTAGGGCGCGTTGGCGCCCAGGGCCAGCTGGGGGCCGGCCAGCACCTGGGCGGCGTTCCACGCGCGAGCGAACTCGCGTGGGGCCACGAGCAGGTGGAGTTGGGTGGACGTGCACACCGATTCGGGAGCCAGGGATCCCACCTGGGCGTCGAGGTGTTCTCCGGACGCGCCCTCGATGTCGAGGTGCACGTCCTCGCCGCGTGCCGCCAGCATGGCGTCGTTCAGGACCTGGAACCGGGTGTTCTCGGTCATCCACGGGTGGTCGAAGTGGTGGAGGCCCACCGTGGGGAGGATGCCGGTCATCACGACGTCGTGTCCCAGAGCGGCGCTGCGGCGCTGAGCCTCGTTCAGGGAATCCCGCAGGAACTCCTCCAACGACAGCAACTCCGTACCGGCGATGTCGCCGGGCGGAACGTTGAACTCGATGTTGAACTTTCCGAGCTCGGTCTGGAAGAGGGGGCTCGCGATCGCCTCCAGCACCTCGGCGTTGGCGAAGCTCGGCTGCTGGTCACGGTCCACCAGGTTGAGCTCGATCTCCAGTCCGATGCGATGGGCGTCCTTGCTGAACGCGCCGGCGTGCAACATCTCCTCCAGCACGTCCAGGCACGCGAGCACCTTGCGTCGGTAGGCCTGGCGCTCCTCGCGGGTGAAGTGTCGCTGGCCGATCTCGCTTCCCATGCGCACAACAGTAAAGGCCCCGGCAACTGCCGGGGCCTTGCCTGTGGTGGGCGGTACCAGACTTGAACTGATGACCTCTTCCGTGTCAGGGAAGCGCGCTACCAACTGCGCCAACCGCCCGAGGTGGAGACGGGATTTGAACCCGTGTACACGGATTTGCAGTCCGTTGCCTCGCCTCTCGGCCACTCCACCGGGGTAGAAAGCCGGCCTGCACGAGGCTCAGGCCCTCTCCGAGCGGACGACGGGATTCGAACCCGCGACCCTCACCTTGGCAAGGTGATGCTCTACCAGCTGAGCCACGTCCGCAATTCTTGCTTCTGCCTTTCGAACTGCCGGAGCCGTTCGGGGCGTGGAACACCATATACGGATCCGACGCGCCTTTGCAAAACGAGTCCAGATCGGCGGTCGAGGGGCGGTCGATTTCCCACCCGGGGCCGACGTCGGCTAGCATGTTCCACCGCGGGCGATTGGCGCAGTTGGTAGCGCGCTTCGTTCACACCGAAGAGGTCATCAGTTCAAGTCTGGTATCGCCCACCGCGCACATCCCGCCCCCACCAGGGCGGGATGTTCTGCTTGTACGGGAGTTGGCGCTGGTTGCCAGGGCGGCTCGGGATCGTCCTCCCTTGTCAGTCAGGGTCGTCTCATTCTGCGGACGCAGTGTTCACGGTGTGGGACACTCGGATTGGCAAGGGCTCAACTTTTCAGTCAGTATGACTCATGTCATGCGGCAAGGACGCCGTCCCACAGCTAGACGACGGAGGACACGGCTATGACCGCCCCCACCCTCGTGATGGCTGCCCGAGGCAGCCGAGACCAGCGTGTCGCGCGTACCGCGCAGGCACTCAAGTCCGAGCTGACTCGAATGCGACCCGAGGTGAAGGTCCACATCTCCTTCCTGGACTCGTGCGTCCCCTCCCTGTCCCAGGTCCTGGACCGGGTGGCGCACGCGGGGGCCGGCGAAGTCGTCGTCGTGCCCCTTGACCTGACCCACGCGGTCGAGGTCGACCCCCGCATCGCCGGCCTCGTCGCCAAGGCCGCACACGCGCACCCCGCCCTGCGTGTGTGCATCGCCCGACCGATCGGCCCGGAGGCCTCGCTGCTGACACTGCTCGATGCCCGCCTCCGCAGCTCGCTCGCCGCGGCACGCGTCCTCGAGTTGGACGGCTTGATCCTCAGCTCCTCGACCACGGGGGACGTCCGCGGCGCCGCGCTCCTGGCGCGTCGCGCCCGTCAATGGTCGACCCATCACCGGCTCCCCTGCCTCACCGCCGTTGCCGATGGCTCCGGGCCATCCGTCACCCAGGCCATGCAGGGCCTGCGCAGCCAGGGTCGCCGCCACATTGCGGTGGGCTCCTTCTTCCTGGCTGCGGACGAGCGCTGGGCGGCCCAGGCCGACCAGGCGCGACGCGTCGGTGCTGTCGCGGTGTCGGATCCACTCGGTTCGGCCGCCGAGGTCGGCGAACTGGTCCTCGCCCGGTACGCATTCGCCGCCATGGACCTGCTCCCCTTCGACGCCGACGGAAAGTTCGAGGCTCCTGAGCCCGAGATGATCCCGATGGAGACGCTCGCCTTCGGCGCCTGAGGCCTTCGGGCACCGGGGTACGCTGGGCCTCCGATCGATGCAGGAGGTCCCGCATGTCCGAGTGGATGCCGACGGTGAACAAGACGCCCGAGCAGTGGCGTGAGGTGCTCACCCCGTTCGAGTTCGCCGTCCTCCGCGAAGGGGCGACCGAACGTCCGGGCACGGGTGAGTACGACGAGTTCTCGGAACCCGGCACCTACTCCTGCAAGGGCTGTGGCGCCGAACTCTTCACGAGTGAGACGAAGTTCGCCTCCCACTGCGGGTGGCCCAGCTTCTTCTCGCCCGCCGACGACGACCGGATCCGCTACCTCAAGGACGAATCGCTGCCGGGGCGGCCGCGCATCGAGGTCCGGTGTGCCGCCTGTGACGGCCACCTCGGCCACGTGTTCGAGGGGGAGGGGTACGAGACCCCGACCGACCTGCGGTACTGCATCAACTCCGTCAGCCTCGTGCACACCCCGCCGGCGGACGCCTGACCCCTCCCCGGCGCGGCAACCCTGCCCGGGGCCCGGGCAGCCCTAGCCTGAGGACGTGGCTCAGGAGATTCCGCAGGCAAGCATGTTCGACGAAGCGGCCGCTTCGCTGCTCGGCATGGTCTGGCGAGCCGAACTGACGGTCGAGGAGATCCCCGCCCCGCAACGCATCGCACCGTTCGCCGCGGCCATTGCGGCCGACGTCGACTCCGACGGCCAGGAGGTCGGCAACGGGCGCCTGGTCCTGCTGCACGACCCTGACGGCAACCCGGCCTGGGACGGCACCTTCCGCTGCGTGACCTTTGCGCGGGCGTCCGTCGATCCCGAGATGGTGGCCGACCCGCTGCTGGCCGAGGTGGGCTGGTCGTGGCTGCAGGACGCCCTGGAGCGCCGCGGGGCCAGCTACGCGGCACCCAGTGGCACGGTGACGTCCGTGTCCTCGAAATCCTTCGGCGCGATGGAGGGCGACCCCGACAGGGCCGAGGTCGAGATCCGTGCGTCGTGGACGCCGGTCCTGGCGACCGGCGCGGGGATCCTGAGCCACGTCGAGGCCTGGCAGGACCTGCTGTGCATGGTCTCGGGGCTCCCCCTGCTCCCGAACGGTGTGGTCCCGATCGCCGGACTGCGACCCGGGCGGCGACGCCGGTGACCGAGGAGACGCGTCCCGACGAGGTCGAGCCGACCTACGAACTGGTCAAGGTGCCCGCCGAGGGCGTACCCGACGTCGTCCGCACCCCGGACGCCCTTCGCGCGACCATCAGCGCGCTCTCCGGGGGGACGGGCCCCCTGGCCGTCGACACCGAGCGGGCGCACGGCTTCCGCTACACCGGACGGGCCTACCTGATCCAACTGCGCCGCGAGGGTGCCGGTACCCACCTGATCGACCCGATCGCGTTCGCCAAGGACAGCGAGCGGGCCGACCTGTCGGCGGTCGCGGACGCCGTGGGCGACGCCGAGTGGATCCTGCACGCCGCCACCCAGGACCTGCCGTGCCTCGTGGAGGTGAACATGCGTCCACAGCGCCTGTTCGACACCGAGTTGGCCGGTCGCCTGCTCGGCCTGCCGCGGGTCGCCCTGGGTTCGCTGCTCGAGCGCGCGCTGGGCAAGACACTGGCGAAGGAACACTCGGCAGCAGACTGGTCGCGGCGCCCGCTCCCCCAGGAGTGGCTCTCCTACGCCGCCCTCGACGTCGAACTCCTCATCCCGCTCCGCGACTGGGTGGCCGACCAACTCGAGCAGGCGGGCAAGGCCGAATGGGCCGCCCAGGAGTTCGCCCACCTCGTCGCGCACGCAGGTGACCCGGCGCCGGTGCGCGCCGAACCCTGGCGGCGCGTGTCCGGCACCCACGACGTCCGGACGCCACGGGGCCTGGCCGTCGTCCGCGAGTTGTGGCAGGAGCGGGACGCCTTGGCGGAGCGACTCGACAAGGCTCCCGGCCGCGTCCTGGTGGACCGCGCCATCAGCGGGCTCGCACAGGAGGCCGAGAAGCCCGGCTTCTCCCCCTCCCGAGAGGCCCTGCGGTCGGTGGACGGCTTCAAGTGGCGCCAGGCCGCCCGGTACGAGACCAACTGGCTGGCCGCCCTGGAACGAGCGCTGGAGTTGCCGAAGTCAGCGCTGCCGATGAAGCGGCCGCCATCCGACGGGATCCCGCACCCGAAGGGCTGGCCGACCCGCTTCCCGGACGCTGCTGACCGGTGGTCCCGCATCCGTCCGGCCACGCAGGAGCTCGCGGAGACGCTGGGGCTGCCCGTGGAGAACCTGATCCCGCCGGACGCCGTCCGAAAGCTGGCCTGGGAGCCCCCACAGCCGCTCTCGGAATCGTCCGTGGATGCGTTCTGGAGCATGGAGGGCGTGCGCCCGTGGCAGCGCGAACTCGTCGTCCCCGTCGTGGCGCCCCTGCTCTAGGTGCCCTGCGCCCTGATCGGCGACTGTGCCGAAGGCCGTCAGACGACCGGCTTGGCCGCCTTCCGATCCTCGACCACCGGGCAGTCCAGTGCCCACTCCACGATGGTGCGCGCGATGTCCTGCGGCGTGAGGCGCAGTTCGTCCAGGATCTCCGAACGGCTCGCGTGCTCGAGGAACTGCTGTGGGATAGCGAGGTGGCGCAGCGGGGTCCAGACGCCCGCCTGCTGGCAGGCCAGCGCCAGGACCGAACCGAGGCCACCGGCGATCCCGCCGTCCTCGAGGGTGACGACGAGGTCGGCGGAACCGCACAACTCGACCAGCGCCGGATTGACCGGAAGGGCCCACACGGGGTCCACGACCGCGCACGGGATGCCTTGACGCCCCATGCGCTCGGCGGCGTCCACCGCGAGGTGGGCGAAGGGACCGTGAGCGACGAGCAGGACGCGGGCGTCCGCCGGCCAGGTGAGCACGTCCACTCCGCCGTGGGAACGGACCGCGGGCAGTTCGGGCGGCAGCGGATCCTTGGAGTAACGGATCACCGTGGGCGCGTCGTGGATGCCGACCGCGGTGCGCAGGGTGTCCACGAGGCGGCGCTCGTCGCGCGGGACCGCCAGGCGCAGGCCGGGGACGAGGCCCATGAGCGAGAGGTCCCACATGCCATGGTGGCTCGCGCCGTCCGGGCCGGTGACGCCTGCGCGGTCGAGGACGAAGGTGACGCCCTGCCTGTGCAGCGCCACGTCCATCAGCAACTGGTCGAACGCGCGGTTGAGGAACGTCGCGTAGAGGGCGACCACGGGGTGCAGGCCACCCTTGCTGAGGCCCGCGGCCGACGTCACGGCGTGTTGTTCGGCGATGCCGACGTCGAACACGCGGTCAGGGAACTCGATGGCCATCGCGTCCAGCCCCACCGGGTGGAGCATGGCCGCAGTGATGCCGACGACGTCGGCGTCCGTGCGGGCGACGTCGACCATGGCCTCACGGAACGCGTCGGTCCAGGTTCGCTTGGGGCTCGCCGTGAGTGGCTCACCCGTCTCGGAGTCGATCAGCCCCACGGCGTGGAAGCGGTCGGCCTCGTCCTCCTCCGCTGCGCGAAAGCCCTTGCCCTTGACCGTCATGCAGTGCACGATGACCGGCCCGCCGAAGTGCTTCGCCGACTCGAAGGCGCGTTCCATCATGGCGACGTCGTGGCCGTCGATGGGGCCGACGTACTTGATGCCGAGGTCGGAGAACATGCCCTGCGGGGCGAGGATGTCCTTGATGCCGGTCTTGAAGCCATGGAGCAGGTCGTACAGCGGCCCACCCACGATGGGGGCCGACCGGACACGCTGCTTGATCTGCTGCAGGGTCGGCTCGTA
Source organism: Propioniciclava sp. LT294 (assembly GCF_059516005.1). Taxonomy (NCBI): domain Bacteria; kingdom Bacillati; phylum Actinomycetota; class Actinomycetes; order Propionibacteriales; family Propionibacteriaceae; genus Propioniciclava; species Propioniciclava sp. LT294. The sequence goes on from NZ_JCAKNG010000002.1 coordinate 357,639, forward strand.
GCGCCGGTCGGTGCGCAGTGTGGACAGGTGCGAGGCGATGCCGCCCACCGTCGGTGTGTAGGAGCGCCCGTTGTCGTTGACGACGATGATGAGCTTGAGGTCCTCGCCGACGGCGATGTTGTTGAGCGCCTCCCAGGCCATGCCGCCCGTCAGGGCGCCGTCACCGATGACGGCGACGACCGTGCGGTCCTCCCCCCGCAGGCGGTACGCCTTCGCCAGGCCCTCGGCCCAGGAGAGGCTGGTCGTGGCGTGGGAGTTCTCCACCCAGTCGTGCGGGCTCTCGGCGCGGCACGGGTAGCCGGTGAGGCCGCCCTTCTGCCGGAGGCGGTCGAAACCGGCCTGGCGCCCGGTCAGTATCTTGTGGACGTAGGACTGGTGCCCGGTGTCGAACACGATCGGGTCGTGCGGTGAGTCGAACACGCGGTGCAGGGCGATGGTCAACTCGACGACGCCGAGGTTCGGGCCGAGGTGTCCGCCGGTGCGGCTCACGCTCCGGACCAGGAAGGTGCGGATCTCGTCGGCCAGATCGGCCACCTGCGGTGCACTCAGCGACCGCAGGTCGCGCGGGCCATGCACCGCCTCGAGAAACGACATGAGGACGAGTCTAGGCCCACCTGCCCCGCCAGCCCAGTCAGGGCGGGCTCACCCGTATGCCCGGCACCCGGTCAGAGTCTCTGGAGGAAGACCTTGCCGCGCAGCGCCTCCTCGACCAGGGCCACCTCGCGCCTGCGCCGACGCAGCAGTGCGGCCTGTTCGTGCCACGCCGAGAGCGCCTCCTCGAGCACCTCGGGGGCGACGAACCGGCCCAGGCTCGCCCGGACCCCACCGATGCCGTCCCGGCAGGCGTTGACCTGGGATTCGACGTGCTCGGCGGCGAACCGGGCCAGGACAACCGGGTGCCGCCGCAGGACCGGATAACCCCGATACTCCGCCGGGCAGCAGTCGAGCAGGAAATTCGTCGCGGTGTCCTCCCACTCCGGGCTGTGTGGCGGGCGGACGCCCTCGGGCCAGCCCGGCGGCGTGTGGATCGCCGTCTTCTCCGGGAACTTGGTGCGGCCCACCGGTCGACGACCGGACTCCCCCGCGTACCGGTTGAATCCCTGTGCCGCCGTGGGCGTCCAGCTCAGCGCGGTCATCCCAACCCCCTTGGATCGAACTCATGTTCGATTCTAGGTCGTCGGGAGGGTGGGGACAACCCGCCCGTGTCAGGGAACCACGAGCACGAAGACCGCCGTCGCCACCAGCACCACCGCGGCGATGCCGAGGAGCAGCCACGTGCGCCACGCGGGACCTCGCCGGGCCCAGTGACCCGTCAGCCCGGCCAGCACCGGCGTCACGACGACCATCAGCACGGCACCGACCCACAGTGGGGGGAGGTGGAACCACAGCGGCGTCGACACCACGGAGGCGGCCAGCACCGCCCACCAGACCCACCCGAGCCCCACGAGCAGCATCGGCGCCAGCATCCCCACCACCAGCGATCCCATCCCGCCCAGGAGGAGCCAGCCGAGCCGACACTCCTCACCCGCGCACAGCGCGCCACTGACCAGGTTGGAGATGGTCCAGAGCAACCCGGCGGCGACACCGCCGAGTACCACCCCCAGGAACGAGTAGGCGATCCACTCCCCCCGCCCGGCACCGTCGCCGACCCGAAGCCGCGTCGTGCGCAGCGCGTCCGATCCCCCCATGCGAGCGAGCCTAGTGCCGTCCTGAACGCCGCTCGCCCCTGTCGCACGGGGCGACAGGGGCGAGCGTGCTTCGGGGACTACTTCTTCAGCAGCGAGCGCAGCACGTACTGCAGGATGCCGCCGTTGCGGTAGTAGTCGGCCTCTCCCGGCGTGTCGATACGGACGACGCCGTCGAACTCGACCTTCTCGCCGTTCACCTTGGTGGCCACCACACGGACCGTCTTCGGCGTGGTGCCCTCGTTGAGGGCCTCGATGCCGGTGAAGTCGTAGGTCTCGGTGCCGTCCAGGCCCAGCGAGTCGGCGCTCTGGCCGGCCGGGAACTGCAGCGGGAGGACGCCCATGCCGATGAGGTTGGAGCGGTGGATGCGCTCGTAGCTCTCGGCGATGACGACCTTCACGCCCAGCAGGGTCGTGCCCTTGGCCGCCCAGTCGCGGGAGGAACCGGAGCCGTACTCCTTGCCGGCCAGGACGACCAGCGGGATGCCCGCCTCCTGGTAGTCCATCGAGGCGTCGTAGACGAACTCGACGGGGCCGCCCTCCTTGGTGAAGTTGCGGGTGTAGCCGCCCTCGGTGCCCGGCGCGATCTGGTTGCGCAGGCGGACGTTGGCGAACGTGCCGCGGATCATCACCTCGTGGTTGCCGCGACGCGAGCCGAGGCTGTTGTAGTCGCGACGCTCCACGCCGTGGCCGGTCAGGTAGGCACCCGCGGGGGTGTCGGACTTGATCGAGCCGGCCGGGGAGATGTGGTCCGTGGTGATGGAGTCGCCGAGCTTCAGCAGCGCACGGGCGCCGGTGACGTCGGTGACGGCCTCGGGCTCGGCCGGCATGCCGTCGAAGTACGGCGCGCGGCGGATGTAGGTGGAAGCCTCGTCCCAGTCGAAGAGGTTGCCCTCGGGCGTCTCGAGGTTGGCCCAGCGCTCGTCTCCCTTGAAGACGTCGGCGTAGCGCCGGGCGAACATCTCGGCGCTGATCGAGGAGTTGATGACCTCGTCGATCTCGGCCTGGGTCGGCCAGATGTCCGCCATGTACACGTCGTTGCCCTGCTCGTCCTGACCCAGGGGGTCGTTCTCGAGGTCGATGTCCATGGTGCCGGCGAGGCCGTACACGATGACCAGCGGCGGGGACGCGAGGTAGTTCATCTTCACGTCGGGGCTGATGCGACCCTCGAAGTTGCGGTTGCCCGAGAGGACAGCCGTGACGGCGAGGTCGTGCTCGTTGACGGCCTTGGAGACCTCGGGGATGAGCGGGCCGGTGTTGCCGATGCAGGTCACGCAGCCGTAGCCGACCGTGTTGAAGCCGAGCGCGTCCAGGTACTGCTGCAGACCCGACTTCTCGTAGTAGTCGGTGACGACCTGCGACCCCGGGGCGACGGTGGTCTTGACCCACGGCTTGGGGCGCAGCCCCTTCTCGTAGGCCTTCTTGGCCACGAGGGCGGCGCCGAGCATGACCGACGGGTTGGACGTGTTGGTGCACGAGGTGATGGACGCCACGGTGACGGCGCCGTTCTTCAGCTCGAACTCGCGGCCGTCGGCCAGCGTGACCGGGATGGAGGCGGTCGGGTTGGACGAGTAGCTCGGCAGCGATGCGGCGAAGCTCTGCTTCGACTGGGACAGCGCGATGCGGTCCTGCGGACGCTTGGGGCCCGCGATGCTCGGCACGACCGTGGACAGGTCGAGCTCCATGTACTCCGAGTAGCGCGGCTCGCGGTCGTCGTCGTGCCACAGCCCCTGGGCCTGGGCGTAGGCCTCGACCAGCTCGATCTGATCCTCCGTGCGACCGGTCATGCGGAGGTAGTCCGTGGTCTTGGAGTCGATCGGGAAGACCGCGATGGTCGAGCCGAACTCCGGGGACATGTTGGCGATGGTGGCGCGGTTGGCCAGCGGCACCTGGGAGACGCCGGGGCCGTAGAACTCGACGAACTTGCCCACCACGCCGTGCTTGCGCAGCATGTCGGTGATCGTGAGGACGAGGTCGGTGGCGGTGACGCCGTCGTTGAGCTTGCCGGACAGCTTGAAGCCCACGACGCGCGGGATCAGCATGGAGATCGGCTGGCCGAGCATCGCCGCCTCGGCCTCGATGCCGCCCACACCCCAGCCGACGACTCCGAGGCCGTTGACCATGGTGGTGTGGGAGTCGGTGCCGACACAGGTGTCGGGGTAGGCCTGCAGGACGCCGTTGACCTCGCGCGGGAAGATCACGCGGGCGAGGTTCTCGATGTTGACCTGGTGGACGATGCCGGTGCCCGGGGGCACGACCTTGAACTCGTCGAAGGCGCCCTGCGCCCAGCGGAGCAGCTTGTAGCGCTCGTTGTTGCGCTGGTACTCGACGTCCACGTTGAGCTTGAGGGCGTCCGAACTGCCGAAGTACTCGGCGATGACGGAGTGGTCGATGACCAGCTCGGCCGGCGCCAGCGGGTTGATCGTCGCGGGGTCGCCGCCGAGGTCGGCCACGGCCTGGCGCATGGTGGCCAGGTCCACGACGCACGCCACGCCGGTGAAGTCCTGCATGATCACGCGAGCCGGCGTGAACTGGATCTCCTCGGACGGCTCCGAGTCGGCGACCCAGGCGCCCAGCTTCCTGATGTGGTCAGCGGTGATGTTGGCGCCGTCCTCGGTGCGCAGCAGGTTCTCCAGCAGCACCTTGAGGCTGTAGGGCAGCGAATCCGAGCCCTCGACGGCGTCGACGCGGAAGATTTCGTAGTCCTTGCCACCCGACTGCAGAGTGGCCTTGGCCCCGAAACTGTTGACGCTCATGCTTCTCCTGTTCGACGTTGTCCAGCAGATTATCTCGACATCGAGATACTACACCATGGTGGTCCACCATGTCTGGATGTCTCCAAGGGGAGCCTACGCCCCGAGCCGCTCCTCACGTGCGCGACGGCGTCCTTCGGCGTACAGCTCCTGCAGGTCGGGGTCGTCGCGCATCAGGTAGACCAGACCACAGTTGGCTGGACCATCGGCCCCCGGGAAACACAGGGAACACTTGTCCGCCGGACGCAGCGGGCACTTGGCCTCGATGTAGCGACTCACAGCAGCCTCCTCCTGGGGCCCATCGTAGGTCGGGGCCGTCCACGACCCCGGGCGGTTGGCGTCGTTTGCCGCTCAGTCGACGGGGTGGAGGATCGCCACGCACTCGATGTGGTGGGTCATGCCGAACAGGTCGAACGCCCGGATCGACACCGGCTCGTAGCCGAGCCCGGACGCCGTGGCCAGGTCACGGGCCAGCGCGGCCGGGTCGCACGCGACGTAGGCGACGGCGCGCGGACGCCGTGCGCACACGTCCTCCATCACCGTGCGTCCGGCACCCACCCGCGGTGGGTCGAGCACCACGAGGTCGACCGGCTCGCGCAGCCGGCGCAGCACCCTGTCCACCGAGCCGGCGTGGAAGGCCGCCTCCGGCACGTTGCGGCGCGCCAGTGCCACGGCGTCCTTCCCGCCCTCGACGCCGGTGACGCTGACGCCGGCGTCCACCAACGCACCGGAGAACAGGCCCACGCCGCAGTAGAGGTCGAGCGCCCGCTCCCCCGGCTGAGGGGCGACGCCGTCCAGCACCGCCGACACGAGCACGTCGGGGGCGTCGGGGTGGACCTGCCAGAAGCCGTCCGCGCGGACGCGCCAACGGCGTCCCGCCGCCTGCTCGCCCACGACGACGTCCTCGCCGGGCGCCACCCAGACGGGGCCGTCGGTCGTCACGGCGCCGATGAGGGTGTCCCCGTCGACGTCCCCGGGGTGGGCCAGGGACGGCGCGGCGATGAGGCAGCCCTGCTCGGGCAACGGGACGACGTCGTGCGAGCCCTTGGTTCGCAGGCCCCAGCCGCCCCCACCCCGGTGGTAGCGCATGCGGCGCCGCCAGCCGAGCCCATCGGGGTCGACGGACTCCACACCGCCGTCCCACGTGATCCCGGCCAGGCGGCGCAGTTGCTCGGCGACGACCTGCCGCTTGAGCTCGCGCTGGTGGGTGACCTCGATGTGCTGGAAGTCGCAGCCGCCACACGCCGCGGCGATCGGGCAGGGTGCGGCGACCCGGCTCGGGCTCGGTTCACGGACGGCGACGGCGTCCGCGAAACCGTGGCGCTTGGCCAGCCCGGTCACGACGACGTCGACCAACTCCCCCTCCAGCGCGTGCCGGACGAACAGCACCCGTCCGTCCACGCGGGCCACCCAGTGCCCTCCGTGGGCGATCGGCCCGATCCGGACGCCGTCGATGCGGTCCCCCACGGCCCAGTCACTCATGTGCTCACTCCTCGATCGACGCCCCCGAGTGCACGGTACCGGTGCCCGGGCGCCGCCACTCGGCGGTGTCGCTGCGCTCGGCCCGCTCGATGGCGAACCGCGAGGAGGCCAGCTGGTACGGCACGGCGGTGGTGATGACGCCCGGCAGGAACGCGAGGCGGGTCTTGATGAACAGGGCGGTCTGGTTGTGCAGGAGGCGTTCCCACCAGTGGCCCACCACGAGTTCGGGGATGTAGACCATCACCACTTCGCGGGGGTTGCCCGAGCGCATCTCACGCACGTGGTTCACGAACGGAGCGACGATCTCGCGGAACGGGGAGGCCAGCACGATGAGCGGGACGCCGGTCTCGAGTTCGTCCCACCCGGACCGGATCGCCCGGACGTGGTCCTCGTCGTCGGCGATCGTCACGGCCTCGATGCTGCTGGCACGGGTGGCGCGTGCGAAGTTCACCGCCCGCATGGCGGGTTTGTTCAGGTCCAGGAGCAGGATGACCGCCCGCACGCGGCTGGGCAGCGTGTGCGCCTCGTCCACGTCGAGCGAGGTCTCGCGCGTGACCTTGGCGTAGTGGCGGCGGATCGCCTTCATCCCGGCGAACACGGCCGCCATGGCGAGCACGGCCAAGTAGGCACCGTAGATGAACTTGCTGGCCAGCACGATGACGAGCACCGTCCCCGTGAAGGTCAGGCCCACGGCGTTGATCGCGCGGGACCGCTGCATGCGTCGGCGCGCGGCGGGATCGGTCTCGACCGCGAGGTGGCGGGTCCAGTGGCGCAACATGCCGAGTTGGCTGACGGTGAACGACACGAACACGCCCACCACGTAGAGCTGGATGAGCGCGGTCACGCTCGCGTTGAACGCCAGAACCAGACCGGCGGCGGCCATCGCCAGCAGGATGATGCCGTTGCTGTAGGCGAGGCGGTCGCCCCGGGTGTGGAGCGCGCGCGGCAGGTAGCCGTCGCGGGCGAGGATCGAGCCCAGCACCGGGAAGCCGTTGAAGGCCGTGTTCGCCGCCAGGAACAGGATGACCATCGTGGTGATGATGACGAACACGAACCCCGGCCGGAAGTCGTTGAACACGGTCATGGCCAGTTGCGCCATGACGGTCTCCTGGTGCTCGGTCACCTCGACGCCGCCGGAGGCGAACGTCACACCCGCGTGCTCATCCACCATCTTGGCCCCGGTCAGGTTGGCCAGGGCGATGATCCCACCGAGCATCGAGATCGCGACGATGCCCAGCAGTCCCAGGGTCGTGGCGGCGTTCTTCGACTTCGGCTCCCGGAACGCCGGGACGCCGTTGCTGATCGCCTCCACGCCGGTCAGCGCGGCCGAGCCGGACGAGAACGAGCGCGCCAGCAGGGCGACGAGCGCGAAACCCTCCAGTTGCGAGTAGAAGGGGTCACCGATCACGTCGTACCCCGCGGTGGGCGCCCGGAGCGGCTCGCCCAGCACCAGGATGCGCACCAGGCCGAACCCGATCATCCCGAGCACGGCGAACATGAAGGCATAGGTGGGGATCGCGAACACGGTCCCCGACTCACGCACACCGCGCAGGTTGATGGCCATCAGCACCAGGATGAGCAGGGCGGCGACGGTCCCCTCGTGCCCGATGAAGATCGGGAAGAGGGCCTTGGCGTTCTGGACGCCCGAGCTCACCGACACGGCCACGGTCAGGATGTAGTCGACCAACAGGGCGGACGCCACCGTCAGGCCGGCGGTCGGGCCGAGGTTGGCGGTCGCGACCTCGTAGTCGCCCCCGCCGGAGGGGTAGGCATGCACGGTCTGTCGATAGGACAACACGACGACGAACATGACCAGGGCCACCGCGAGGGCGATCGGCCAGGAGAAGACGAAGCCGGCCACACCGGCAAGGCTCAGGGTCAGGAGGATCTCGTCGGGGGCGTAGGCGACCGACGAGAGGGCGTCGGAGGCGAACACCGGCAGGGCGATGCGTTTGGGAAGGAGGGTCTCCCCCAGTTGGTTGCTCGCGAGCTTGCGACCAACGAGGAGCCGCTTGACGGCGTCCGTGAGATTCACGTGGGTAGACTCTAGACCTGCTGCGACAACATGCCGTGCCCGGTTGCCAAAGGGCTCCTGGCCGAGGAGGATCTCCGCGTGCACATCGTCATCATGGGCTGCGGCCGGGTGGGTTCCTCGCTAGCGCGGGCACTCGAGCGACGGGGCCACTCCGTCGCGGTCATCGACCAGGACGCGGACGCGTTCCGGCGCCTGGGTCCGGACTTCCACGGCCAGACCGTGAAGGGCATCGGCTTCGACCGTCGGGTCCTGGTCGCGGCCGGCATCAGGCACGCCGACGGCTTCGCCGCTGTGTCGTCCGGTGACAACTCCAACATCCTCTCGGCACGGGTCGTCCGCGAGACCTACGGCATCCACAACGTCGTCGCGCGCATCTACGACCAGGGCCGCGCCGAGATCTACGAGCGTCTCGGCATCCCGTCCGTGGCGACCGTCCGGTGGGCCTCCGACCAAGTGTTGCGCCGCCTCCTGCCGGAGGGATCCGAGCCGCAGTGGCGCGACCCGTCCGGTCAGGTGCGCCTGATCCAGGTCGCCGCCGACGACGCCTGGGTCGGGCTGCGCATCACGGCCTTGGAGGCCGCCATCCGCGCCCGCGTCCCGTTCCTGTCACGCTTCGGTCAGGGCCTGGTCCCGACGGAGTCCACCATCCTGCAGGACGGCGACATGCTGTACATCGCCGCCGCGAACGAGGACGTGCCCCGCATCGAGGGCCTGCTCGCCCAACCGCCCGCCAAGATCTGAAAGGCCGACCCATGCGTGTCGCCATCGCCGGGGCCGGCAACGTCGGCCGTTCCATCGCCCGTGAGTTGATCGCCAACGGCCACAAGATCCTCCTCATCGACCGGGACCCGGGTGCGATCAAGCCCGACAGCGTCCCGGGTGCCGAATGGTTGCTGGCGGACGCCTGCGAGGTCGACTCCCTCGAGGAGGCCCGCATGGACCGCTACGACGTGGCCATCGCGGCCACCGGGGACGACAAGGTGAACCTCGTCCACAGCCTGTTGGCCAAGACGGAGTTCGCGGTGCCCCGCACGGTCGCCCGTGTCAACCACCCGAGCAACGAGTGGATGTTCGACGACGTCTGGGGCGTGGACGTCGCGGTGTCCACCCCGCGCCTGATGTGCGCGCTGGTCGAGGAGGCCGTCACCGTCGGCGACCTCGTCCGGCTCTTCTCCTTCCGCGGCGGCAAGACCAACCTCGTCGAGATGCGCCTGCCGGGTGAGAGCCCGATCGTCGGACGTCGTGTCGGCGACCTCCGCTTCGCCGGGGACGCGGTGCTGGTGGCGATCATCCGCGACGGGGTGGCGAATGCACCCCAGCCGGACGCCGCCCTCGAGGGTGACGACGAGTTGCTCTTCGTCGTCAACCCGGACGCCGAACTCCTGCTCGCGGACTACCTGGCTCCGGGCGTCCAACGGGAACGGGTCGCGAACGAGGACGATGTGGAGGCCGAGAGGGTCGGTTGATCAGAGCAGCTCGTAGTGCGGGTTGTAGATGCGCCGCACGCCGTCGGCGATGGAGATCCGCCCACGGACGAGCAACTCGCGCCCGGCCTGGATACCGGGGATCTCGTGGCGCCCCATCCAGATGAGCGTCACCTTCCCGGTGCCGTCGGAGAGGTCCGCCTCCAGCCACGGGGTGTCCTGGCGGGGGCGGATGGTCAGCGTGTCGATCGTGCCGCGGAGCACCACACGGCACCGGTCGGTGCAGTCACCGATCGCGTCGCAGCCGTAGTCCTCGGCCAACCGCTGCCGGTCGGCCGAGGCCAGTTCGTCATTGGAGCGCAGCAGCCCGCGCATCCGGTCGAGCCAGGACATGGCGGCGGCTCAGTCCTGGGCCGTCCCGCTCGGCATGGCCAGGTGGATCAGCTCGCCCGGGACGCGCGGGTGCTCGTCCCGCTTGACCACGACGTTGCGGAAGAACTCGACGAACACGTCCGCGGGCGCGTTCTCGCCCTCGACCATGCCCGCACGCCCCATCAGGGTGCCGCGCAGGAGCCAGCGCGGCCCCTCGACGAGCCAGATGCGGGACACGTGGAAGAGTTGCTCACCCTCGGGGCCCTCCATGGGCAGCACACGCTGCACCTCGGGGCCGAACGGACCGTCCGCCACGCCGGCGTGGCCGCCGGCCTGGGTGGCCTCCTCGATGGTCTCCTCGCGGAGTTCCGCAGCCAGGCCCTCCGTGCGGGGCGCGGCGAAGAGCGCGAGTTCGAGGCCCGAATCCTCGTAGGCGGCCAGCAGGGCGTGCACGGCCCCGCTCTCGGGGTCGCCGTGCAGTTGAAGCCCGAGACCGTCGAACGGCGTGATGATGAGCGGTCCGAACTCGACGCGCTCGATGTCGTCGGCGCTCAGGTCCACCTCGTCGATGTCGAACGGACCGTCAGCACGCGGGTCGGACGCAGCGCTCGCGGCGGACTCGCCCTCCTCCTCGACGGTGTCGCCCGGAGCACCGACCTCGTCGTCCAGGTCATCAGGGGCGGGTCCGTCGTCGAGGAAGTCCTCATCGACGGCCTCGATCTCGACGGCGTCCTCGCTGTTGTCGCGAGCCTTTCGCCCAAAGATCACTGGTTCCTACCTCCGCCTTCCCCCGAGGGGATCGTCTCGTCAGCCCATCCGGCGATGCCGCCGGTGGATCCATGGCCTCCGGTGCCGCGCGCGCCGGCGGGCAGTGTGTCGACCTCGGCAAAGGCTGCCGACCCGACGCGTTGGAAGACTAGCTGCGCGATCAAGTCACCCCGTCGCAGTATCACGGTTCGGTGCATGTCCGTGTTCAGCAGGCAGACCAGCACCTCGCCGCGATATCCGGCGTCGACGGTGCCGGGGGCGTTCACGATGGTCAATCCCTCGCGGGCGGCCAGCCCCGAGCGGGGGTGCACGAAGCACGCCCAACCGTCCGGCACGGCGAGGGCGATGCCGGTCCGGACGAGCCTGCGCTCCCCCGGTGCGAGTTCCACGTCCTCGGCGGTGGCCACGTCGGCTCCCGCGTCCCCCTCGTGCGCGTAACGCGGGAGCGGGACGCCGGCGTCCAGCCTCCGCACCGCGACGTGGACGCGCTCCGCCCCGGTCACGCGCCCACCTCGGCCCTGCGGCGCCTGATCGCGGCGGCCAGCTGGGCGGGACGGCGACTGCCGATCAGCCAGTAGGGGTGGGGATCGGCCGGGTCGTTCACGGCCACGACCACCGATTCGTCGAGCCAGGCTCGCTGGATGACGAAGGCCCGCGCGTCGGCGTCCACGCCGAGGCGCGCGCGGGTGGCGTCGGCGTCCAGCACCTCGACCTCGCCGACGTAGGGCCACTCCAGGACGGACGGCCCGACCCGGAGCCCGTGGGCCTCCACGGCGACGTCGGTGCGGCCCGCCCAGGACAGGGCCACGGTGACCATCGCCGTCACGACGAGTGCGCCCCCGACCGCGACCCAGGGGCCGTACCAGAAGCCGACCGCGACGACGGTCGAGACCCCGAAGACGATGGCCAGCAACCAGTACCAGGCCGGGGCGGTGAGGCGTTCGTGATAGTCCACCCATCCAACCTAGCGGCCGACGGGATGGGCCCTAGGATGAGGTCCATGGACATGTCCCAGAAGATCGTGTGGAACGGCTACTCCACGCTCGTGGGCGCCGTGGCCGCCATCGTGACCAAGAAGGCCGTCGACGGCGCCTGGAGCTTCGTGACGGGCGAGGAGCCGCCGGAGCCGAACGACCCCGACACGCCCACCTCGCACGCCGCGATCTGGGTGCTGGCGATGGCTCTGGGTGTCGGCCTGTCCCAGATCCTCATCAACCGGTTCGCGGCGCGTCGATTCGAGCACTTCGTCGGTGGACGAGGCGCCCTGCGTCACGTCAACCTGCGCTTCTGATCCCGACTGCGTCGGCTGCGCTCAGGCGCAGTCGACGCAGTAGATGAGGCCGTCCTTCTCCTCGGCAGCCTGCGCGCGGTGCTTCACCAGGAAGCAGCTGGCACACGTGAACTCGTCGGCCTGCCGCGGCAGGACGCGAACGGTCAGCTCCTCGTGGGACAGGTCCGCACCCGGCAACTCGAAGGACTCGGCCGCCTCGACCTCGTCCTCATCGACCTTGCCCGAGTTCTTGTCGTTGCGACGGCTCTTGAGCTCCTCAATGGAGTCCTCGTTCTCCTCGTCGTTCTTGCGAGGGGCGTCGTAATCAGTCGCCATGATGCCTTTCAGAGGGATGGTGCACCCGCGGCATCTGCCGGGGCGCAGACGCACATATATCACACGCGTCAAGACCACCCAACAAGTCTCGGCAACAACGCGGCGCGGTTGGCATCCCCCCGGAGGGCCTCCGCATCGGTGCGGGCGGGGTAGGTTACGCTGCGACAACGAACGTTGACCCGGGAGTTGAAGATGGAGAGTGCCCTCAGACCGCGCGACATCCAAGCGCGGATCCGCGCTGGGGCGTCCCCCGAGGAAGTCGCGCAGGCTGCAGGCGTCCCCCTCGAGCGCATCGGCGCCTTCGCTGCTCCGGTGATCGCCGAGCGTGACTACATCGCCGGCCTCGCCCGCACCAACCCGGTCCGACGGCGGGGCGAGACGACCTCGCACCGCACCCTTCGCAACGCCGTGATCGACTCGCTCGCGGCCCGCGGTGTGGACGCCGACGCCGCCGACTGGGACGCCTGGAAGCTCGAGGACCGCCGCTGGCAGGTCCGCGTCGGGTTCGAGGTGGACGGTGAGCGCCGCGAGGGCCTGTTCGTCTTCGATCCCATGGGTCGTTTCTCGGTGTCGGCCAACGACGAGGCGCGCACGCTCATCGGCGACGACGTCGTGGACCAGCTGGCCCTGGTCCGCGCGACGCAGGATCCGGTGGTGGAGGACGAGGCGGCGGAGGTCGAGGAGCCGCGTCCCAACGATGACGACGCCTTCGACGCCGAGGACGCGTTCCACGAGGGCGACCTGACCGAGGTGGACGGGGTCTACGACATCGTCCCCCCGGAGCGCGGCGACATGGACGTCCTCTACGACATGCTCTCCAGCTTCGACGAGGACTCGGTGAAGATCTACGCCGGGCTGGTCCACCCGAAGGAGGCGACCCCCGAGCCGGACTCCCCCGTGGTGGTCGAGGTCGTCGAGCGGTCCGTGAACCTGGCCGCCGTGTCGTCCGAGTCCCACCTCGAGGATGACGGGGACGAACCGGTCGACGACGAGGCGGAGGAGTCCCTCGCGTCCGCCGCGGACGAGGACATGACCGGACTGGTCCCGCGCGTGGAGCCGATCCGCCCACCTGTCCAGGAGGAGCAGGCCGGGGCCGGCCCGGTCGCTCCGGGGCCCGCCCTCGACGAGCCCGAGCAACTGTCGCTGATCGACGACCTCGAGGAGCCCACCCCCAGGCCGAAGCCGCGGACCCGACGCAAGCGTGCCTCCGTGCCCAGCTGGGACGAGATCATGTTCGGCGCGCCGCACCCGACCAAGCCCAGCGAGTGAGTCACCGGCCGGTGTGACGCCTCACTCGGCGAACGGGAGCGGCTCGGGCGTGAGGTCCACGCCCCGCCCCACGGAGGGCTGCTGCGCGCGGTGGTGGGCGCGGCACAGCACCTCGTAGGAGACCTCGCCGGCGCCACCGCCGTCGGTGTCCCCCACCGCGATCTGCTCGCCCTCGACCACCATCACGCCGTCGACGAGACGGGCATTGTGGGTGGCGGGCTCACCGCACCAGCAGCGCGGCCGCGCCTGCAGGAGTTCGATCCGGTCAGCCAGTTCCACCAGCCGCCGCGAGCCGGGGAACAACTCCGTACGGAAATCCGTCAGGATGCCGAAGCACGAGACGTCGATGCCCAGCTCGTCCACGATCCGCGTCAGGTCCTCGATCTGCCGGGCGGTGTAGAACTGCGCCTCGTCACCGATGAGGTAGTCGACGCGGTGTCCCGCCGTCAGTTCGGCGGTCACGGCTGCCCAGAAGTCGAACTCCGGGTCGACCTCGATCGCGCTGGCCACCAATCCGATGCGCGAGCTGATGCGCGCCTCCCCGCCGCGGTCCTGGCTGGTGAACCGCAACCCGCGGCGTCCGGCCGAGGCGTTGGTGTAGTCGACCTGCAGGGCGAGGGTGGACTTGCCGCAGTTCATCGGCCCCGTGAAGTAGGTGAGGGTCGCCATCAGCCGACCAGGACCGGGACGCGCATCTCGAACTCGGTCAGCGAGCCGTGCATGCCGACCAGGCCGAACTCCTTGGGTTGGGTTCTCGTCATGATCGCCCAGTCGTCGCGACACACCGCGAGCACGTCGCCGTAGCGATCGGCCATCCGGCGGTCGACCGGGCCGAACCAACCCGACGCGACCGCCTCCTCACGCGTCACCACCAACGCCCGTTCCCCCAGCACCGAGCGCCAGCGCTTGGCGACGGCGTTCACGTGGCGGGGCTGGCAGTACAGCTGCCGGAAGCGTCCCTCCCCGGCGAGCAGGGTGAGATCGTCGGTGAGACCGGGGATGTCCTCGGCGATGACCCAGCGATCCACGGGCGAATCGATCATGCCGTGGTCGCCGGTGACCAGGAGCCTCACGTCGCCGGGCAGCGCGGCGCGGAGGTCACGGGCGAACCCGTCGATGCGCCGCAGCGCCTCCCGCCAGTGCTCGGTCTGCCAGCCCATGCCGTGGCCGGTGTGGTCCAAGGACCGCTCGTAGAGGTAGACGAGCGCCTTGTCCCCGGTCCTGGCGCCGTCGACGGTCCAGTCGATCCGGGACGGCAGGTCGTCCTCGTCCGGGACCGGCTGGAAGCGCGCGCCGCGGAGCGCGGCCTCGGTGAGGCCGGTGCCGGCGAACCGTGCCGGGCTGACGGACGTGATCGAGACGCCCTGGCGCACCAGTCGCTCGAAGGCGGTCAGGCGGGGCTGGACGTCCAGGGCGGACAGTCCCGGCGCCCAGGTCAGCGCGTTGAGGTAGCCACCTTCGACAGGGTTCCGGAAGGCGTAGCCGACCATCCCGTGCTGGCCGGGTGCCAGCCCGGTGCCCAGGGACGTGATGCTCGTCGCGGTGGTGCTGGGGACGCCGGACGTCACGGTCGTCGAGGCATCGCCGCCCACCAGCGACATCAGGAAGGGCGCCTCCTCGGCGGCCGCGGCGAGGTTCAGCGCGCCGAGGCCGTCCACGAGCATGATGACCCAACGATCGGACGCCGGCAGGGCCAGCGCGTCCGCCCACCCGTCGACGCCCATCGAGGTGGCCAGCGACCCGACCACGTCGGCCAGGGTGGACTCCCCGTACACGGGGACGAGGGGAGCCTCCACGCTCAGACCGCCACCCGCTGGAGTCGTCCGGCGAAGCGGACGAGGTTGGCCACCGCGGCCTCGCCATCGGCGGCGGCACTGATGCGCACCGTGAGGTCGTCGGCGACGTCCTGGACAGTCCAACCGTGCTCGGCGTCGCAGTTCGGGTCCCCACAGCTGGCCGGCTCGACCTCCTGGCGGCGAACGGCGCCCCAGTTCACGACGAGCCACGTCTCGGTGGCGCCGTGGCGTCCACGCCCGAACTTCTCGGGGTGGGCGGCCACCTGCGTCAGGGCGACCGAGCGGATGTGTCGCAGGCCGACCGTCTCCACGGTGGTCAACGCCTGTTGCACGTGGGGGTGCTCACCGTCGTCGGTGTGGGCGGCGATGAATCGGGTGGGCGTCAGCACCAGCACCGTGACGTGCCGATGGAGTTCGGTCGCGTTGAAGGTGGCCTCGTGGTGGACGAGGGCGTCGACGACCTCCTCATCCCCGATGGCCTGTGCGACGGTCGTCGCCACGAAGTCCGGGAAGTAGCCCGATGCCACGATGGCATCACGCAGTTCGGTCGGAAGGGCGGTCATTCCATCATTCTCCCATGGCCCGGGCGCTCCCCGAAAACCATTACGGTGATCCCCATGAGCAATCGGCCGTTCATCGCCGCACGCCTCGAGTTCTTCCTCGACAAGCGCCTCGAGCAGGTGTTCCGTGCCCTCGGCTGGCGAGAACGCGTCATCCCGTACACCGCGTACGGCAACGACCGGTTCGTCCGCGTGCTCGGCCGCATCGTCCTGTCCCCCGCGTTCGCCGACACCCACCTCGGGCGGGTGACCGAGCAGTTCCTGAACCGCCGCGGCTGGCGCAACTTCATCACCGCGCCCTGCGTCCACGCCCGCTACACCATCAGGATCGGTGACGCCCGGGTCACCGGCACCACGGACCGCGGCGGGTACATCGACCACCGGGTCCGGGACCACCGGCTCGGGCCGGGCTGGCAGACCGGATCGGTGGCGTCCGCTGTGTCGGAGGAGCAGCCCTTCCACGCCCAGGTGGTCCCGCGCGAGGCCACCTTCGGCCTGGTCTCCGACATCGACGACACGATCCTGTCCACGATGCTCCCCCGTCCGCTGATCGCGGCGTGGAACTCGTTCTTCCGCACCGAGGCCGCCCGGCAGGCCATCCCGGGCATGGCCCTGTTCTACGACGACGTCCTGGCACGGCACCCGGGTGCGGCCGTCATGTACCTGTCCACGGGCGCGTGGAACACCCACGGCTTCCTCAAGCGATTCATGCGTCGCCACCGCTACCCCGAGGGAGCCATGCTCCTCACCGACTGGGGCCCCACCAACACAGGGTGGTTCCGGTCCGGCCAGGAGCACAAGCGCCACGCGTTGCTGCAACTGAGCGTCGACTTCCCGGACATCCAGTGGTTGCTGGTGGGTGACGACGGCCAGCACGACCTCGGCATCTACAGCGAGTTCGCCACGGCCAACCCCGACAGGGTCGTGGCCATCGCCATCCGCGAGCTGACTCCCGCCGAGCAGATCCTGGCCCACGGCACGACCGAGCCGCTCACGAGCGCAGAGCCGCTCCCCCGCGACATCCCCGTGTTCAAGGCACCCGACGGGCGGGGACTGCGTCGGATCACGCGGGAGTTCCTCGCGCTGAGCTGATGCAGCGGGTCGCAGGGCCCCCGCGCCCGGGGCCGCCCGCACCCACTCCGGAGTGGCACCCACGGCGCCCGGTCGCGGTTGGGCACAATGGCGGGTGGCACAGAGCGGAAGAGGGAGCACGTGGTAGCGAAGCCGCCGGTTGACGAGGACGTGATCGAGAAGATCACCGACATCGACGTCACCGAGGAGATGGAGACGAGCTTCCTCGAGTACGCCTACTCGGTGATCTATGCGCGCGCCATTCCCGACGCCAGGGACGGGCTGAAACCCGTCCAGCGTCGCATCCTGTACTCGATGGACGACATGGGCCTGCGCCCCGACCGGGGCCACGTCAAGTGCGCCCGCGTCGTCGGCGACGTCATGGGCAAGTTGCACCCCCACGGTGACTCCGCGATCTACGACGCGCTCGTCCGCCTGGGCCAGGGCTGGGCCATGCGCCTGCCCGTCGTCGACGGCCACGGCAACTTCGGCTCGCTGGACGCCGGCCCCGCCGCGATGCGGTACACCGAGTGCCGCATGGCCCCGGCCGCGCTGGCCATGACCGACGAGATCGACCAGGACACCGTCGACTTCAAGCCCAACTACGACGGCAAGATGACCGAGCCGGTCGTGCTGCCCGCGTCCTTCCCGAACCTGTTGGTGAACGGGTCGACGGGGATCGCCGTCGGCATGGCGACCAACATCCCGCCCCACAACCTCGTCGAATGCGTGCAGGCCATCAAGCACCTGCTCAGGCACCCCGAGGCGCCGGTCGAGGAGCTCATGCGCTTCGTCCCGGGGCCCGACCTGCCCACCGGCGGCAAGATCGTCGGGCTGGAGGGCATCGCCGACGCCTACACGAACGGACGCGGTACGTTCAGGATCCGCGCGACCGCCCGGATCGAACAGACGAGCCCGCGCCGCAAGGGCATCGTCATCACCGAACTGCCCTACATGGTCGGTCCGGAGCGCATCATGGAGCAGGTGTCGGCGCTGGTCCGGAACAAGAAGATCACCGGCATCGCCGACATGAAGGACCTCACGGACCTCACCAACGGCCTGCGCCTGGTGATCGAGGTCAAGAACGGCATCAACCCCGACGCCATGCTGGAGCAGCTCTACAAGGCGACCAAGCTCGAGGACTCCTTCGGCATCAACATGGTCGCTCTCGTCGACGGCCAGCCGCAGACGCTCACGCTGCGCGACGCCCTCGTGGTGTACACCGACCACCGCCTCGACGTCACCCTGCGCCGGACGCGCTTCCAGTACAAGAAGGCCGCCGACCGACTCCACCTCGTCCGGGGCATGCTGCTCGCGATCGTCGACATCGACGACGTCATCGCCATCATCCGCGGCTCCGACGACGTTCCCCAGGCGCGCGCCAAGCTGATGGAGGCCTTCGAGCTCGACGAGATCCAGGCCAACTACATCCTGGAACTCCAGCTGCGGCGCCTGACCAAGTTCAGCCGGATCGAGTTGGAGAAGGAGCGCGACGATCTCGAGAAGCGCCTCGAGGACCTCTCCCTGATCATCGACAACGATGAGGAGCTGCGCGCCCTCGTGGCCCGCGAGCTCGACGAGGTCGCCCGGGTGCACGGCACGCCTCGGCGCACCGTCCTGCTGGCGGGCGGAGGGGCCACCGTGACCGCGGCGAAGGCCACCCCGCTGGAGATCGCCGACGACCCCTGCTGGGTGATGCTGTCCTCGACCGGGCTGCTGGCCCGAGCCGACACCTCGCTGCCCATGCCCACGTCCGGACGCCGCGCTCAACACGACCTCATCACCTCGGCCATCCGGACGACCGCTCGCGGCGAGTACGGCGTCCTCACCTCGCACGGGCGCGTGGTCCGGGCCCAGGCGATCGAGCTCCCCTCGATCGCCATCACGGCGGACGCCCCCACCCTGCAGGGCGGCACCCTCGCGACCGAGCTCATCGACCTCGACAAGGGCGAACGGATCCTGGCCCTGACGACCCTGTCGGACGACACCTTCGGGTGGGCGTTCGGTACCCGGCGGGGCGTCGTCAAGCGGACCAACCCCGAGCTCCTCGGCAAGGACTCGTGGGAGGTGATCCGCCTCGAAGCGGGCGACGAGGTCGTCGGCGCGGTCGAGTTGACGGACGACTCGGGCGAACTCTGCTTCATCTCCTCGGACGCCCAGCTGCTCCACTTCCCCGCCGACACGGTGCGCCCGCAGGGCCGCGCGGGGGGCGGCGTGGCCGGCATGAAGCTCACCGAGGGTGCCTCCGTGGTCTTCTTCGGGCACGTCCGGGACGGTGACGCCACGGTGGTGACCGTCTCGGGAACCGGTGCG
Organism: Propioniciclava sp. LT294; assembly: GCF_059516005.1. Lineage (NCBI taxonomy): Bacteria > Bacillati > Actinomycetota > Actinomycetes > Propionibacteriales > Propionibacteriaceae > Propioniciclava > Propioniciclava sp. LT294. Next base: position 376,773 of record NZ_JCAKNG010000002.1, read on the forward strand.
GGCCTGCCCGGCACCGAGGCCGGTGCGGCGAAGGTGACGCCGTTCAGCGAGTACCCCGGCAAGGGCCGCGCCACCGGCGGCGTGCGCTGCCACCGGTTCCTGAAGGGCGAGACGACGCTGCTGACCGCCTACGCGGGCCCCGATCCCGTGATCGGGGCTGCCCCCAGCGGTGCGCCGATGGAGTTCACCAGCGTCCATGAGGGGCGACGCGACGGCTCCGGCACGCCACTGACCCAGCCGCTCGGGGCTGCCGGGAGTCGCACCCACGGCGCCCCGTCGGGCCCTTCGGCGGCGTCCCAGGCCGCCGCGGGGGTCGACGAGACCCCCGGCGAGGAAGCGGCCGGTGAGGCCGAGGGCGACGGAACCCTCTTCTAGGACGCCATGGACACCGTCACCCTGCTCGGCCGCCTCACCGAGGTTGCGGCGCTGCGGACGGCGTCGGCACTGATCGCCGACCCGGAGCACACCCTCGAGGTGTGGGTGGGCTCGGACGGCCGCTGGGTGGTCCGGTCCTGGGCGACCGAGTGGTCCTTCGGTCCGGACGGTCTGACCTGCTGGGAGGTCGTCCCGGCCGGCGGGGCGGCGAAGGTACCCCACGGGCGTCCGCCTGGCTGGGTCCACCCGGTGGTGGGCCTCCTGTGGCCGGCCCTGCTGCCCATCTGGGGTCGGGAGTCGGACCTCTACCGTCCCGTCGGCATCATCGACGGCATGGCCGGGCCTGCCCAAGTGGTGCTGGGCCCGTCCAGGACGCAGGGACATGTCGGCACCCTGCACGTGGACGCGCGGCGGTGGCTGTGCACCGCGCTCGAACTGCCCGGGCAGTCCTGGACCCTCACGGAGTACCTGCCCGGGTGAGCCTGCCGACTCAGACCTCCTGGTGGATCAGGCCCGTGTCGACGTCGTAGATGAAGCCACCGACGGCGGCGAACGGACCGACGAGGGGATGCGCACGGATCGCCTCGACGTCCTTGGTCAGGTTGCCCACCTGGTCGGGGTCCACACCGAACTCGAAGTCGCCGACGGGGACGCCCGCGAGCTCCTCGATGGCGGCCTTCATCTGCTCCTCGGTCATCGAAGCTGCGGCGCACTTGGTGTGCGGCACGATCAGGATGCGGTCGACGTTCAACTTGTGCACGCCCATCACCATGGCGGCCAGGGCGGCGTCCGTCAGGCGTGCGCCGGCCGTGCGGAGGATCTTGGCCTCACCGATCATGAGGCCGACCATCTCCAAGGGCTCGATGCGACTGTCCATGCAGGTCAGCATCAGGATGCCCCGGTGGGCGATGCCATCGAACTCGCGCGGCGCCGAGCGGGCGTAGCGCTGGTTGGCTGCGATCAGGTCGTTGAAGGTGTCATCCACGAGGCCAGACGTTACTGCAGTGGACACCCTCGTCCGCAACCGGGTGTCCAAGGTCGGGGACCATGCCTCAGCGCTGCTCCCCCGGGAAGAATGCGACGAAGGCCGAAACCAGTTCATCGGAGACCCCCGGAGCGTCGGCGGCCACGGCGTTCGCCCCCCGGATCTCGTTCCTCAGTCGCGCCATCTCGGCGTCGAGCTCAGCGGCCGTGTCCGCCGCCGCACGCAACTCCCGGCGCAGCGCCTCGGGAACCTCGCGCTCGTACTTGTAGTAGATCTTGTGCTCCAGCGACGCCCAGAAGTCCTGGGCGATCGTCCGGAACTGCAACTCGACCGGAACCTGGATCGTCTCCTCGGACAGGAACACCGGAACCGCGACGATCGCGTGCAGCGACCGGTACCCGGAGGCCTTCGGCCGGGAGATGTAGTCCTTCAGCTCGAGCAGTGTGAGGTCGGCCTGCGAGCAGAGCATCCGCTGGACCATGAAGACGTCGGCCTCGAAGCTGCACACGACGCGAACACCCGCGATGTCGTGGACCTCGGCCCGCAGCACGTCGAGGTCGGGCACCAGGCCGCGGCGGCGCACCTTCGCGATGATGCTCTCGGGGGTCTTCAGGCGGCTCGTGACGTGCTCGATGGGGCTGTAGCGTTGGATGTGCTGCAGCTCCTGCCGCAGGATCGAGATCTTCGTCTCGACCTCCTGGATCGCGAACCGGTACGCCATCAGGAACCGAGCGGCGTCCGTCCGAACCCTCGCGAAACGTTCGAGCACGTCTCGGGCATCGACCTCGGCCATGCTTCGATCCTAGGAGGTGCCCGGGGCTCAGGCGTCGATGCGCTCCATGCTGAGGGCGTAGGCGCCCTCGACGATGAACTCCTTGCGCGGCGCGACCTCGTTGCCCATCAGCTTCTCGAACGTGGCCACCGCCTGTTCGAGTGACTCGCCCTCCTCGACCGTGATGCGCCGCAGCTGGCGGTGCCGCGGATCCATCGTGGTCTCCTTGAGCTGGTCCGCATCCATCTCGCCGAGGCCCTTGTAGCGCTGCGGCTCCTTGAACCCGACGTTGCGCTTGGTCAGCTCGGCCAGCTTCCGCTGGTACTCGGCCTCGGAGTAGGTGTAGATGTACTTCTCCTGACCACGCTTGGGGTTGGTCAACTCGAAGCGGTGCAGCGGCGGGACGGCTGTGTAGACCCGGCCCGCCTCGATCATCGGCCGCATGTAGGTGAAGAACAGGGTGGTCAGCAGGGTGCGGATGTGGGCGCCGTCCGAGTCGGCGTCCGCCATGAAGATGATCTTGCCGTACCGCGACTGGTCGGGGTCGCAGGTGCGCCCCGAGCCCGCGCCGACGACCTGCAGGATCGCGGCGCACTCGGCGTTCTTGAGCATGTCCGCGACCGACGCCTTCTGGACGTTCAGGATCTTGCCGCGGATCGGCAGCAGCGCCTGGAACTCCGAGTTTCGGGCCAGCTTGGCGGTCCCCATGGCCGAGTCGCCCTCGACGATGAACAGTTCGGTGCGCTCCGTGTCGGCGCTGCGGCAGTCGGCCAACTTCGGGGGTAGCGAGCTGGACTCCAGCGCGTTCTTGCGGCGCTGGTTCTCCTTGTGGGTGCGTGCGGCGACGCGGGTGCGCGAGGCCCCGACCGCCTTCTCCAGCACAGCGCGGGCCATCGGCCGCAGGTTCTGCTTGGTCGTGGTGAGGAACTCCAGCAGTTCCTGTTCAACGATGCGGGTGACCAGCCGGGTGACCGGCGGGGTGCCCAGCACCTCCTTGGTCTGGCCCTCGAACTGCGGCTCCGCGAGCCGCACCGTGACCACCGCGGTGAGGCCCTCGAGGATGTCCTCCTTGATGACCTCCTCCCCGGCCTTGAGCAGGCCGCGCGTGCCCTCGAAGGCCTTGCCGAAGGCGCGTACGAGCCCCCGCTCGAAGCCTTGGACGTGGGTGCCGCCCTTGGGTGTGGCGATGATGTTCACGAACGACACGACCTTGCTGTCGTAGGCGTTGCCCCAGCGCAGCGCGATGTCGACGTCCAGGTCGCGCTCGACATCGGTCGGCGTCATGGCGCCGGCGGCGTCCAGCATCGGGACCGTCTCGGTGAACTTGTCGCTGCCCTGGAGGCGCAGGACGTCGGTGATCGGCTCCCCCTCGGACAGGTAGTCGGCGAACTCGGAGATGCCGCCCTCGTGGAGGTGCACGTCGACGTGCTCGTCACCGGCGATGCGCCGGTCGTCGACGGTGATGCGGAGCCCCGGCACCAGGAACGAGGTCTGACGCGCGCGGGCGGCCAGTTGGGTGCCGGACAGCTTCGCGTCCTTCAGGAAGATCTGGCGGTCGGGCCAGTAACGCGTCCGCGAGCCGGTCCGGGCCCGGGCCACCTTGCCGACCTTGCGCAGCGAGTTGTCGGGGGTGAAGTTCGCGTCCGGACCGGGCCCGTCGAAGACGCCGGGGACGCCGCGCCGGAAGGACATCGCCCAAGTGGCGCCGTTGCGATCCACCTCCACGTCCATCCGGCTGCTCAGGGCGTTGACGACCGAGGCACCGACACCGTGCAGGCCACCGGTGGCGTTGTAGGAGCCGCCGCCGAACTTGCCGCCGGCGTGCAGCTTGGTGTGGATGACCTCGACACCCGACAGGCCGGTGCGCGGCTCGATGTCGACCGGCATGCCGCGCGCCTCGTCGCGCACCTCGACCGAGCCGTCCGCGTGGAGGATGACCATGATGTGCTTGCCGTGGCCCGCCAACGCCTCGTCCACTGAGTTGTCGATGATCTCCCACATGCAGTGCATGAGGCCACGCGTGTCGGTGGAACCGATGTACATGGCGGGACGCTTGCGGACAGCCTCGAGGCCCTCGAGGACGAGCAGGTGGCGCGCCTCGTAGTCACGGCTGTCGGTCTTCGGCTTCGCGGGTGTCTTGGCACTGCTGGAGGTCACCTCCGCAGACTACCCGCGGCCACCGGTGGTTCCCGGCACCGACTCGTGGACGGGGCCGAGTGGCGAGGCAAACCAGCGAGTCGCCCACCGTGCTTGTCTTCCTCGGGTAACGTCGAAGCAGGGGAACAAACCGGTCAACTGCCGCGTTGGAACAGGTGCCCCGAGCCGACAGGAAGGAAAACGGCCCATGAGCACAACGGTGATGGAATCCCTGAACGCTGCGGACCGCTGCGATCGTTGCGGTGCGCAGGCGTACTTCCGGGTCACCCTCAATTCCGGCGGCGAGCTTCTGTTCTGTGCCCACCATGGGCGCGCGCACTCCGACAAGCTCAAGCAGGTCGCCCTGAACATCCAGGACGAGACGGCCCGTCTCTCCTGACCCGCGAGCCACCCACCGCGGCCCCGACAGATCCTGTCGGGGCCGCGGTGCGTCTTCGCCCTCACGGACACGCCACCGGGGCGGCTCAGACCAGCGCCTCGAGCGTGTCGATCCGGGTCTGCGTGTCGTACGCGGTGGTCAACACCATCAACTCCTGGACCTGGCAGGCCGCGACGAGGGCGTCCAGGCGCGCACGCACGTCCTCGGCGGTCCCGACGATCTTGGTGCCGGAGAAATCCACCCCACCCATCGCCGCGATCCGCCGGGCGGATTCGTCGGGGGACGGCAGAGGCTCGCGGGTGTCACGCCTGATGTTGAGCCACTGGATCGTCGAGGGGCCGGCGAGGTGGGCGGCCTCCTGCCCCGTCGCGCCCACCAGGACGGAGGTGGCCAGCATCGCGTGCGGAGCGGCGAGCGTCTCGCTGGGTTCGAACGCGGAGCGGTACAGCCCGAAGACGGCGGCCGGGTCGAGCCCGCCGAAGTGACCCGCGTAGGCGTAGCGGATGCCCAGCCTGGCCGCCAACCGCGCCGAGTAGTCCGACGAGCCGAGCAGCCAGATCTCGGGGTAGCCGGACGCCGCGGGTGTCGCCGTGAGCGTCATGCCCATCCCGACCCGGACACCGTGCGGGCTCAGCCACGCCGACACGAGTTGGACGTGCTCGACGAAGTCCTCGTGTCCCAGGCCCTCCTGGGAACGGCGGAGCGCCCAAGCGGTGACCTGGTCGGCACCCGGGGCCCGGCCGATGCCGAGGTCGATGCGGCCGGGGTACAGCGCCTCCAACGCCGCGAACTGCTCGGCCACGACGTAGGGCGAGTGGTTCGGCAGCATCACACCGCCCGATCCGACGCGGATGCGCTCCGTCCGGGCCGCCACCGAGGAGATGATCACGGGCGGCGTCGTCGCCGCGACCGAGGGCATGTTGTGGTGCTCGGCGATCCAGAACCGGTGGGCCCCCAGCCTGTCCGCGGCCTGGGCGAACTCCATCGTGGCCGCGAAGGCGTCCCTGCTGGACCATCCCTGGCGGACGGTCGCGAGGTCGAGGACGGAGACGGGCACGGAAACCATGCCCCGACCGTACCCGTCCCCGGGACCTGGTCGCTGGCAGGATGGGGCCATGGCGACCATCACCTGCGTGCTCGGCGACATCACCCGGGAGACCACGGACGCGATCGTGAACGCGGCCAACTCCTCGCTGCTGGGCGGGGGCGGCGTGGACGGGGCGATCCACCGTGCGGCCGGCCCGCAACTCCTGGCCGCCTGCCGCGAACTCCGCGCGACGGCCCTGCCGGACGGCCTGCCCGTCGGGGATGCCGTCGCGACGCCCGGGTTCGACCTGCCCGCTCGCTGGGTGATCCACACGGTCGGTCCCAACCGGCACGCCGGTGAGACCGATCCAGCGCTCCTGGCGTCCTGCTTCACCCGGTCGCTGGACGTGGCCACCGACGTCGGGGCGCGGACGATCAGCTTCCCGGCCGTGAGCGCGGGGGTCTACGGCTGGCAACCCGACGAGGTGGCGCGTGTCGCCCTCGAGGCCGTGCGGGCCCACCCGGCGCCCGCGATCGACGAGATCAGGTTCGTGCTGTTCTCCGATCGCCTGCTGGGCGCGTTCGAGGCGGCCGTGCGTGGCTGAAACCCTGCGGGTCGGGCACGTCTTCGGCGTGACGCTCACCAAGTGGATCGGTCGTTGGGAGGCGCGGTTCCCCGAGATCGCGCTGGAGGTCACCGAAGTCGCGGATGCCGCCCAGCGCCGGGTGCTGGACGAGGGCACGGTGGACGCCTGCTTCGTCCGGCTGCCGATCGACCACGAGGGGCTGCACGTGGTCCCGCTGTACACGGAGGTCACCGTGGCGTGGGCGGCCAAGGACCACGGGATCGCGCTCTACGACGAACTCACCCTCGCCGACCTCGAGGGCGAGCAGACGTGGACCGAGGTCACTGACGCCACGCTGCTGGAGGCCGTCTTCGGCGACGGGGTGTTCGTCGTGCCCATGTCGGTGGCCCGCTCGCACGGCCGACGCGATTTCGTGGTCGTCCCGATCACGGACGCCCCCACCACCCAGATCGCCCTGGCCTGGCCCGTGGCGTCCGATTCGGAGACCATGCAGGAGTTCGTGGGGATCGTCCGAGGGCGGACGGTGAACAGTTCCCGCTCGGCGACTCCGCCGAAGCCGCGCCCGGCGCGCCAGCCCGCGCGTGAGACCAAGCGCCCGCCGCGCGCAGGTCGTCCCCCGAGACGGCGTTGAGGCGACGTCGCCGTCAGTCGAGGTGGTTGCGCATGGGAGACCGCTGAACTCCATGCATTCCCGTTTGCACGCGGCACGCCGGGTGGCCTCTTCGACAGGTGGCACAGACAGCACGAAACCCGCCTCTGACAGCGGGTTTCGTGGGGGTCGAGCCGGAAACGCTCAGTCCAGGTAGTCGCGCATTAGGGACGCTTCAACACTGTGCATCTTCCGTTGTCACGCGGCACACAACAGAGCGTTGTGGGTCGAAATATCCTTGATTGGAGACAGCGCGAAATGACCACCAACACCACCACCAAGTGCCCCTCGTGGTGCACGCGCACCGAGGAAGAGCACCAGTCCCCGGCCGCGCTCCCCGGCGATGCCCGGATGCACGCGCGCACGTTCACCCGGACGCACTCCGACTGGAGGCGCACCGACCCCATTTGGCGGGTCACGATCAGCCAGTGCGACGACGGGACGCCGGCCGACGTGCACGTGGCGATGACGGACGGCATGACCGATCCCACGGACCTGCAAGCGCTCATCCTCGCGCTGGATGCAGCTCAGGACATGATCGCGCGCGCGCAGGCGGTGACGGCATGACCGTGCAGCAGCGGACCTACAATGCGCGGCGCGATGCATGGCGGCCGCCCCTGTCGTCAGCCGTGGCCGTGCTCGTGCCGGCCCAGGTCGAGGTCTCGGGGGTGGACGGGCGCTACACCGATCCCGAAGCACTCCGAGAGGCAGCGGCGACCCTCCTACAGTTGGCGCAGCGGCTCCAGGACGTCACCCCTCCCCGGGTCCATGTGATGGGCTCGTGATGGGCGCGCTCGGCCTCGTGGCGTCCGTCCTCGTCCAGGCGGTGAGCATGGTGTTGCTCATGGCAGCGGTCGGGACGATCACGTTCCTCGTGATGCTCGATGACGTGGTGACCGGACGACGACGCAAGTAGCAGCAACGACAAGGCGAGGCCCCGACCAGAGCTAGTGGTCGGGGCCTCACGCTGTCCAAGTGTTGCACCGAAGCGATCCACGACAACGAGGTCGTGCCGTAACGCTATTCACGCTCGGCGCTCTACGCGGCGCGCAGACGGACGCTCAGCAGCAGACGCACCACCGGACCAGCCCTCTGTCTCGTCGTCGCTCGTTGGCTCGTGTGCGGCGCGCTGGCACCCCTGGCACCCACCCCCTGCCCCCGGGGGGACAGGCTCATACCCGGCGCTGGGCCCACACGTCCGTTGAGCCCAACAGACGGACCCTTTGAGGGGTCAGGGCGGGTCCAGCTCGGGGTTCCAGGGCAGTTCTCCGGGGTTCTCGACGTGGGCTTGCACGTCCATCTCGGGGTGCGCTTCGGCGAAGTCGTCGACGGCCGCGCTCCAGGCCTCCCACTTCCGCAAGACGGTTAGGGGGCCGGGCCAGTCGTCGGGGCTGAACCGGCGGAGCTTCCTCGGGACCCGTTGGGCCTCGGGGTCCTCGCGTGGGCGGCGTCTCATACTCGGCCGCCCGTGTAGACGCCACGGACGCCCCGCGAGGCGGGCAGGCTGTCCTCCTCCAGCCCCGGGACACCGAGGGTCGCCAGCAGTCGGGCCAGGGTCAGGCGTTGCTGTCGCACCTCGGCGATGGCCGGATGCAGCCGGAGGCCTTGGGAGCTCTCAAGCATGACGGGGGCGGCGTCCAGCTCGGCGCGCAAGCGGCCCAGCAGGTCACGTGTCCGACAGGCTTCCTCGAGCTGGGCCAACTCGTGTTCGGCCAGCTCGAAATCGGCGGTGATGGCCTTCCACAGTGTGGCGCCGGCCGTCCCGAGTCCGCCCGGTGTCGTGGGCTTGGTCATTCGGTGTCTCCTTTCCTCGGTGAAACGGTGGACGCCCCACCCCGTGGTCGAGGCGGGGCGTCCGGCCGGATGGGTCAGGCGGTGCGAGCCCGGGCGGCGGTCACCTCAGCGGCCGACTGTTGGGCGCGGCGTAGGTTCGCGGCGGCGCGCGCGTCCTCCTCCGCCCGCCACTTCGTCAGGTATGCCTCCTCCGTGATGAGCTGGGGCAACTGCTTGGTCTCGGCGTCGAGGGCGTCCAGGGCGCCACGGACGTTCAGCGGCAGGGGAACCGACGCGCGGTAGCCGCCCAGCGCGTTCCCGGTGAGCACCAGAACGCCCAGCGTCCGGCGCAGGTGCCAGGCGGCCGCCCACGTGCTATAGGCGTCCCTCAGCGCGGCGATGGCCTTGCCGATCTTCTCGGCGGCGTCGGTCAACTGCTTCTCCACGATGGGGTACACCATCGGCGCGACGGTCACGAGTTCATCGGCCAGCGTGTAGCCGTAGGCAATGCTCTCGCGCTTGGCCTCGGTGGCCAACTGGAGGTGTGCGGCCGCTTGTGCCCTCAGGGCGGCTTCCCCGTTGGTCACGGTGGCCACGTCCTCACCGGCCCGCAGGGCGGCGCGCAGGGCCTCGGCGTAGGCGTTGGCAGCTTGCGCGGCTTCGTGCTCCAGGCGGTGCGCTTCGGCCTCGTGATGGACGCGGGCGCCCTCGGTGTTGGTCCACCCGTCGTAGGCGTCCAGTAGGGCGGCGTGACCGGTGAACAGGTCGCGGGGCGGCAGGATGGTGCCGGGTGCCACGTGGGGGCGGCCGGTGCGCTGGGTCAGGCTCAACAGGCGCATGGCAGGACGGTGCTCCATGTCAGTTTCCCTTCAGCAGGTTGTCCAGACGGCCGGCCGTGCGGGCGGCTTCGATGTCGGCGTGGCGTCCGTTGCGGGCGAGGTTTTCGACGTCCTCGCGCGTGAGCTGGGAGGGCTTGCGCGCCTCGGTCAGGAACGCCGACATCTCGTTGTCGTCGAGGGCGGCCACAAGGTCCAGGGCGGCCCGGTATTGGTCGTTCGTCATGCTGTTGTCTTGCCTTCCAGGTGGTCGGAGATGGATTGCCGGTCGAGGGCCAGCCGGCCACCGATCAGGCGCCCCCCGAGCAGGGGGGCCAGGCGGCGGGCTTGGCGTGGTGAGCACCCGAGCAGGTCCGCAGCTTCACGTGTGCCCACCACTTCCTGAAGGGACCCAACCGGCCCACAACCAGACTGCTCCCCGTCGTCTTCGGGGGTGTCCCCCTGTCCCGTGGGGGCCAGCGCGGCAGCCAGGGCAGCCAGCGACACCGACCGCGGCAAGCCGTTCCGGGCGCGGGCACGCTGGGCCACCTCCACGCAGTAGCGCGCGGCGTCCAGCGCGGCACCGGTCAGCAGGACCCCGTCCGTGATGCGATGCACGCTCACGCCCGGGTCACCTCCTCCACGGCCCGCAGCACCCCGATGGCACGCAGGGCGCGGGCTCGGCGTCCGTGGCGGTTCAGGCGCTTCCGGGCGTGGGTCTGCCAGACGCGGCGGTTCCGGGTGGGCTTCATCGGTCGGCCCCCTGTCGCGCGCGGCGCCGTTCGTCCGCCGTCATGGCCAGGAACTCGGTGCAGCGACGACACCCCCGACCCCGCCAGTTCACCCGGTTACCGTGCTCCCGGCAGACGTAGCGGCCAGCGGGCGCGACGACAGGTACCGGGACAGGCTCGGGTTCCTCCACGACCGCCACGGGGGCCGGCTGGGGCCTCGGGCGGATCATCCTCGGGCGTGGCTCCGCGCCCAGCTCAAACCGCCCACAGTCGCGGCATCGGCGCATGGCGTCACCGAGTCGGCCCGTGGTCGGATGGACGTTGCTGTCATCGGGGCTCTTGCAGTCGCGCTCGTGGTGAATCATCGGTTGCTGTCCTCTCGGGTGTCGGGCGCTGGGGCGTAGCGGCCGCAGTCGGGGCACCACGCCTCGGGTGCTCCCTTCCACGAGGCGCGCAGGATGGGCGCGCTACGGCGTCCGCAGCGTGCGGCGTGCAGGATCGTCGGGCGACTCGTGTCGGTGGTCATCGGGCACCGCCGTGGATGAGGGTGAACGGGTGTGGGCAGGTCGGTCATGCGGTGGTCTCCTTCTCGGTGTTCTTGCGGGCCTTGCGCCGGCGCTCTGCGGATGCAAGGCGGGTCCGGCAGGCTTGGCGGCAGTACGCGTGTCCGGCGCGGCTCGGGGTGAACATCCCCCCGCAGCCGTGGCAAGCGATGGGGTCGAGGGCGGGCCTCGGCTTGGTGGTGGTCGTCGGCCTGGGCGGCAGCTTCTTGCCGGGCTTCGCGGTCACGTCGCGGCCTCCCCATGTCCCGAACCGCTCGAACCTGCCAGCGGCCCGGCAGGGGTCGAGGATCGGGCAGGCTCGGCAGGCCTCGGCCGCTTCGGCGCGTTCCTCGTGGGCCTCAGACGTCCATGGGGCGGTCCGTCCGGGCGTCCGGCAGGGGATGCGCTCCCCGGACGCCACAGCGGCGCCCAGGGCCTCGTGTAGGGCGTCGAGGGCGAGGGCGTGCGCCTCGTGGCGGTGGTCGGTCGTGATCGTGGTCATCGGTCGGACTCCGGCAAGGCGTCGAGCGTGCGACGTAGACAGCCGCGCCAGAACTCGACCATGTCGGCAGCGTCCTCGGCGGAGTAGTAGCCGTCCACCACCACGGCGACCCCATAGCCACCGTGCGGACCCTCGAAGGTCACCAGGTCGGGCGCGATGGGGCGCGGGTCGCTGGCGTGCATGAGTAGCTGGGACAGGTGACGGGCGAGCGTGGGGGGCGTGGGCTCGGTCATGGGAGCATTCCTCTCGTGGTGGGGTTGAAAGCAGCAGTGACGGGAAGGTGAGACGGCGGCGCGGCTGGGCGTCCGACTCGCTTGTCCTTCATCGCGTCTTTCCGTGATCGGCGCTCGCGTGGGTCGGCAGGCAGTCGGCCAGTGCGCGCAGCAGGTCGTCCGGGGCGCCGTAGTCGGTCGGGTCGCACCATGTCGGTCTCGGTGGGAGCGGGTGCAGTCGGTCGGCCTCGGCCGGGTGGCGGTCTTCGCAGTCGCCGTTGTCGTCGTTGCTGAAGCCTCGACTGTCGCAGCGGTCGCACGAAGCAATCAGACGGTCGAGGGCGGCACCGTTCAGGAGGTAGGCGTCGAGGTAGGTCCGGAGCTTCACCAGGAGGTCGTGGGGTGTCGAGGATGCATGCATCGTCGGTTCCTTACTGAGCGGACAACCTGACGGTTGGCGCGTCGCTTGAGGGGGAGAGGAGAGAGAAGGGGCTGAGCGTAAAACGACGGTGTTCAGCACCGTCCTTTTGGGTGAAACGACGGTGTTCAGCACCGTCCTTTTGGGTGAAACGACCATGTTCAGCACCGTCCTTTTGACTCGAACCGGCCCGTTTCGGCGTCGAGCTCCACGCCGGATCGGGCGCGGCCTCGGGAGTGGACGCGGCGACACACTTCGTCGGGATCACTGCCCACCAACATCTGTGAACGGGTCCGATCTAGGACCAAGCACAGTGCGCGCGACTCGGGCGAGAGGTAGCCGAGCTTCACCGCAGCGTCCACGGCGGCCCACACGGCGCGACGGTCAGGGATCACCCCAGACTTGCGGACCAAGTACCGCGCCAACTCGCCTCGCTGCATCGGTGCGTGACCGTTGGCCCTCTGCCGGCCGTGTGCCACGAAGGTGACGCGCAGGTAGTCGGGAAAGTTGGGGTTCCCGGCCCATTCGAGCCAGTCGCTCTGAGGCTTGGCGGTCCAGTACCTGCCATCGAAGTCGATACGTCGGTCGGTGCTCACGAGCGCACCCCCGACGCGCAGGGGCACGGCGTCCCGGCCTCGGCGGAATCAAACCGACTGACTCGCGCGGTGATGGATCGCGAGCACTCGCCGGCGTGACGGGCGTGTCCGCACCAAGTGCACGGGTTGGCGGGCAGTCGGCGTGGGCCGGCCTCGGGCCTCGGGCGTGGGTTGCCGGTGATGGGGTCGAGCCACTTAGGGACGTTGCGCATCACCACCCCGCCACCCCCTCGGACAGCGCGGCCACCACGAGCGGCGGAACGGGCAGCGAAGGCCCTTCGAGCGATGCGCGGGCACGGCAGGCGGCAGCAGCGTCCAGACAGCGCTGACGCGCCGCTGAGAGCTCCGCAGGGGTCGCCCTACCGTGGTAGTCGCCCGGCCTCGGCGCGGCCTCCAGGAACGCCTCAGCGCGTCGGCGCCAGAACGTGGCGGTGGCCTCCGACAGGCAGTCAGCCAGCACGCGCGCGTTGAAGTGCGCGCGCTCCTCGGCGGTCAGCATCCCAGCGCCTCCTCGAGGTCGTCCAGCGTCGCCATGACCAAGGCGAGCTCCACCACGTCGAGGTCACCCAGGCGGCGCAGCAGCCCGCGCAGGCGGGCGTGGACGGCCTCGTGGCGCTCGTGGCGCTGGGCCGTCAGCAGGCGCACCCAGCACTCAGGACCGACCCCACGACGCACCGAGACTTCGGCGCGGATGAGGCGGCCACAGCAGGCGCACCTGATAGAATCGGAGCAGGTGCTTGTGTGTGCTTCGATCGCCGCTCCGTTCCCAGCGGGGCGGCGTTCCTCGTCTTGGTGAGTCACCGGGCACCCCCCGAGAGGTAGCGCTCGATCTCGGTGTCAACGGGCACCGAGCGCACCACGTCACCGCGGCGCAGCAGCGTGAGCACGGCTCCCGAATCGGCGTAGCTCAGGTGATGGTCGATGAACCGGCGCGCGTCACGCGGACGCCATCCCATCGTTGAGACCGCGAGGTCCACCAGGGCGTCCCGGGACATGGATGTCCCATGGTTTCCTCGGCTGTCCTCGGGCCGGGTTCCGGTCGGTGTGGCCGCCACCTGGGCGGCGTGGCGGATCACGACGCCTCACCCCCGAGCGCGTCGAGCTCGGCCTCTGCCGCGAGGGCGGCCTCGGTGGCTTCCCGTGCGCGCCGCCGGGCTTGGGCAGACTTCAGCGCGAGACGCTTGAAGTAGGCCTTGCGCAGGCTTTCGGCGCGCACGGGGTCACCGTCCGCGGCGTCGAGGAACTTCTGGTGCAGCGCCTCGCGGGCCTTGGCCGTGCGGGCGGTGCGGTCGGTGGTGTTGGCCCAACTCTCGTGGGCGGCGATGGATGCGTTGAGTGAACGCTCAGCCGGTGATGGCATGACGAGCAACCCCTATTCGGGTTCACTCGCGAGGGGCCCAAACTCACGAACTAAGGTTCGTCGCCAATCACAACGGGCGGTATGCCAGTCATGCTAGCACAGCGCCCCAAGTGCCCCCGCGACGCACCACGGCGAGTTGTGCGGGCCGGTGGCATCGGGGGCAGACGACGCCGATGGTGTGCGGCTTGTGTGCGGCCGAATCGGTGGGCACGCCCGGAAGGGTGCGGGCCTCGGCCACCAACTCGTCCAACTCGCGCGGGATGGGGATGCGCATCGCCACCACCTCGTCGGGGTAGTCGGCCAGCGCCCGCCCGATGTTGGCCACAGCAGCCGGGGGGAGCACTCCGGTAGCCGCAGCATCGGCGTAGGAGGCGGCAAGATCGGCGTGCTCCTCGCGCGCGTGCCCCGTCCGCCCGCCGGTCACGTCGACCATGCGCAGGCCGCCATCCTCCACGATCACCCGTGCCATCGTCCGCCCGTCGTGCGGGCACCGGATGATGCTTTCCACCCTCTCGGCCATCACAGTGCCCCCAGGTCGAGGCGTTGGGCCTCCTCGGCGGCACGCTCCGAGGCCCGGGCGCGGGTGTAGCGCAGCAGCATGTCGGGGCGGCTCCAGCCGGCAACGGCCATCAGGCCGCCCTCGCTGCCCCCCTTGGACAGCCAGCGGTGGGCGGCGGTGTGGCGCAGGCGGTGTGGGTGGAATCCCTCGACCCCTGCCAGCTCGGCGCGCCACTTCAACGTCTTGTGCAGCCCGTCATAGGTGAACGGCTTCCCCCGGTCGCCCAACCAGAGCGCGGGCGTGCCGGCCAGCCGGTGCCCGGCGCGACCCTTGCGCAGGTAGCGGTCGATCGCCACGGCCACCTCTGGGGCCAGTGGGACGGTTCGGCCCTTGCCGCCCTTGCCGCGGACGATGGTGACCGTGGGCGGGTTGCCCTTGGGCTTGACGTTGTCCAGGGTGAGCGCGGCCACCTCCCCCGCTCGGGCGCCGGTGGTGTACATCAGCCGGATGATGGCGGCGTCCCGCAGGTCGCGCATGTCGGTGCCCTTGCACGCGGCCAGCAGCCGGCGCAGCTCGTCGTCGGTCAGCGGCTCCACCACGGGCTGGTCGAGCTTGGGGGCCTTGACGCCCAACAGGGGGTCGGTGTCCTGCTCGCCCTCGTCTGTGAGCCAGGCCGAGAACCGGCGCATGGCCAGGTGGCGGCTCGTCGCGGTGGCCGGTTTGGCGCCGTCGTCCAGCAGCGAAACCGTGAACGCCTTCAGCAGGTCCCGGTCGATGGCCGGGGTGTGCCCCTCGGCGTCACAGAACCGCAGGTAGGCGCGAACGCCGTCGCCGTACGTCTTGACCGTCTGGGGGCTCTTGCGCTCGGCGCGCAGGTGCAGTTCCCAGCTCTCCAGCAGCCCGGGCAGGTCAAGTGCCGGCCGCTTCCTCGCTCTCGCCATGCCCACTAGGGTAGCAAATATTCTTGACTAGAGCGTTGTGCACGGGTAGCGTGTTGCCCACGACAACACGAAACCCGCCTTTGACAGCGGGTTTCGTGTTGGGACAGCGGTAGGGCTCAGTCGAGGTAGTCGCGCAGGACCTGCGACCGCGACGGGTGGCGCAGCTTGCTCATCGTCTTGGACTCGATCTGGCGGATCCGCTCGCGCGTGACGCCGTACACCTTGCCGATCTCGTCCAGCGTCTTCGGCTGGCCGTCCGTCAAGCCGAAACGCATCGACACCACGCCGGCCTCGCGCTCGCTCAACGTGTCGAGCACGTCGTGCAACTGCTCCTGCAGCAGCGTGAAGTTGACGGCCTCGGCGGGCACGACGGCCTCGGAGTCCTCGATCAGGTCGCCGAACTCGGAGTCGCCGTCCTCACCCAGCGGGGTGTGCAGGGAGATCGGCTCGCGGCCGTACTTCTGCACCTCGACGACCTTCTCGGGCGTCATGTCGAGCTCCTTGGCGAGCTCTTCCGGGGTTGGTTCGCGGCCGAGGTCCTGCAACATCTGGCGCTGGACGCGGGCGAGCTTGTTGATGACCTCGACCATGTGCACCGGGATGCGGATGGTGCGGGCCTGGTCGGCCATGGCGCGCGTGATGGCCTGCTTGATCCACCAGGTTGCGTAGGTGGAGAACTTGTAGCCCTTGGAGTAGTCGAACTTCTCGACCGCCCGGATCAGGCCCAGGTTGCCCTCCTGGATCAGGTCCAGGAAGAGCATGCCGCGCCCGGTGTAGCGCTTGGCCAGGGACACCACGAGGCGCAGGTTGGCCTCGAGGAGGTGGTTCTTGGCGCGCTTGCCGTCCTCCGCGATCCACTCGTAGTCCTCCAGGTCGGACGGCTTGACGTGGCCCTCGGCAATCGACTCGTCGGCGAACAGCCCGGCCTCGATGCGCTTGGCGAGCGTCACCTCCTGCTCCGCGTTCAGCAGGGCGACCTTGCCGATCTGCTTGAGGTAGTCCTTGACCGGATCGGCGGTGGCGCCCGCGGCCATGACCTGCTGCTCGGGCTCGTCGGTGTCGTCGGCATCGGAGACGACGAAGCCCCCGTCCTCGACGAGCTCCTTCTCCTCCTTGGCCGTCTCACCCTCGTTGAACTGGCCCTCGTCGACCTCGTCCAAGGAACGCTTCTTGCCGCCGACGGTCAGGACCACGTCGTCACCGTCGCGCTCGAACTTGACCTCTTTGAGCTTCTCGGGTGCCAGCACCTCGGCCACCGTGGGGGTGTCGTCCTCGGCGTCGTCCAGCTCGATGTCCTCGTCCTCGAGTTCCTCGGGCGCGTCCTCCACCTCGACGTCCTCGACGTCCTCGACCTCGACGTCCTCGACGTCCTCGACCTCGTCCACCTCGGGCTCCGGCTTCGCCTTCGCACGCGAGCGTGCCGGTGCCTTGGCGGGGTCGGCGGGCGCCTTGGCGGCTGCCGAGGTGCGTCGCGGAGCGCGGGTGGTCCTGGTCTCCTCAGCCGACTGCTCCGACGCACCGGGCGCGGCAGCCTTGCGGGTGCGCGTGCGGCTGGTCGTGGCTTTCGGCGTGTCGGACGCGCTGGCAGCGCTGGAGCTCTGAGTCACGTGGGCCCTCTCGTCTCGTCCGGTTTCTGGGCGTGCGGCAGCCGGGCCTTGTCAACGTCCGGCGCACCGCACATTCTTGCACGCCAACTCGCCGTACCCAAACGGGCGCTTGGCAACCGCGGCTACGCTGACCGCCGTGCCCGATGCCCTGCAGAGCCCTCCCGACGCCCCCCAGCGCCCCTTCACCCGCACCGTCCACGGTGATGAGGTGTCGGACCCCTACCGGTGGATGGCTGACAAGTCCGATCCTGAACTGATCGCCTACCTCGAGGCCGAGAACGACTGGACGAAGCAGCACACCGCGCACCTCGACCCGCTGGTGGAGGACCTGTACGGCGACCTCAAGGCCCGTACCCAGCAGACGGACATGTCCGTGCCCTTGCACGTCACCCACACCGATGGCAGCAGCTACTGGTACTACGGGCGCACCACGGAAGGTCACGACTACGGGAGGTCCTGTCGTCTTCCCGCCACTTCCAGGGATGAGATCCCCGACGTGACGGTGCCGGCACCCGAGGAGGAGGTCATCCTCGACGTCCAAGCACTGGCCGAGGGGCACGAGTACTTCTCCCTGGGCCAGGCCCAGGTCTCCCCGGACGGCCGCCGCATCGCGTACTCGGTCGACACCTCCGGCGACGAGCGCTACGACCTGTACGTGGTGGAGTTGGCCACGGGCGAGACCATCGACGGTCCCCTGACCGGTATCGGTGCCGGCGGCGCGTGGGCCGGACCGGACTGGATCTTCTACCTCCGCGTGGACGCCGCCTGGCGCCCGCACCAGGTGTGGCGGCACCAGGTCGGGGCGGACGCCGCGACCGACACGCTCGCCTTCGAGGAGCCTGACGACCGCTTCTGGGTGGGCGTGGGCAACTCCCGCGACCACGAGTGGCTGTTCGTCGACGTGGCCTCCAAGACCACGACCGAGTCCCACCTGCTCCGCACGTCCGACCCCACCGGTGACTTGAGGGTGGTGCAGCCGCGGCGTCCGGGGCTCGAGTACGGCGTCGAGATCGCGCCGGACAGCATCTGGATCCTGCACAACGACGGGGCTCCGCAGTTCAAGCTGAGCCGTGCCCCGCTGGCCACGCCGGGCATCGAGCACTGGGAGACCGTGATCGAGGAGCGCCCCGAGACCCGCCTCCTCGACGTCAGCGTGTACGCCGGTGCCGTGGTCATCGACCACCGCACCAACGGACTGTCCGGCATCAGCATCCTGCCTCGCGAAGCGGACGGAACCCTCGGCGTCCTCACGGAACTCACCTTCGACGAGGCCCTCTACGACGTCGGAGCGGAGGACGCCCCCGACTTCGACACCGACCGGATCCGCTTCGGGTACGAATCGCTGGTCACCCCGCCCAGCGTGTGGGAGTACCGCCTCGACACCGGGGCGCGCCGACTGCTCAAGCAGACCCCGGTCCTGGACCACCCGACCCACGGTGCCTACGACCCCACCGCCTACGTCAGCGAACGCCTGTGGGCGACCGGGCACGACGGCACACGCGTCCCCGTCTCCCTCGTCCGGCACCGGGACACCCCGGTGGACGGCACGGCGCCCGGATTGCTGTACGGCTATGGGGCCTACGAGGCCGCGACGATGCCCTACTTCGCCATGAGTCGGATCAGCCTTTTGGACCGCGGCTTCGTGTTCGCCATCGCGCACGTACGCGGCGGCGGCGAACTGGGACGCCCGTGGTACGACGGCGGCAAGTTGCTCGACAAGCCGAACACCTTCTCCGACTTCGTCGCGTGCGGGCGCGTGCTCGTGGACGAGGGCCATGTCGCCCGCGACCGCCTCCTCGCCGAGGGCGGGTCCGCGGGCGGCCTCCTCATCGGGGCGGCCGTCAACCTCGCGCCTGAGCTGTTCCGGGCGGTCCACGCGTCGGTGCCGTTCGTCGACCCGCTGACCACCATCCTGAATCCTGAACTGCCGCTGACGGTCATGGAGTGGGAGGAGTGGGGCAACCCGTTGGTGGACGCCGAGGTGTACGCCTGCATGAAGGCCTACTCGCCCTACGAGAACATCAGGGCGACCCGGTATCCGGCGATCCTGGCCACGACGAGCCTCAACGACACCCGGGTCGAGGTGACGGAGCCCGCCAAGTGGGTGGCCCGCCTGCGCGACGAGGTCACCAACTCCCCGGACCGCCCGATCCTGCTCAAGACGGAGATGGTGGCCGGGCACGGCGGCGTGTCGGGCCGGTACAAGGCGTGGCGGGAGCGCGCGTTCGAGTTGGCTTGGCTGATCGACCAGGCGGGCGCCGCCTGAGGGAATGGCCGGGCACGGTCGGTCGCGCTCGGTGCTCGCACCGCATCCTCCTGCCGTGCATGACGGGTGTACGACCACGGTCTTGATTTGCGAAGGGGGAGCCCGTCTCAGGGCCCGATCGGGGTGCGCACCGAACAAATCGGGCGACTTTCGCGTTGTACTGGTTGACGACGAAAGGACGACGAATGATCTCGACCTCGCACCGCACTCGCTCCACCGATGGCATCGACGGCAAGGATTCCGTCGGGCTGTACTTGGATGGCATCGCCAAGACCCCCCTGCTGACCGCTGAGGAGGAGGTGCAGCTCGCCCGTCAGATCGAGGCCGGGCTGTACGCCGAACAGATCCTCGGCGGCACCGTGACCACGAAGGAACGCGGAGGCCGGAAGGCGAAGAAGGCGACCACCGAGGAGCTTGAGCTGCTGGCCGAGCACGGGCGGTCCGCCATGAAGCGTTTCGTGACCGCGAACCTGCGCCTGGTGGTGTCGGTCGCACGCAAGTACGGCCGCTCGCAGATGCCGCTGCTCGACCTGGTCCAGGAGGGCAACACCGGGCTGATCCGCGCCGTGGAGAAGTTCGACTACACGAAGGGCTTCAAGTTCTCCACGTACGCCACGTGGTGGGTCCGGCAGTCGATCAGCCGCGGCATCGCCCAACAGGGCCGCATCGTGCGTCTCCCGGTCCACGTCGCCGAGCAGATCAACCAGGTGTCGGCGACCCGGCGCAACCTCGAACGCAAGCTCGGTCGCGAGCCCGAGATCATCGAGATCGCCGACGAGCTCGGCCTGGAGGAGGAACGCGTCGTCGAATTGATCCGTCTGGCCCGTGAGCACGTCTCACTGGACGCCCCGGTCGAGGAGGACGGCGACACCGCCCTGGGTGACCTGCTCGCCCGCGACACCGCCCCAGGCCCCGACGAGGTCGTGCTGGACGCCGAGGACCGTGCCCGTCTGGACAACCTCCTCGACAGCCTCGACGAACGCTCCGCCGACGTGGTGCGGCGCCGCTACGGGCTCGTGGACGGACGCCAGGCCAAGCTCGCCGACATCGCGAGCGTGTGGGGCATCACCGCCGAGCGCGTCCGCCAGATCGAGCGCCAGGCCATCGCCAAGCTGCGGGACACCACCCTCGCTGCCTGACGTCCAGGACGGCACCCCAGCGGCGCGCCCCCGAGCTCGGCTCGGGGGCGCGCTGGTTCACGGGTGTCCTACACCAGGCCGCGGCGCTCGCGATCGTCGGCCTTCCGGATGAGGCCCTCCTGGACCGCGTGCGCCCCGAGTTGGCCATCGGCGTCGAACAGCTTGCCGAAGGACAATCCCAGCGCGTTCGCGGCGTTCGGCGAAGACTGGTCGTACAGGACCCACTGGTCGGCGCGGACGTGCCGGTGGAACCACATCGAATGGTCGATGGTCGCCATCTGCAGGCGCGGCGACCCGAAGCCGTCCGGATGGGCCAGCGTGGAGACCGACAGCAGGGTCAGGTCCGACGCGTAGGCGAGCACCATCTGGTGCAGGCGCGGATCGTCGGGCATGTCCCCCACGGCGCGCAGCCAGATCTGGAGGCGTGGCCCCTGGGTGAGCTCACGGTTGCTGAAACCCACGAACCGGGTGTCGAGGGCGGCCCACTCACGCGCCCAGACGTCCTTGGTGCGCGGTGAGCGTTCCGCCAGCACGTCGACGAGCCGCGGGCACTCCTGGGGCGGGGCAGGCGGCTTGAACGGAACCGCGGCGTGCTCGAACCCATCCTCCGAGGTCTTGAAGGACGCCGACATCATGAAGATCTCCCGGCCGTTCTGCGATGCCTTCACCCGCCGCGTCGTGAACGACCCGCCGTCCCGGATGCGTTCCACCTCGTAGACGATGCTGCTGGAGGTGGATCCGGCGCGCAGGAAGTAGCCCTTCAGGGAGTGGCACAAGCGGTCGTCGGGAACGGTCCGGTACATCGCAGCCAGCGCCTGCGCCATGACCTGCCCACCGAAGGTGCGCTGCAGTTCCGTGTCCGGGTGCTCGCCGACGAAGAGTTCACCGTGCCGCTCGAGCTCGAGCAGGGCCAGGACTTCACTGATGTGCTGCATCGGGTGCCTCCGGGTCGTCGCCGTCCTGTTCGGCGAGGAACTGCTCGACGGCCGCCCCGATCTCGTCGGCCGAGGGGACTTTGTGGCGGCCCGTTGCCTGGAGTTCGTCGTACTGCTGCTCGAGAGCCTGGACGAGCGGACCCAGTTCGCCATCGGACTCGAGTTCGCCCTCCAGCTGCGACAGGGTCTGCAGCGCCAACGTCGCCAACTCCCCCGGTGGCAGGTCCAGTCCGGTGGCGGCACGGATGCGTTCCAGCACCGCGAGGGCGCCGGGGACGTACGATCCGGGTGCCAGGTAGTGCGGCACGTG
Source organism: Propioniciclava sp. LT294 (assembly GCF_059516005.1). Taxonomy (NCBI): domain Bacteria; kingdom Bacillati; phylum Actinomycetota; class Actinomycetes; order Propionibacteriales; family Propionibacteriaceae; genus Propioniciclava; species Propioniciclava sp. LT294. Next base: position 398,349 of record NZ_JCAKNG010000002.1, read on the forward strand.
GGCGACGAAGCCGCGAGCGAGGCGTCCGGCCTGGCCGGAGCGGTACTCGAGCATCGAGGCGAAGCTCCCCGGCACGGTGACCCGGTCGATCCACACGGGATTGTCGGTGACGAGCGAGGGGTCGCTCGCGTGGGCGGTCACCAGGATCGGCCGGGTGTGCGGCACCCCCATCGGCACGCCTTGGGCCGTGACCAGCACCGACACGTCCAGTGCGTCCGCGATGCCGAGGATGGCGGCGCAGGCGCGGTTCCACTGGGTGTCCGGCTCGGGGCCGCTCAACAACAGGAACGGCTGCCCGGACGCGTCCATCACCTTGTGGATGGCGAGCCGGTAGTCGGTCAGCGCCGCCCACGTGTTGGTGTCGAACACCATCTGCGGACGCCGTGAGCGATAGTCGTGCAGCTGGTCGTGGTCGAACCGGACCAGCAACTCGCCGTCGAGGCTGGCCAAGAGGTGTTCGCTCAACTGGCGCGCGACCTGACCCGCGTCGACGTACCCCTCCAGGAGGTGGATGAGCACGGGCCGGGTGCCGGCGAGGCTGTCCCAGACGTCCTGCTCCACCGTGTACAGCGCGCCCGGATCCAACATGGACGCCACACTACCGGGCCGCCCAGTCGGGGAGGCCGTCCAGACACGGTCAGCCGACGCGCTCCACGAGTTGGTAGGACTGTTCGTCGAAGGACAGGCGCCAGTGGGTGCCGGGATACAGCGTCGCTCCGTGGCGGACGCCCTCGACGCGGGTGCTCCACCCGCCCGCGAGGTTGTCGATGACCAGGAAGTCCGGGAGGGGGTTGCCCTGGTTGGCGATGAAGTACACGTCGGCACGATCGACCAACTGGTTCATCAGCGAGATGTCGGCCGACACCACGGCACCGCGCGGCACCCGGTCCAGGAGCGCCACGGCGGCGCGCTGGCGGGCGCCGTCGACCTCCCACGTCGTGCCCCTGGTCAGTTGCCACAGGGGCTGGTGGGGCAACACCGCCAAGGTGAACGTGAGCAGGATCGCCGGACCGCTCCGCGCCCAGCCGCGGAATGCGGCGCGGCGCGACGCGGCGAGGAGGTGCGCCCCCTCGGCGGCGGCCACGTACGCGATCGGCATCAGCACCAGGCTGTAGTGCCACGTGGGTCCCCAGTGCCCACTCAGCGTCGACAGGAAGCGCCAGCCCAGGGTGGGCAGCAGCGCGAAGGCCAGGTTGGACCGCAGGGCCAGCAGGCCGGTGCAGGCCAGCAGCATGAACAGGGTGAGCACCTTCTGCTCATTGGTGAGGATCTCGGCCACGGTTCCGAGCGGGTCTGCGAGGGCAGCCGCCAGGTCGAGGTGTCCGGCGTAGTCGTATCGTCCCTTCGGGTTCATCGCCGGGAGGATCACGCGCAGGGCGAGGAACAACCACAGCACCCCCCACAGGGCGAGCCCCCCACCCAGCAGCCAACGGCGGGATCGCCACGCCACGATCAGGCCGAGGACGAACACCGTCGCGCCGAGGTCCTCCTTCACGAACACGAGCAGGCCGAGCCAGGCCGTCGCCGCCACCCAGCGCTCCCGGACCAGGAACCAGAGGCCCACCGTCAGGATCGGGGCCCCGATCGCGACCTCGTGGAACTGGACGGCCGCCGCGTTCTGGACTCCCCAGCTGAACGCGTACGCCAGCCCGACCAACCACGCAGCGGAGCGTCCGAGCAGGTGGTGGGCGGACGCCGCGACGAAGAACGCGGACACGCCCAGCAGGATGGCCTGCACGACCAGGAGCGTGGAGGCGGACGGGAACGCCGCGTACACCGGGGCGAGCAACACGAGGATCGGGTGGAAGTGGTCCCCCAGGATGTTGTACTCGGCACCCTTGATGTGGACGATCGGCGCCTCCAGCGCGGCGTACCGCTGGAGGATCTGGGTGAAGATGGCGAGGTCCCACGACGGCGACTCGTGCCGGAACCACTGGAGCATGGAGAGCAGCAGGTGGGCCGCCGTCGACAGCAGGCCGACCGCCCACGGTGCCGCGCCGAGATCCGCCGGCCGCGGACGCCTGAAGCCGGCGTCCGGGCGGCTGGCTGTCGACGGCGGCATGCGGGGATCCCGTCAGGCCAGCCGGGCCAACGCACTGCGGACGCGTTTGGCCGACACGGGCTGGGCGGTCCCCAGCGACTGGGCGAACAGGCTGACGCGCAACTCCTCGAGCAGCCAGCCGACCTCGACGGCCGCCCGGGGCAGTTCGCCCACCTCGTACCTGGCGATGGCGGCGGCGTAGGTGTCCTCGAGTTCGGTGATGACGTCGAGGTTCTGCGCCTCGCGCGCCGGGTTGGTCGCCCAGCCGCGCAGCCGGACGTCGATCGCGTGGACGTACTTGTCCAGACGCGTGAAGTGCGGGTCGGGCGTCGCCGAGATGAACCCGTCGAAGACCAGGTTTCCCAGCTGCGCGGTGATGTCGTCCTTGGTGGCGGAGTCGGCCCGGCGGGCCAGCTCGGCACGGACCTCGGCCCACCGGGTCAGGATGCGTGCCGCGGTGCGGGTGATGGCCTGCATCCGATCCGCCGCGTCCGGACGGACGGTGTCGACCACCCGGCGGAAGGCGGCCTCGTCGCGGATCGTGTCGGGCTCGATCCGGTGGCTGGTGATCAGGTCGCCGGTGGCCTTGAGCCGGGTGTCGGCCAGCAGTGCGTTCAGGTTCGCGTACGGGCCGGCGGCCAGCGCGATCTTCTCGGTGTTCGACAGGTGGATGAAGACGCTGCGCGTCGGATCGGGCGATCCGAGCAGCACGAGGCGGCGCAGGCCGCGCGCCTGCCAGCGGCTCGCCTTCTCGGCCGTGTTGGCGATCCGGACGCCCACGTTCGAGCCCTGGTCGACGAGCGCCGGGTAGCCGACCAGCGGCGTCGGGTCGCGGTCGACCACCCTGGTGGCGGGGATCGTGCCGAACTGCCACGTCGTCGCGCCCGGGTGCGCCACATCGGACGCCGCCGCGTTGAGCCGCTTGTTGAGGCGCGGGGCGAATTGCTTGCGGAGGCTCTCGAAGTCCTTGCCGGCGCCGAGTTCGCGGCGTCCGTCGGTGATCACGTAGCGGACGGTGAGGTGGTCGGGCAGGGTGCCGGTGTTGAACAGACCCGGGTCCAACGGGTCCCCCGTGAGTGCCGTGAGGGCGCGAGCGAGGGCGTCCGGGAACGCCTCCTCGTCCCCGCGGGCACCCGCCGGGTTCTCCTCCAGCCAGGTCAGCGCCCGGCGGCCCCAGTCGGGGGCCGGCACGAAGCGCGTCCGGACGGCCTTGGGCAGGGACCGGATCAGCTCGGTGGCCAACTCGTCGCGGAGTCCGGGGACCTGCCACGTGAAGGGGGCGGCGTCGACCTGGTTGAGGACGCTGACGTCCACGTCGACGGACACGCCGTCGCGGTGGGCGCCCGGCTCGAAGACATAGCTGACGGGCAGGTCGGCGGGCCCGATGGTCCAGGTGTCGGGGAACGCGTCGGCGTCCACCGCCTCGGTGTCGTCGACGAGGTCGTCCAGGGCGAGGTCGAGGTAGTCGTCCTGTTGGCGTCGTTTGTCGCGCCACCAGCGGTCGAAGTGGGCGACGGACGTGATCCCGGCGGGGATGCGCTCGTCGTAGAACGCGTGGATCGCGGCGTCGTCGACGACGATGTCGCGGCGCCGGGTGCGCTCCTCGAGTTCCTCCGCCTCGGCGCGGACCTTCTCGTTGCGCGCGAAGAAGTGATGGCGGGTGCGCCATTGCCCCTCCACCAGCGCTGACTGGATGAACACCTGACGGGCGACGACCGGGTCGAGCTTCCCGTAGCTGACGGTGCGTCCGGCGATGATCGGGACGCCGAGCAGGCTGACCCGCTCGTCGGCGACGCACTGGCCGCCCGCGACCGACCAGCGCGGCTCCGAGTACTGGCGCGTGATGAGGTGCTCCCCCACCGACTCGACCTGCTCGGCGGTGACCGGCGCGACCGTGCGCGCCCACAGCCGGGTGGTCTCGACGAGCTCGACCGCCATCACCAGCGGTGGCTCGGCCTTGGCGGACGCGCTGCCCGGCTGGATGGCGAACCTGGCGCCGCGGGCACCCAGGTACTCGGCCAGCGGACGCCGGCCGCGCTTGGCCGCCGGCTGGGCCTTGGCGAGGCTTTTCTCGTCCTTCAGGCCGACGTGGGACAGCAGGCCGGACAGGACCGAGGTGTGCACGGCCTCCCAGTTCGGCGTGTGCCCGGACGCCGTGCGCGGCTCCTTGGCGCGGCGGCGGCGGTTGTCGGCGTCCTGATCGGGTGCGCTGGAGTCGAGGTCGAGCTCGCCGACCACCTCGCGCAGCTGGGAGACCAGGTCCTGCCACTCCCGGATGCGCAGGAAGTTCAGGTACTCGTCGCGGCACATCCGCCGGAAGGCGTTGCCGGAGAGTTCGTTGCGCTGGTGCCGCAGGTGGTCCCACAGACGCCAGAGAGCGGCGACGTCGGAGGGGTCGCGGTCGCCGTGGGCCTCGCCCCGGGCGGCATTCGCGGCGCCGTCCTCGCTCCAGAACCGGCGGTGCAGCGCATCCGCCTCGGCCTGCTTCTCACTCGGCCGCTCGCGGACGTCCGGGATGGCGAGGGCCGCGACGATCGGCAGGACGTCCCACAGGACACCGCGGCGTCCGGCCTCGACGAGCATGCGGCCCAGGCGCGGGTCGATGGGCAGGCGCGCGAGCATGCGGCCGGTGCGGGTCAGGCGCTGGCCCGGGTGGTCCTTGCTCTCCTCCTCCAGGGCCCCGAGTTCGCGCAGCAGGCGGACACCGTCGCGCACCTGCGAGCGGTCCGGCGGTTCGACGAACGGGAAGTCCTCGATGGCGCCCAGCCGGGCGTCCGCCATCTGCAGGATGACGCTCGCGAGGTTGGTGCGCAGGATCTCCGGCTCGGTGAACTCGGGTCGCGCGAGGAAGTTCTCCTCGGAGTAGAGGCGGATCGCGATACCGGGCCCCAGCCGTCCACAGCGTCCGGCGCGCTGGTTGGCGCTCGCCTGGCTGATCTCCTCGATCGGCAGGCGCTGCACCTTGGTGCGCGCGGAGTAGCGGCTGATGCGGGCGTAGCCGGGGTCGACGACGTAGCGGATGCCGGGCACCGTCAGCGAGGTCTCGGCCACGTTGGTGGCCAGCACGACGCGCATGGTGCCGGGGTGCGGCGTGAACACGCGGTCCTGCTCGGCGGCGGACAGGCGCGCGTACAGCGGCAGGATCTCCGTGTTGCGGAGCTTCAGGGCGCTGATGGCGTCGGCGGCGTCGCGGATGTCGCGCTCGCCGGAGCAGAACACGAGGATGTCGCCCTCGCCGAGGGCGTGCAGCCGGGTGACCGCACGGGCCATGCCGTCGACGAGGTCGTTCTCGTTGTCCAGCGGTTCGTGGATGACCTCGACGGGGAAGGTGCGGCCCGAGACCTCCACGACGGGCGCGCCGCCGAAGTGCTCGGAGAAGCGCGCGGTGTCGATGGTGGCCGAGGTGATGATCACCTTGAGGTCCGGGCGCCGCGGCAACAGTTGCTTGAGGTAGCCCAGCAGGAAGTCGATGTTGAGGGACCGCTCGTGCGCCTCGTCGATGATGATCGTGTCGTAGGCGCGCAGGTCCCGGTCGTGGGAGATCTCGGCGAGCAGGATGCCGTCGGTCATCAGCTTGACCCGGGTCTGCCGGGTCGCCTTGCGCGTGAACCGCACCTGGTAACCGACGGTCTCCCCCAGCTCGACACCCATCTCGTGGGCGATGCGGTCGGCGACGGTACGGGCCGCGAGACGACGGGGCTGGGTGTGGGCGATGCGCTTCCGGCCGGCGAGCAGCGCGATCTTGGGAAGCTGGGTCGTCTTGCCCGAACCGGTCTCACCGGCGACCACGACGACCTGGTGGGCGTCGATGAGCGCGCGGATGTCGTCCACCGCCGCGGTGATGGGGAGGGCGGGGTCGAAGACGAGGTTCGGTTCGGCAGTGCGCATGGCCCGCCCATGCTACTCGGACGGCTCGGCGGACCCGAGTCGGTCAGCCCGGGATCGTCGTCGTCCCGGGGCGCCGGGCAGCCTGTTCCAGACCCGTGTGGTGGGCGAGGAAGGCCAGGACGTCCGCCCATTCGGCCGCGACCATCGCCAGCGACTTCCCCGCCCCGTGACCGGCCGACGACTCCACGCGGAGCAGGACCGGGGCGTCCGCCGCTTGGGCGTGCTGCAGCGCAGCCGCGAACTTGAAGCTGTGCAGCGGGACCACCCGGTCGTCGTGGTCGGCGGTCAGGACGAGGGTGGGCGGGTAGTGCGTGCCCTCGCGGACATGGTGCAGCGGCGAGTACGCGTACGCGGCCGCGAACCCCTCGGGGGTGTCCGGGTCGCCGTAGTCGCTCATCCAGGCCGCTCCGATGGTGAACCTGTGGAAGCGCAGCAGGTCCAGGACACCGACACCCGGGACGACCGCGCCGAACAGGTCAGGACGCTGGGTCATGGCCGCGCCGGCCAGCAGGCCCCCGTTGGAGCGTCCGTAGAGACCGAGCTGGGCGGAGGTGGTGACACCGGTGGCGACCAGATGCTCCGCCACGGCGATCACGTCGTCGAACACGTTCTGCTTGCGGCTCAGCCTGCCGGCGTCGTACCAACTCGTCCCGAACTCGCCGCCGCCCCTGAGGTTGGCGAGCACGAGCGCTCCCCCGGCCGCCAGCCACGCCGACCAACCCGGACGGTAGTCGGCCAGGATCGGGATCTTGAAACCGCCGTACCCCCACACCAGCGTCGGCCGGGGGCCGCTGCCCCCGTCATCGGGGACGACGAGGAAGTAGGGCACCTCGGTGCCGTCCGCGCTGCGCGCGCGCCGGCGCGTGATGGTGTGGGCGGGCGCGAAGCCCCCGGCGTCGGGCGGCGTCAGCTCGACCCGCTCGAACGTGGCGTGCTCGCCCGCGGCGGGGAGCCGGACGTGGAACGCAGCCGTGGGCGTGTCGAGGGTGCTGAGGCCGACGAAGGCCTCGTCCCGCAGCGGGGAGGAGTCCAGTGCCACCAGCGTGCCGGCCGGCAGGTCGAGCGGCTCCTCGTCGGAGCCGTCGAGGGAACAGTGGACCACGACGGGCTGGGCGTCGTCGAGGTAGGCCAGCAGCAGGCCGGGACCGGCGGCCTCCACGGCGCTGAGCGTGGCGCGCCGCTCGGGCACGACCTCCGCGAATTGGACGTCGCCGCGAGCCGCCCACGCCAGATCGACCTTGACGACCCGGCCGAGCGGCGCGTCCAGATCGGTCTGCAGGTAGAGGTCATCCCCGTCGGTCCGGACGAAGCCGTATTCGGCGTCCGGGTCGTCGACGACCTTGACGGGTTCGCCGAACGTGGAACGACCGTCCTCGGTGGTGATCGGGTAGGCCCAGAGGCGATTGACGTTCTCGGTGCCCTTGACGATCGTCACGACCAGCCACGCCTCGTCGTGGCTGACCTGCCCGTACGCCAGGGTGTTCGGCTCGTCGGGGAAGCTCAGGAGCAATTCGTCGGCACCGTCCAGGCGGTGCACCATGAGGCGTGCGGTGCCGAGGCCCTCGGTGGACGTGCCCCGGGCGTCCGCGGCCTGGTCGAACGTCGTGTACAGGAAGCTGCGGTGGTCGGGCAGCCAGGCCGGCGAGGAGAACTTGGCGGTGAGCTCGTCGTCCAGGTCCGCACCGGTGGACAGGTCCCGGACGCGGAAGCGCTGCCAGTCCGAGCCGCCCTCGCTGCGTGCGTAGGCCATCAGGGATCCGTCGCGGGCCACCGAGAAGGTCGAGAGGGACGCCGTGCCGTCGGCGCTCCAGGTGTTGGGGTCGAGGACGACCTCTCCGCCGGTGACGAGTTCGTCGAGCGTGGGAGCCGTGGACCAGACATCTTGGGGCGTGGTGCCGTCGTTGCGGCTGACGAACCAGCGTCCGCCCCGCTTGACCGGGACGCCGGCGCGTGGCCGAGCCACGATGCGCGCCATCAGGTCCGAGAACCAGGCCCGGCCGGGGAGTTCGGACAGCACCGCCTCGGCGTACCCCTGCTGTTCGCCGACCCAAGCGGTCACCGCGGGATCGTCGGCACCCTCGAGCCAGCGGTACGGATCGGGCACGTCGATGCCGTGCAGGGTCTCCACGAGGTCATCGCGGCGGGTCTCAGGGTAGGGCACGCACCCGATTCTAGGAGAGGCGGTGTGCGGCGCCCCCCAAGCACATTTCCGGGTGGAGGAACCCCCACGATCCTAGGGGTTTCTCCACCCGGAAATGCAGTGGAAGTCGTCAGTCCTCGTCGTCGGCCGAGACGGATCGGCCCGACCAACGCTTCGGTTCGATGGCGACCGCGAGGTCACGGTAGCCGGGGGCCCACGGCGAAAGCTCGGGAACCTCACCGGACCACGGGCCGGACGTGCCCTGGACGAGGACGGCCCAGCCCGTGGCAGTGTCCGGATCCAGGTCGTCGACCTGGAACGCGACCTCCACGGGTTTGGTCAGCTCCTCCAGGACACCACCCTCTGCCACGCGGAAGACGATCCGATCACCCACGAGTGAGTAGTTCACCGGGAGGATCTGGATGCCCTGTTTGTTCGAGACCCAGGACACCCGACCCACGACGGAGTCGCCGAGGAGCCGGCGACACTCGTCGGGGTCGATCGTCACGATGTAGCCAAGAGATGTCACGGACGGGAGCTTACAGTTCCCCGAGCTGCCAGTTGCGCACCTCGGGCATGTCCTCGAGGTGCTCACGGATGTAAGCCTCGTGACGCTCGAGCTGCGACTCACACCACATCTTGAGCTCCTCAGCGCCGCGCGGGAGCCGCTTGGCGTTGTTGATGGCGTCCATCACGAGGTGGTAGCGGGAGGCCCGGTTCTTGACGACCATGTCGAACGGCGTGGTCGTCGTGCCCTGCTCGATGAAGCCACGCACGCGGAAGCGGTCGGGGTTCGGACGCCCGTGCACGAGCTGGTGGATGCCACCCGGGTAGCCGTGGAACGCGAAGACCACGTCCTGGGTGTCGGTGAAGAGCTCCCGGAACATCGTGGGCGACATGCCCTCCGGGTGGTCCTTCGGACGGCGCAGCGTCATCAGGTTCACCACGTTGACCACGCGGGTCTTGAGGGCCGGCAGCCTCTGCTTCAGGATCTCGGCGGCGGCCACGGTCTCCATGGTCATGATGTCGCCGGCACAGGCCAGGACGATGTCGGGATCCGACGAGCCGTCGTCGTTGCCCGCCCAGTCCCAGACGGAAGCGCCCTGGGCGAAGTGGGCCTCGGCCTCCTCCATGGACATCCACTGCGGCTGCGGCTGCTTGTCCTGGACGATCAGGTTCACCTTGTCGGTGGACTGGAACACGTGGTTGGCCGTGACCAGCAGCGAGTTCGCGTCCGGCGGCAGGTACACGCGGGCGGCCTTGGGACCCATGTTGAGCAGCAGCTGGAGCATGCCCGGGCCCTGGTGGCTGAAGCCGTTGTGGTCGTTGCGCCACGCGGTCGAGCTGACGAGGATGTTCAGGCTCGGGATGGACTCGCGCCAGGAGAGCTCGTCGGCCTCCTGCAGCCACTTGCCGTGCTGGATCGTCTGCGACGCCGACACCATGGCGAAGGCCTCGTAGGTGGCGAACAGGCCGTGACGACCGGTGAGGTTGTAGGCCTCGAGCCAGCCGTGGGTGAGGTGCTCGGACAGGACCTCCATGACGCGGCCGCTGCGGCTCAGCTTCTCGTCGTCGGCCGTGACCGCCTCCATCCACGTGCGGTCGGAGACCTCGAAGACGTCACCGAGGCGGTTGGAGTTCGTCTCATCCGGGCAGAACAGGCGGAAGTTGTCCGGGTTGTTCCGGTAGAGCTCGCGCATGAACTCGCCGAGCTTGCGGGTGGACTCGACCTTGTCGGTGGCGCGCGCCGCGACCTCGACGGCCATGGAGCGGTAATCCGGCAGGGTGAGCGGCTTCATGAGCCGACCACCGTTGGCGTAGGGCGTGCCCGACATCGTCAGGTTGAGGTCGTCGGGGTTCGCGGCGAGGACCAAGTCGGACGGCGAGCCGTCCTCGTTGAAGAGCTCGTCGATGTTGTAGGAGCGCAGCCACCCCTCCAGCTCGGCGAGGGAGTCCGCGTTGGCCTTGACGTTCGACAGCGGGACCTGGTGCGAACGCCAGGTGCCCTCCATCTGCTTCCCGTTGTGCTTCTCGGGGCCCGTCCAGCCCTTCGGGGTGCGCAGGATGATCATCGGCCAGACCGGACGCGCGCCGTCCCAGTTGCCGCTGCGGGCCTCCTCCTGGATGGCCTTGATCTTGGCGTAGGCCTGGGCCATGGCCTCGGCGAAGCGGTAGTGCATGCCCGGCGTGTCCTGGCCCTCGACCTCGATGACCTCATAGCCGTGGCCCTCGAAGATCTTCTTGACCTCTTCGCGCGGCTTGCGCGACAGGACGGTCGGGGCGGCGATCTTGCCGCCGTTGAGGTGCAGGACGGGCAGAACGGCGCCGTCGTGCTCGGGGTTCAGGAACGAGACGCCCTTCCACGAGCCCTCGAGCGGACCCGTCTCGGCCTCGCCGTCACCCACGACCGCGACCGTCAGCAGGTCGGGGTTGTCGAAGACGGAGCCGAACGCGTGGATGAGTGCGTAGCCGAGCTCGCCGCCCTCGTGGATCGAGCCCGGGGTCGTCACCGACGCGTGGGAGGGGATGCCGCCCGGCGCGGAGAAGGTGCGGAACAGCTTGAGCATGCCCTCGGTGTCCTGCGTGGCGTACGGGAACGCGGGGGTGTAGGTGCCCTCAAGGTAGGAGGCGCCGACGATCGAGGGGCCTCCGTGGCCCGGGCCGGTGATGTAGAGGCACTGCTGACCAGTGCGCTTGATCAAGCGGGACGTGTGCGCCCAGATGAACGCCAGGCCCGGGGAGGTCCCCCAGTGGCCCAGCAGACGGGGCTTGATGTGCTCGGCCTTCAGGGGCTCACGCAGGAGCGGGTTCGCCTGGAGGTAGATCATGCCCACCGTGAGGTAGTTGTTCGCGCGCCACCACGCATCGATCGAAGCAAGTTCGGAGTCATCCAACTTGGGGAGTAGCTCTGCCATGAGTCCAACGCTAATCGAGCGGGCGGGGCCACAGAGCGTGTTGCCACATTTTGTCATGAGGACTAATAGTCTCGCCGTCGAGTATCTCGACGGCGAGCGACAAGGGCGGCGTGACTACGGGCTTCCCGTCTCGTCGTCGCTCTCGAACGTCGTCCGCCCGCGCAGCTTTTCGGCCAGCACCTCGTCGATGTTGTCACTGATCAGGGAGACGATCCGCAACGCCCGTTGCAGGTGTGCGGGGATCAGCGGATCGGCCGCCACGGACATGCTCACGTAGACGCGGTCGCGGATCAGCTGGAAGCGCACCCAGCGCGCTTCGGTGTTCAGGTCGCTGAGCAGCTCCATCGCCCGCGTCCGCCCCTCCACGTCGTGGACCAACGGGGAGAAGACGAGGACCTCCTGGGCGTCCGGGGAGGCGCGCACCAGCACCATCGTCGAGCCGACGCGCAGGGCGAGGTCGCCCGCGTTGTCCCGCAGGGGTTCGAAGCCGAGAACCCGGGTGAGTTCCCGCTCCACGGCGGCGTCCAGTTCCTCGGCGGTCCGCGCCAGGATCGGCTCGGTGCGTCGCGGCTCCACCACCCCGGGTCGGCCCTCCACCGGTGCCGGGTTGAGGATCTCCGCGAGGTGGTCGGGCGCCAGCAGCGCCGGGTGCTGGACCCCGTGGACCTCCCGCAGCGCCGCCGAGGTCGCCGCCGCCAGGCCGTCCGCATCCTCCTGCGTCCCCACCCGCTCGTAGGTCCCGGGTCGGTCCGCCACGGCCGTCCAGCCGGACGCCGTGAGCTCGACCCCGGCGCCCTCCCCCAGCCCGTCCGTCGTGGCCCGGGCCACCAGGACACCACCTTCTCCGCAGCGGAACCGCACGTGGGGGGCGGTCCCGCCGCCCTCGGCCAACGACCCGATGGCGAGGGTGGCATCGGGGTCCATCACCGACAGCACCTCGGCGAGGCGGTCGCTGAACCGCCGCCAGGACTCGAGGGTCGAGCGGTCGAAATCGAAGTCGGACACGTCGGAGGACAGGCTGGGGTCGTCGCTCACGACGCCCAACCTAGCCTCAGCCGAGCGACGCGGCGATGAGCAGGAGCGATCCGACCGACAGGATGGTCGTCCAGAAGACCGCGTCGCGGGCGAGCAACTCACCCTGGTCGTAACGGCTGGCGGTCACGTAGACGTTCTGGGCGGCCGGGAGCGCACCCAGGACGGTGACGGCGTACAGCTCGATGCCCCTCAACCCCATGGCCGCGCCGATCGCCCAGGCCGCGAACGGGTGCACGACCACCTTGATGAGCGTGGCGAACCACATGGGCGCGCGGTGCGGGCCGCGCCCGGGCAGCGGGTCCAGACGCATCGAGACGCCGAACGCCAACAGCATGAGCGGCAGCGCGATGCCGCCGATCATGTCGATGGGGCGCATGACGAAGTCGGGCACCGACACCCCGGCCAGGTTGAGGGCGAGCCCGGCGAGGATGCCGATGGTGATGGGGTTGCGGACGGGCAGCAGCAGGTAGCGCCAGGGGGAGGTGCGGACGCCCGACCTCCGGCCGTTGGCCGCATCGAGGACGGTCAGGCAGATCGGCATGATGATCGCCAACTGGAGGAGCAGGATCGGTGCCACCCACGTGCCGTCGTTGAGCAGCGCCACGGCCACCGGAAGACCGAAGTTGGCCGCGTTGGTGTAACTCGCCGACATGAACCCGATCACCCCCTCACCCGGTGACTGCCGGAAGGCCGGAACGGCCACCACCAGGTAGAGCCCACCCGCCACCACCACGGCCAGGATCGAGACGACGACGGTGCGGGAGAAGACGTGGGCGAGGTCGGCCTGCACCATCAGGGAGAACAGCAGGGCCGGCGAACCGACGGTGAAGGCGAGCATCGACATGAGCTTGCGCCCCTGCTGGGTGACCAGGCCGCGGTGGGCGATGAACCAGCCCACCGCGATGACCACCCAGATGGTGGAGATGCCACTGATCGCGCCCTGCACAGTCGAGCAGCCTAGTCGTCGCTACCATGGCGCGGTGAAGTCGGGTGCCGCGCGGAACCACGTGATCGACGTGGCACGAGCTTGCTCCGTGCTCGTGGTGGTGGTGTTCCACACACTGCTGTACCGCATCGTCCTGACCGATGCCGGCCCCACCCTGGTGCCGTGGGCCGCTCCGACGTGGCTCTACCCGTGGACCTGGGTGTTCATGATCATGCCGCTGTTCTTCGTGTCCGGCGGCTTCGCCCACGCGCTCACGATCGACCGGATGCGGCGGGAGGGCACCAGCCGGGCGCACTACCTCGCCAGCCGTGGACGTCGCCTCGTCGGACCCCTGGTGGTGTTCGTGTCGTTCTGGGCGGTGGTGGCCTCCCTGGCCGCGTGGGCCGGGTGGTTGGCCGAGGCGTCCGAGCTCACCCGGCTGCTCATGCAGTTGCTCTGGTTCATCACCGTCTACCTCGGCATCATGGTCGCCGCCCCCACGGCCGTCCGCCTGCACGACCGATACGGAGCCTGGCCGATGGTCGTGTTGGCGCTGCTGGCCGCCGGCGTGGACGCCTGGTCCTTCGCGAGCGGTCGGTGGGAACTGCGCAACCTCAACATGGCGCTGGTGTGGCCGCTGGTGCACCAATTCGGCATCGCGTACCAGCGGGGCTGGTGGCGGCGGGGTCCGGTCCGGGTCGCGTGGGCGTCCCTCGCCGTCGGGGCCCTGTCGGTCGCCGCCATGGTCTTCATCCTCGGCTACCCTCCGACATCGGTCGGCTTCGCCGACCTCCCGATCGCGAACATCCAACCCCCGACGCTGGCCATGGCGGCACTGGCCCTGGCCCAGTGCGGCATCCTCGGGTTGGTCGAGCGCTCCGGCGCGCTGGCGACCCTGCCTCCTCGTGTGGAGCGCGTCCTCGGCATCCTCAACGTGGTGATGGTGAGCGTCTACCTGTGGCACATCCCGTGCATCGCCCTCGCCGGCGGCGGGCTCGCCCTGGTGTCCCAGGCGTGGCCGGCGGCGGCACCGGTGCTCCTCTCCCCCGCCGTCCTGGCGCTCGCGTCGCTGGCCGTCGTCGCGGGAGCGATCCCCCTGCTCGGGCAACTGGAGTTGCGGCTCATCCCGCCGCTGGGTCCTCGCCAGGACCTCACCCTGTCCGTTCTGGCGATGGCCGTGTTGGGTTTCGGCACCCTCTTGGTCTGGCAGACGGGTAGCGTGGTGCACTGGGAACGTCCCGCTTCCACCCTGGGCGTCGTGACGGTGCTCCTGGGAGCCTGGCTCATGACGCGGGCGGCGGACGCCTCGCAGGCTGCCGTCCGGGAATGACAGCCGTCGTCGCGCCGCTGGCCACGACCAGGAAGGAACCGCGTGAACCTCAACCCCATGACCTGGGACGCTCCCTACCTCGCCATCGTCGGGGCCCTGTTCGTCATAGTCTTCCTGCGCGCGAGCGCCACCTACTGGCTCGGGCTCCTCATCAACCGCGGCGCTGAGCGGACGCGTGCGTCGAAGATGATGTCCACGCCCGGCTACCAGCGGGCCGTGCAGCAGCTCAACCAGTGGGGGCCACCCATCTTGGCGGCGTCGTTCCTGACGATCGGATTCCAGACGCTGGTCAACCTCGCCGCGGGTGCGATGCGCATGCCGATGACCCGCTACCTGCCGGCTGTCACGGTGGGCAGCGGGCTGTGGGCCTTCCTCTACGGCACGGCCGGCACCGCCGGCGCCGAGGCGCTGGGGATGGTGTGGGAACGCAATCCTGCCCTCGCCGTGGTCCTGGGCGTGGTCACGGTGGCCGCCCTGGCGTTCTTCATCGCGTGGCGGGTCCGCGAGTCCAAGCGTCGGCGTCCGGAGCCGGTCGCCTGACCTGGGACGCTCGAGGTCCTCGACGGGCCTACAGCAGGCCCCGCGTCCGCTGGGGGATCTCCGGCCCGTCCCCATCCCCGGGCTCCCCCACGACTTCGCCGGCATGACGCGCCGCGTAGGCGGAGTCCTCGGCGCCGGTGTTCACGTGGACCGGGTTCAGGACCCGGTCCAGGAACTCGCGGGTTCGCTCGTGCTGCGGGTTCCCGATGACCTGGTCGGGGTGTCCCTGCTCGACCACGACTCCGCCGTCCATGAACATGACACGGTCGGCGACCTCGCGGGCGAACGCCATTTCATGGGTGACGACCATCATCGTCATGCCGCTCTCGGCCAGTCGGCGCATGACATCGAGCACGTCCCCGACCAACTCCGGGTCAAGCGCCGACGTCGGCTCGTCGAACAGCACCATCTCGACGTCCATGCAGAGCGCCCGGGCGATCGCCACACGCTGCTGCTGGCCACCCGACAGCTGGGCCGGGTAGGCGTCGGCGCGGTGCTTGAGCCCCACCCGGTCGAGGTACTCCAGCGCCGTCTTCTCGGCGTCCGCCTTCGCGACCTTCTTCACCCGGATCGGGCCGATCGTGCAGTTCTGCAGCACGGTCAGGTGCGGGAACAGGTTGAACGACTGGAAGACCATGCCCATCATCGTGCGGATGGCGTCCACATCGGCGTCCGGGTCGGTGATCTCCTCGTTCAGGATGAAGATGCGCCCGGCCGTGGGCTGCTCGAGCAGGTTCACGCACCGCAGCAGGGTGGACTTGCCCGAACCGGACGGCCCGATGACGCAGACCACCTCACCGGTGTGGACGGTCAACGAGATGCCCTTGAGCACCTCGACGTCGCCGAAGCTCTTGTGCAGGTCGTAGATCTGGATCTCGTCGCGGCGGTCACCGGTCGGGATCTTCTCCGGGGTCTGGGCGGGGGTCGCCATCGCGGTCACCGTGCCTTCTTCGACTTGGCCTCCATGCGCTGCACCAGGAAGGTGAGCGGGAGGGTGATGAGCAGGTAGCAGAGGCCGGCGATGACGAGCGGGGTCAGGTTCCCGTTCGAGTTGGAGATGTCACGGCCGAACTTGGTCAACTCGAACGCGGACGCCGTGAGGCCCAGCACGTACACGAGCGAGGAGTCCTTGGTCAGGAGGATCAACTCGTTGGTCAGCGGAGGGGTGATGATGCGGAAGGCCTGCGGAAGGACGATGCGGCGCATGGCCATGCCCGAGGACATGCCCAGGCTGCGGGCGGCCTCGACCTGCCCCTTGGGCACGGCCTGGATGCCGGCGCGGATGGTCTCGGCCATGTAGGCGGCGCTGACCATGCCCAGCGCCGTCCAGACGGTGCCGTACGGGTCGAGGGGGAAGCGCAAGCCCGGGAAGGCGACCGACAGCAGACCGAAGGCGAGGAGCACGATCAGGGCGGGGACGCCGCGGAAGAACTCGATGTAGATGGAGGCCAACCACCGGTAGGGGGCGACCTGCGACAGGCGCATCAGGGCCAACAGCGTGCCCAGGGTCAGACCGAACACGAAGGCGCCGGCGGTGTAGAACACCGTGTTCAGCAGGGCGCGTGGCAGGCCGGACGTCAGGGTCACCTGCACCAGGTCGGTACGGAAGAACACCGACTGGACCTGACGTCCGTCGACGGTGAGGATCACCATGAGCAGGACGGCGGCCAGCACCGCGTACTGGACCCAGCGGATGCGCTGGGCACGCTTGCGCGGAGACAACTTCTTGCGCGGCTTGGCCGGGCTCGTCGTCGTGGTCGTCATGGTGCTCCTGTCGGGGAAAGGCTCGAATGCGGGCACGCCCGCGCCACAGCGTCCGGATGGCGGGTCGGCCATCCGGACGCCGCGCGCATCAGGCTACTTCTTGGGGGCGTCGACGCCGAACCACTTCTTGTAGATCGTGTTGAACTCGCCGGAGGCCCGGGCCTTGTCCAGCACCTCGTCGATCTTCTTGGCCAGCGCCTTGTTGTCGTTGCCGACGTTGAAGCCGTACTGCTCACCGGTGGCGAACTCCTGCACGACCGTCGTGCTCGGGTTGTCCTTGGCGAAGTCGTAGAGCACGCCGTTGTCATTGACGGTGCCGGCGGTCACACCACCCAGCACCGAGTTGGTGCCGGTGGGCATGTCGTCGAAGACGCGCGGCTCGAAGCCGTACTTGTCCTTGTTCTCGTCGGCCCAGTCCTTGCCGGTGGTGTCGGTCTGGACGGCGACGACCTTGCCCTTGAGGTCCTCGGCCTTGGTGATCCCCGAGTCGGCCTTGACCAACAGGGCCAGCGTCGAGTCGAAGTACGGCTGGGAGAAGGTGGCGGACTTGGCGCGTTCCGGCTTGATCGTGATGGCGGCGGCTCCGGCATCGCACTTCTTGGCCGCGAAGACCGACCCGGAGGTGATCTGGTCGAAGGAGATGTCGACGATCTCCTGGGTGACGCCCAGGTCCTTGGCCACGAGGTCCATGAGGTCCACGTCGTAGCCGACGATCTTGCCGGACGAGTCCTTGTACTGGAAGGGCTTGAACGCCAGGTGCGTGCAGACCGTCAGCTTGCCCGGGGTGATGAGCGAGTACTCGCTCGCGCCGCCACCGGCACTGGAGCCGGGCGCGGGCTGGGCGGAGTTGTTGGCGCAGGCAGTCAGCGTGAGTGCGGTGGCGCCGGCAGCGACGGCCAGGACGACAGTGCGTAGCTTGGACACGCGAAATCCTCTTTCAGTGCGGGTGGAGCGATGGGGAATCTTTGCACTGTCCCGGCATGCTGCACAGCGTTCCCGCCAAGACGACACGCAGACGTGACCAGATCGATGCAACCGCGTGGCAAGGTTGGCGTCATGGACCCACTTCTGGCACCCACGGATTCCGAGCTCGAAGCCCTCCTCGCCGTCGCCATCGAGGTGGCCGAGTCATGCGGGCGCCTGGTGGTCGAGGCACGGCCCGCGCACGTGGAGGTGGCCGGGACCAAGACCAGCGCCGTCGACATCGTCACCGAGATGGACCGCCGCAGCGAGGACCTCGCACGCCGCCTGCTGGCCGACCTGCGCCCTCACGACGGGGTGGTCGGTGAGGAGGGCGCCGACCGCCGGGGGACGACCGGCATCACGTGGCTCGTGGATCCCATCGACGGCACGGTGAACTACCTCTACGACAACGGCGAGTACGCGGTGAGCGTGGCCGCCGTGCTCGGCGATGCCCGGGACGACGGCGGGTTCTGGCCCGTGGTCGGTGCCGTCTTCAATCCAGCCAGCGGGGAGCTGTTCTCGGCCCGGAGGGGCGGAGGGGCTCACCTCGTGCGGGGCGAGGAGTCGCGGGTCCTGCGCGCCTCCCCCGCCGAACAGCTCTCCGGATCGCTGGTGGGCACGGGTTTCGGCTACGACGCCGCCGTGCGCGCGCGCCAGGGTGAGGCCGTGGCCAGGCTCCTCCCCCACATACGGGACATCCGCCGACACGGCGCCGCCTCTCTCGACCTGTGCGCGGTCGCGGCAGGGCGGCTGGACGCCTACTACGAGTCCGGCCTCAACCCGTGGGACCACGCGGCCGCCTGGGTCGTCGTCGAGGAGGCCGGGCTGGTCGTGCGGGGCCCGAACGGGGGGCGTCCCACACGCACGCTCACACTGGCGGGACGGCCGGCGACCCTGGACCAGGTGGAAGCGCTGATCCAGGTCGGCTGAGGGGTTCGCCCCGTGGCCGCCGCCGCTGAGCGCGTCCTGGGGCTCCGTAACCCAACCCGACCAGCATCATAGGGAAGCCGTGGGCCCCGGAACCGAGGTTCCGGGGCCCACGTGCCTGGTACCGCTGAGTCGATCAGCTGCAGCCGCTGGTCGAGCCGCAGCCCTCGCAGACGTAGCAGCTGCCGGACGGGCGCATCTTGGTGCCGCAGGTGAAGCACAGCGGCGCGTCGACCGACACCCCGGAGATGCGCTCCATCAGCTCGGCCGTGGTGTGCGCGGTCGACAGGTCGGGCGTGGCGGTGATCAGGCTGGGCTGGTTCGGGCCCGACTCATCGAAGCGCATGTCGTCGATGGGGTCGTTCCTCAGCGAGTCGGACTCGATCAGCTGCGCCTCGTCCTCCTCCGAGATGTAGGAGCCGGTCTCGACGTAGCGGGCACGCTCGGCGGCCGTGTAGATGCCGAGCTCCGCGCGCTCGTCGTAGGTGAGGTAGTCCAGCGCCAAACGCTTGAAGACGTAGTCGATGATCGACTGCGACATCCGCAGGTCCGGGTCGTCCGTCATGCCGGCCGGCTCGAACTTGAGGTTGGTGAACTTCTGGACGTACGTCTCCAGCGGCACGCCGTACTGGAGGGCGATGGAGATCGCGATCGAGAAGGCATCCATCACGCCGGCCAGGGTCGACCCCTGCTTGCCGAGCTTCAGGAACAGCTCCCCGAGCCGCCCGTCGTCGTACTGGCTGGAGGTCAGGTAGCCCTCCGCCCCGCCGACGGTGAACGACGTCGTGCGCGAGTTGCGCGTCTTCGGCAGGCGCTGGCGACGCGGGCGGTACTCGACACGCACCTCGGGCTTCGGCGCCTCCTCGGCCTTCGGCTCCCCCTTCTTCTTGCCGTCGGACAGGGGCTGCCCGACCTTGCAGTTGTCGCGGTAGACGGCGAGCGCCTTGAGGCCGAGCTTCCACCCCTGCATGTAGACGTCGGCGATGTCCTCGACCGTCGCCGTCTCGGGCAGGTTGACCGTCTTGGAGATGGCGCCGGACAGGTAGGGCTGGACGGCGGCCATCATGCGGACGTGACCCATCGGCTTGATGGAGCGCTCACCCATGGCGGTGTCGAAGACGTCGTAGTGGTCGGACTTCAGCCCGGGCGCACCCACGACGTGGCCGTGCTCGGCGATGTAGGCGACGATCGCCTCGGCGACCTCGTCGCGGTAGCCCAGGCGCTTGAGCGCCCGCGGGATCGTCTGGTTGACGATCTGCATCGAGCCGCCGCCGACCAGCTTCTTGAACTTCACCAGCGAGAAGTCGGGCTCGATGCCGGTGGTGTCGCAGTCCATCATGAAGCCGATGGTGCCGGTCGGCGCGAGCAGGGACGCCTGCGCGTTGCGGAAACCGTTCTTCGCACCCAGCTCGACGACCTGGGCCCACTGCTCGGTCGCGGCCTCGTGGACCGGCGTGTCGGCCGCCTCCACGATCCTGAGCTCGTCGTTGGCCGCCTGGTGCTTGCGCATCACCTTCTGGTGTGCGCTCGCGTTGCGGGCGTAGCCGTTGTAGGGGCCGACGACGGCGGCCAGCTCGGCGGAGCGGCGGTAGGCGGCGCCGGTCATCAGGGACGTGATGGCGGCGGCCAGCGACCGGCCCCCCTCGGAGTCGTAGCCGCGGCCCATGGCCATCAGCAGCGCGCCGAGGTTGGCGTAGCCGATGCCCAGCTGACGGTAGTCCTTGGTGGTCTGGGTGATCGCCTCGGTGGGGAAGTCGGCGAACGTGATCGAGATGTCCATCGCGGTGATGATCAGCTCGGAGGCCTTCACGAACTTCTCCACGTCGAACGTGTCGTCCTCGTTGAGGAACTTGAGCAGGTTCAGCGATGCCAGGTTGCACGAGCTGTTGTCGAGGCTCATGTACTCCGAGCACGGGTTGGACGCGGTGATGCGTCCGGTTTCGGGGTTGGTGTGCCAGGCGTTGATCATGTCGTCGTACTGGATGCCCGGGTCGGCGCACTCCCACGCCGCCTTGGCCATCTTGTTGAACAGCTCGCGGGCGTCGACGGTCTCGATGACCTCACCGGTCATGCGGGCACGCAGGCCGAAGTCGGTGCCGTCCTCGACGGCCTTCATGAACTCGTCGTTCACGCGGACCGAGTTGTTGGCGTTCTGGTACTGCACGGAGACGATGTCCTTGCCGCCCAGGTCCATGTCGAAGCCGGCGTCGCGCAGGGCGCGGATCTTGTCCTCTTCACGCGCCTTCGTCTCGATGAACTCCTCGATGTCGGGGTGGTCGACGTCGAGGACGACCATCTTGGCCGCGCGGCGCGTGGCGCCGCCCGACTTGATGGTGCCGGCCGAGGCGTCCGCACCACGCATGAAGGAGACCGGGCCGGACGCGGTGCCGCCGGAGGACAGCAGCTCCTTGCTCGACCGGATGCGGGAGAGGTTCAGGCCGGCACCGGAGCCGCCCTTGAAGATGAAGCCCTCCTCCTTGTACCAGTTCAGGATCGACTGCATCGAGTCGTCGACGCTCAGGATGAAGCAGGCGCTGACCTGCTGGGGGCTCTTCGTGCCGACGTTGAACCACACCGGGGAGTTGAAGCTGAACACCTGGTGGAGGAGCATCCAGGTGAGCTCGTGCTCGAAGATCTCGGCGTCGGCGTCCGTGGCGAAGTAGCCGTTCTCGCGTCCGGCCTCGGCGTACTTGCCGACCACGCGGTCGATGAGTTGCCGCAGGCTGTTCTCGCGCTGGGCGGTGCCGAGGGCACCGCGGAAGTACTTGGTGGTGACGATCGTGGACGCGTTCAGGCTCCAGAAGTCGGGGAACTCGACGCCCCGCTGCTCGAAGACGTTCTCGCCGGTCTTCCAGTTGGTCTGGACGACGTCGCGCCGCTCCCAGGTGACCTCGTCATACGGGTGCACACCCTGGGTGGTGTAGACGCGGTCGACGCTCAACCCCTTGGCCTTGGCCGTCGAGCGGCGGGGGGCCTGCTTGGTCTCGGTCACTTCTCTCCTCCTGAGGTGATGGTCGTCGGCACGGATCGCGCCGGCGGGAATGGTTCAGAACAGCTGGTCGGCGGTGGCGGTCGACACGGCGGCCGGCTCCTCGTCGCGGATCGCGACGGCGCGGAGGCGTGCGATCTCGGCCTCGAAGTCCTCCACCGACTCGTAGTGCTGGTAGACGGATGCGAACCGGAGGTACGCGATGGGGTCCAGGTCGCGGAGCGGGCCGAGGATCGCGACGCCGACGTCGTCGGCGGGAATCTCGGCGCAACCGCTCGCGCGAAGGGTCTCCTCGACCTTCTGGCCGAGCTTGGCCAGATCGGCCTCGGTGACCGGGCGGCCCTTGCAGGCCTTCCGGACGCCGTTGACGACCTTCTCCCGCGAGAACGGCTCGACGACGCCGGAGCGCTTGACCACCACGAGTTGCATCTGCTCCAGGGTGGTGAATCTCTTGGCACAGGAGCGGCACTCGCGGCGACGGCGGATGGAGCTACCATCCTCGGCGACGCGCGAGTCGAGGACGCGGGAGTCGGTGAAGCGGCAATAAGGGCAGTGCAACGATCCCACCTCCTCGTCTGATGTGGTGCTGCTCCCCCGCTGTGGAGGAACATGTGGATGAGCCGTGCACATCTTGTGAGTCCTTGACCACAATCTGTGGACGAAACACACTGATGTAACTACTACATGTAGAGGTTAGGAGCCTCGCCGCCGCAATGCAAGCCCCGCCCGCGGGTCGCCGCCGACAGGGCCACCCAGCAGGCACCTTTGGGGGCAGCGAGGGCCCCGGCGACCGCCCGAGGCGGCACCGGGGCCCTCTGCAGACCTCCACAGCCCTCAGCGGCCGGGCTGCGCGACCCCCATCGCCAGGACGGTCGGGGATGCGCCGACATCGATCGGCTCATCACTCACCGACAGGAAGGCGCCCACCAGGGTGGACAGCATCACGCCGGCGATGAGGGCGACGAGGACCACCATCACGGCGAGGCCCCGGGGCGTCCACTCCAGACGTGACGTCGGGCCGGCTGCGTACGTGACGACCGGGGGGCGGGAGACCTCGCGGGAGCGCACGTCCGTACCCACCCACCGCTCCTCGGCGCGGGCAGCAGCAGGGCGGCGGGGCTCGACCACCGCCGAAGCGGCGGAGTGGGCCGCCCGGATGCGGCGCACGACCACATCGGAGTCGGAGGTGTACTCCAGCAGCTCAGCAGTCATGATGACCCCTTCTTCGAACGTCTGTTCGATCAGTATTATCGAACATCTCTGCGATTGCAAGCACCCTTCGCACCGATGTTCGCGGCGCTTTCCGCGACACCAGGAACCGTCCCAGCCGCCTCCGACACTTTCTGGGACGAAGCCCGCCCGCCCCGCGGCGGGGCCTCCGCCGCCTCCGAACACACCCGAACAGGTGTTTGAATGCTGCGTTCGATTGCCCTAGCGTGAACGCATGGCGACAACGGACGACGAGCGGCGGGGCGGCAAGCGCCCCGCGATCCCCAAGCAGACCCGGCGCGGACGCCCGACCGATGACGAGATCGCGCACATCGGCAAGGTCCGCCAACTCCCCGACGGGCCGGAGGACTCGCAGGGCCTGACGATCCGCCAGCGGCTCATCCTCGAGACGATCCGCGAGGCGATCGAGACCCGCGGCTACCCGCCCACCATCCGCGAGATGGGAGAGGCCGTCGGCCTGTCCTCCCCCTCGAGCGTCACCCACCAGTTGAAGGTCCTGGAGGGCAAGGGCTTCCTCACGCGCGATCCCAAGCGCCCCCGCGCCCTCATGGTGCACCTGCCCGGCTCGTCGAGGCCCGCCACCCACGAGCCCCCCGCCCCCACGCAGGAGGCGGCGCCGGCGGTGTCCGACTTCGGCGACGACGTGCACGTCTCGCGGTCGGTCAACGTTCCCATGGTGGGTCGGATCGCGGCCGGCGGCCCGATCCTGGCCGAGGAGCGCGTCGAAGAGATCCTGCCGCTGCCGCGCGACCTGGTGGGCGAGGGCACGCTGTTCCTGCTCGAGGTCAGGGGCGACTCGATGATCGACGCGGCCATCTGCGAGGGTGACTACGTGGTGGTGCGCCAGCAGCCCGATGCCAACAACGGCGACATCGTCGCGGCGATGATCGACGGGGAGGCCACCGTCAAGACGTTCAAGCGCACGCCCGGTCAGGTCTGGCTGCTCCCCCACAACCCCGCTTACGAGCCCATCGACGGCAACGAGGCGACGATTCTGGGCAAGGTCACCGCCGTCCTGCGTCGCCTCTGATCCCAGAGCGTGGCCGCGGCACCTGTCCACGTCGGTAGGGCCGCCGGTGCACGAACGGCGACAGGAGTCGGCCGCGCGAGGTGGGTGATCAGCCGGCGAGGCGGCGCAACGCGTTGACCGCGACCTCTCGGTCGCTGGTCGACCAGAACCCGGGCATCGAGGCGCGCAGGAACGATCCGTAGCGAGCTGTCCGCAGCCGCGGGTCCAGGATCGCCACGAGGCCGCGGTCGGACAACCGGCGGATGAGGCGTCCCGATCCCTGGGCCAACAACAGGGCTGCGTGCGTGGCGGCGACGGCCATGAAGCCGTTGCCGCCCGCCTGGGCCACGGCCTTCTGCCTGGCCTGCATGAGCGGCTCGTCGGGCCGCGGGAACGGGATCTTGTCGATGATGACCAGCTGGCAGGTCTCGCCGGGCACGTCCACGCCCTGCCAGAGGCTGAGCGTGCCGAACAGCGAGGTGGCGGGCTCCTCGATGAACCGCCTCGTCAGCTCCGAGAGTTGCGCATCGCCCTGGCACAGGATGGTCATCTTCGGCAGTTCGGCGCGACAGTGCCGGGCGGCGGCCTCGGCGTTGCGCTGGGATGCGAACAGGCCCAGCGTCCGCCCTCCTGCGGCCCAGACCAGTTCGGCGACCTCGGCCAGCGCCTCGGGGCCGATGCCGTCACGGCCCGGGTTGGGCAGGTGCTGCGCGACGTAGAGGATGCCCTGACGGGCGTAGTCGAACGGTGATCCCACGTCCAGGGCGCGCCACTCCAGGCCGGTGCGTTCCTCGGGCTCGGTGTCGAGGACGCGCTCGTTGCGGCGCAACCCGACGGAGGCCGCGGCCGCCTCGAAGTCGCCCCCCAGCTTCAGGGTCGCCGAGGTGAGGATCGTCGTGGTGTTCGACAGGACCTTCTCGCGCAGGAGGCCCGCGACGTTCAAGGGGGCGACGACCAGCCAGCGACCGAGGCGCTCGCGTTCGCTGACCCACAGGACGTCCGTGTCCTTGAGGGCCGCCATCGCCTCGGCGATGTCGAAGACCTCCTTGGCCGCGGCGGCCGCCTGCTTGGTGTCGGGGTCGTCCGACTTGAGCGCGCTCACGACCTGGCGGGCCACGTCCCGGACGCGGGCCAGGACGGCGAGGACCGGTGAGTCGGGGTCCTCGATGCGTTCCAGCGGCGCGTCGGCCAGTGCCTTCTCCAGCGCGTCGCCCAGGTCGGCGAACTCGAGGGCGAGATCGTCATCGGTCAGGTGCGTCGTGCAGCGGCGGGAGACCCGCTCCAGTTGCTGGGGGCTGAGTTCGTTCGAAGCGGCGCCCGTCACCCGTGCCGTCAGTTCGTGCGCCTCGTCGATGACCAGGAAGTCGTGCTCGGGGAGGACGGTGTTGCCGTGCATGGCGTCGATCGCGAGCAGGGCGTGGTTCGTGACCACCAGCTGCGACCTGCGCGCGGTCTCGCGGGAGCGCTCGACGAAGCACTGGGTGAAGAAGCCGCACGTGGGACCGAGGCACTCACGCACGGGGATCGAGACCTGCGCCCAAGCGGCGGCCGTGTGGGAGGGCGCCTCGTCCCGATCGCCGCTGCCCTCGGCCTCGAGCTCCTCCTCGACCCACGCACGCAGCGCGAGCACCTCCGCGCCCAGCACCGAGGCCGCGTCCGCCCGACCGGCACGGAGGCCCTCGACGAGGTCCTCCCCGCCGAGCAGGGATTCCTGCTCCCTCCCGATGCCGTCGAGCGCCCGGTGGAGGCAGGCGTAGTTGGTCCGGCCCTTCAGGATCGCGTGCGTGACCTCGCCACCGGTCACCTTGCCCGCCGCCTTGACCGCAGCGGGGATGTCGCTGCTCGCCAACTGCGCCTGCAGGGCCAGGGTCGCCGTGGCGACGACGACGCGTCCCTTCGGGTTCTCCTTCAGGTAGGCGAGCGACGGCGCGAGGTAACCCAGCGACTTTCCGGTGCCCGTGCCGGCCTGGACGAGCAGGTGCTCCCTCTCGACGAACGCGTGGTCGATGGCGCGGGCCATGGCCACCTGCCCCTCGCGCGGGGCACCGCCGATCGCCTCGACGGCCGCGTCGAGGATCTGGTCGGTTCGGCTGGGCACCCGTCCGAGGCTGGTCACTCCTCGGGGCGCTCCGGCTCGCCGAGGAGGAGCGCACCGTCGTCGTCGAACGCGAGCGCCCGGATCGTCGCGACCGCCGCGGTCGGCAGCGGGCCGTACAGGTGCGGGTACGCCTGATCGCCCCCGGGAACCTTCTCGAGGCGCACCCGGGTGCGACCCAGCCGGGCGCGGTCGATCTCGAGGATGACCAGGGGCTCCGGGTCGTCGGCGTAGAACGAACGCGCCACGAGCCCCACCTGGTGCGGGTACGAACAGTGGATGAACCCCTCCTCACCCAGCGTGCGCCCGCGCGTCGAGTGCAGGTACACCCCGACCTCGCGGGCCTCCGCCCACTCCGAGCGGCGGGCGATGTGCCACAACGGCAGCAGCGCGGCCTCGGGCCGGCCGTCCGGGCCGTCGACCGCCTCGCCCTCGGCGTCCGTCATGTCGACGCCCCGAACTCGACGAGCTCGCCGGCCAGGTTGGGGTTGACCCGCGCCGTGACGCGCGTCCCCTCCGCGGTGTGTTCACTGCTGAGGATCTCGCCCGTCCTGTGGATGCGGTCGACCAGGTCGTGCCGGGCGTACGGGATGAGCACGTCCACGTCGACGGCCGGACGCGGCAGGCGCGCCTCGATCCGGTCGCGCAGGTCGGAGACACCGGCCCCGGTGCGGGCGGAGAGGAAGACGGCGTCCGGGGCGAGGGTGCGCAGCGGGATCAGGGTGGCCTCGTCGACGAGGTCGATCTTGTTGAACGCGATCTGCTCGGCGATGTCGTGTGCGCCGATCTCGTTCAGGACGGCCCGGACGGCGGTGATCTGGCCCGCGGGATCCGGGTCGGAGGCGTCCACGACGTGCACGAGCAGGTCGGCGTCCGCGGACTCCTCCAGCGTCGACCGGAACGCCTCGACCAGGTCGTGGGGCAGGTGCCGGACGAAGCCCACCGTGTCGGTCAGCGTGAACACGCGACCGTCGGACGTGTGGGTGCGACGCGTCGTCGGGTCCAAGGTGGCGAACAACGCGTTCTCCACCAGCACGCCGGCGCCGGTGAGGCGGTTGAGCAGCGAGCTCTTGCCGGCGTTCGTGTAGCCGACGATCGCCACCGACGGAACCTGGTTCCGCTTGCGCTCCGACCGCTTGGTGTCACGCACGGCGTCCAGGTCGCGCAGGCGCTTGCGCAGTTGCGCGATGCGCGTGCGGATGCGCCGCCGGTCGGTCTCGATCTTCGTCTCGCCGGGACCACGGCCACCGATGCCGGCACCACCGGCCGCCCGGCCACCGGCCTGGCGGGACAGGTTGCCACCCCAGCCGCGCAGGCGCTGGCGGAGGTACTGGAGCTGTGCCAGCTCGACCTGGGCCTTGCCCTCGACCGACTTGGCGTGCTGCGCGAAGATGTCGAGGATGAGCGCCGTCCGGTCGATGACCTTGACGCCGATCCGGTCCTCCAGGTTGCGCAGCTGGGCCGGCTCGAGCTCGCCGTCGGCGATCACCGTGTCGGCGCCGGTCGCGATGACGACCTCGCGCACCTCGTCGACCTTGCCGCGGCCGATGTAGGTGGCCGGGTCGGGATGCGAACGTCGCTGGACCAGCCCATCGAGAACCTCGGAGCCCGCCGTCTCGGCGAGCAACTTCAGCTCAGCCATCGCGTTGTCGTGGTCGGTCTGGCTGCCGGACGTCCACACGCCGACGAGCACCACGCGCTCCAACTGCAGCTCGCGGTACTCGACCTCACTGATGTCGGTCAGCTGGGTCGACATGCCCGCGACGCGGCGGAGGCTCAGGCGCTCGGCCAGCTCGAGCTGGTCGCCGTCGTAGTCGTGGTCGCCGTACTCGGGGTCGCCCTGCTCGGGGTCCACGGTGGCGTCGTAGGTGTCAGTCATCAATCTCCTCGCCCGGCAGCCGAACGCTGCCACGGGCCACGATCTCGGCCGGGCCGGTCAGCCAGGCCTCTCCCCCGCGCAGGTCGACCTCGACCTGCCCGCCGGGCACATCGACGGTCCAGCGGCCGTCCGTCTCCCCGTGGGCGCGGGCGACGGCGGACGCTACGGCCACCGTCCCCGTCCCACACGACTCGGTCTCCCCCACGCCGCGCTCGAACACGCGCATGCGGACGTGGCCTCGGCCCAACTGCTCCACGAACTCCACGTTGACGCCGGTCGGGAAGGCGTCCAGCGGGAACCAGCTCGGCGCCCGGCTCAGGTCGACCCGGTTCAGCTCGTCGCCCTGCCCCAGCAGGACGACGGCGTGCGGATTGCCGACGTCGACGTTGGTGGCCGCCCAGCTGTCCTCGCCCACCTGGACGGTCGTGCCGGCATCCGTCGTCCGGGGGCGCCCCATCCAGACGCGCACGCGGCCGTCATCGAGCAACGCGGCGGCACGAAGACCCGCACGGGTGCCGATGGGGATCTCGGTGGTGCCCGGGGGCACCAGTCCCTCCTCGACGAGGTAACGAGCGAACACGCGGACGCCGTTGCCGCACATCTCGGCGATGGAACCATCGGCGTTGCGGTAGTCCATGAACCACAGGTCAGGGTCGCCGTCCCAGCCGGGGATGTGGCGGGCCCTCACCGCGCGCAGGATGCCGTCCCCGCCGATGCCGGAACGTCGATCGGTGAGGAAGCGCACCGCGTCCTCGGTGAGCGGGCGCGCGTCCTCGGCGTCCGTCACCAGGACGAAGTCATTGCGGGTCCCGTGTCCCTTGGCGAAGTGCAGCACGTCGCCCATTGTCCCACGGTCGGCAACCGGCGCATCATGGCCCCTCACCGCAGCCGATGAACGCCTCCACCCGGCTGCGCCGTCCGGCGTCAGGGAAGGAACGTCAACTGACCCGTGACGGCCTGGATGGCGAGGCTCGCCGTCGCCACCAAGACCCAGAGGATGCCTCCCAGCGCGAGCGGACGCCAGCCGGCATCCTTGATGGCGCTCAGCGAGCTCGACATGCCGACAGCCGTCATCGCAACGGTCGTGCCGAAGTGCGCCGCGAGCGTCAGCCATCCGACGAACGCCTCGGGGATCGCGCCGATGGTCCGCAGCCCGGCGGCCAGGACGAACAGCACGAGGAACCCGGGCACCATCTTCCACCAGACGGTCCGGGTGCGATCGGACTCGGCCACGGCCCGGTTGCCGAACCACTGCTGGAACAGCGCCAGCGGCACCAGCATCAGCGTGCGGACCAGCTTCACCACCACCGCGTACGCGGACGCCGACATGCCGCCCACGACGACCCCAGCGGCGATCAGTTGCGCGTCGAACGAGGTGGCGGCTGCCACGACCGACGAGGTGTCGTTGACCGCTGTCCCGGCCCAGAGCCCGAAGGTGGTCGGAGTGAACCCGAACGCCATCCCCAGCGAGGGGAAGACCAACGCGGCGAGCACGTTGTACATGACGATGACGGCGATCGACATGGCGATCGCGGTGGCGCGCGCCTTGATGACCTGGCTCATCGTCGCGATCGCGGACGCGCCACAGATCGTGGTGCCATAGGTCACGAGGATGCCGGTCTCACGATCCACCTTGAGTGCCCGGGTGAGCGGGATCCCTGCGGCGACGGCCACGACGATCGTGCCGAGCATCACGGGGAGCCCGGCGCCGCCGATGGACACGACCTCCGTGAGGGACATGCCGGCGCCCAGCAGCACGATCGAGCCCTGCAGGACGCGCTTGGCGTTGAACTGGACGCCTTTCCTCCACCCCGGGCGCTGTCCGGCGAACTGGCCGATGAGGAGCCCGAACAGGATGCCCAGGACGGGAGCCCCGATCACGGGAACCTGCTGGCCGAGCAGCCATGCGACGATGCCGACGACGAAGGGCAGGGCGTAGCCCCAAGCGGAGGATTTCACAGCCCTATGGTTCCATCGTCGGCGGGGTGTGCTTGACGGCACGCCCCATCGCGGGCGCGGACGTCCGCCCCGTCAACTGGTCCGCAAGGGACTGGGCAAGATCGGGCTCGGTGGCGTCCCTCCAGTCGATGCGGTGGTCCCGGCGGAACCACGACAACTGCCGGCGCGCGAACCGCTTGGTGGCCTTCACGATGGCCGCGCGGGCCTCGTCCTCGGTCAGTTCACCGTCGAGGTACTGCAGGACCTGCCGGTACCCGATCGCCTTGACGGCGGTGACACCCTGCCGCAGGCCCCGCCGCTCCAGCGCGCGGACCTCGTCGACCAGCCCCGCAGCCCACATGGCGTCGACGCGCTGGTGGATCCGGGCGTCCATGGTGGCGCGGTCCAGGTCGAGCCCGATGCTGGTGACCCCTTCGAGGGCATACGTCCACTCCGGGAGGTTGGGTGCGTGCCCGCCGGTCAGGTCGAGCACCTCCAGCGCGCGGACGGTGCGGCGTCCGTTGTTGGGCTGGATCTCCGCGGCGGTGCCCGGAGCACGGGTGGCCAACAGCGCGTGCAGGGCCTCAGGGCCGACGCGCTCGAGCTCGGCCTCCCACCGGGCGCGGACGTCCGCGTCCGTCCCCGGGAACTCGAAGTGGTCGAGGATCGCCCGCATGTAGAGGGCCGACCCCCCGACCACGATGGGAAGGATCCCACGGGCCCTGCAGTCGGCGATCGCCGCCCGCGCCCTGGCCTGGAACTGCGCAACCGTGGCGGTCTCGGTGACGTCCAGGATGTCGACCAGGTGGTGCCGGACGCCCCGACGCTCGGCGGCGGTCGGCTTGGCGGTGCCGATGTCCATCCCGCGGTAGACGAGCATCGAGTCGGCGTTCACGATCTCCGCCGGCCGGCCACGCCACGCCAGCGCGACGGCCACGTCGACCGCGAGGGTCGACTTGCCGCTGGCCGTGGGGCCGTTCAGGGCGAGGATCTGCTGCACCCGTCCATTCTGCCGGGTCGGGGGCCGCTCCGCCCCGCCACGGTGATGTCAGGCCTTGTCGCACCCGTCGGAAGCCGGGGCCATCGGCTCGGGCCGGCGCAGCGGCATGCCGAGGCCGACACCCGCCGGGGCCGTCGGGGCGTCGTTCCAGCGTGCCCACGCGTCGCCCCCGGCGGTACGCCGGAGATGGGTGACGGCACCGTCGGCGTTCAGGTGGTGCGGGGCCGCGTAGGTGACCTCCACGTCGGCGACGTCGCCCGGACGCGGCCGCTCCATGCCTTCGGGGATCGTGACGTGCACGAGCCGGTTGTCGCGGGCACGGCCCGAGAGGCGGCTGGTCTCGTCGTCCTTCCGGCCCTCACCGGTGGCGAACATGACCTCGACGGTCTTGCCCACGAACTTCTTGTTCTCCTCCCAGGCCACCTCGCCGACCAGGTCGATCAGGCGCTCGTAGCGTTCCTGGACGACCTTCTTGGGCACCTGGTCCGCCATCGTCGCCGCCGGCGTCCCGGGGCGGATCGAGTACTGGAACGTGAAGGCGGCGCTGAACCGGGAAGCGGCGACCACGTCCAGGGTGGCCTGGAAGTCCTCCTCGGTCTCGCCGGGGAAACCGACGATGATGTCGGTCGTGATGGCGGCGTCCGGCATCGCGGCCCGGACCCGATCGAGGATGCCCAGGTACTTCTCGCTCCGGTAGGAGCGGCGCATCGTCTTGAGGATGGCGTCCGACCCGGACTGCAACGGCATGTGCAGGCTCGGCATGACGTTGGGCGTCTCGGCCATGGCGGCGATGACGTCGTCGGTGAAGGCCGCCGGGTGCGGGCTGGTGAAGCGGACGCGCTCCAGCCCGTCGACCTCACCGCACGCCCGCAGCAGCTTGCCGAACGCCAACCGGTCGCCGAACTCGACGCCGTAGCTGTTGACGTTCTGGCCCAGCAGCGTGATCTCCTGGACCCCCTGGTCGACGAGCGCGCGGACCTCGGCGAGGATGTCACCGGGCCGGCGGTCCTGCTCCTTGCCGCGCAGCGCCGGGACGATGCAGAACGTGCAGGTGTTGTTGCAACCCACACTGATGGACACCCACGCGGCGTAGGGCGACTCGCGGCGGGTCGGCAGGGTGGACGGGAAGCGGGTGAGCGCCTCCTCGATCTCGACCTGGCTGGCCTGCTCCACGCGCGCACGCTCCAGCAGGACCGGCAGCGAACCGATGTTGTGGGTTCCGAACACGACGTCGACCCAGGGCGCCTTCTTCACCACGGTGTCGCGGTCCTTCTGGGCCATGCATCCGCCGACCGCGATCTGCATGTTCGGGTTCTTCGACTTCTCGGGCGCCAGGTGGCCGAGGTTGCCGTACAGGCGGTTGTCGGCATTCTCACGGACGGCGCACGTGTTGAACACGATGATGTCGCCCCGCTCCCCTTCCGGTGCGCGGACGTGGCCCGCCTCTTCGAGCAACCCGGAGATGCGCTCGGAGTCGTGGACGTTCATCTGGCACCCGTAGGTGATGACCTCGTAGGTGCGTGGCGCTGCGTGCGTAGTCATGGCCGGATGAGTCTACGTCACGGAACATCAACCCGGGGTCAGCTGTTGCCCTCCCACGTCTCGCCGGCCTCGTCGCCCCCGTCACCCGGGCCAATCGTGACCTCGGACACGACGCGGTGGCACAGGCCCGGTGCGAATCCCCGCCGCACCAGCGCCCCGGCGAGCCGCCGGTAACGCACCTGGGGCTCGAGGTCGCCCATGGAACGCGCCTTCTTCTGCGCCAGCGCCAGGGCCGCCCGGTAGTCGGCATCGTCCGCGGTCTCGGCGAGCGCCTCGTCGATGACCTCGGCGTCCACTCCCTTGAGCCGCAGCTCCTCCCGCAGTGCCCGGGACGACTTCAGGCGCCGCTGCTGGCCCTCGACCCACAGCCCCGCGAACTGGGCGTCGTCGACGAGCCCGACCTCCTCGAACCGGTCCAGGACGGACTCGATGATCTCCTCGGGCACGGCCCTCTTCGCCATGGCCTGGGCGAGTTCAGCCCGCGAACGCGCACGCGACTCGAGCAGGCGCAGGGCGATCTCACGGGCGAATGCCTCGTGGTCAGCGGGCGAGAGCTCCTCGTCCCGGTCATCCGGCTCCTCACGACCGGGGCGGGGCCGCGGCCTGCGCCGCGGCCCCGAGGCACCGAACCCGCTCAGAACTTGACCTCACCGGTGACAGGATCGATGTCTTCGGCCACATCGGCCTTCGCGGCCGTGGCGGCCTCGCCGGGCTTCACGCCGATGCCGAGCTTGGTCTTGATGCGCTGCTCGATCTCGTTCGCCGTGTCGGGGTTGTTCCTCAGGTAATTGCGCGCGTTCTCCTTGCCCTGGCCGAGCTGGTCACCCTCGTAGGTGAACCAGGCGCCGGCCTTGCGGATGATGCCGTGCTCGACACCCAGGTCGATCAGGCTGCCCTCGCGGCTGATGCCCTGGCCGTAGACGATGTCGAACTCGGCCTGCTTGAACGGCGGGGCGACCTTGTTCTTGACGACCTTGACACGCGTGCGGTTGCCCACGGCGTCCGTGCCGTCCTTCAGCGTCTCGATGCGACGCACGTCGAGGCGGACCGACGAGTAGAACTTCAGGGCCCGGCCACCGGTCGTCGTCTCGGGCGAGCCGAACATGACGCCGATCTTCTCGCGCAGCTGGTTGATGAAGATGGCCGTGGTGCTGGAGGCAGAGAGGGCGCCCGTCATCTTGCGGAGCGCCTGGCTCATGAGGCGGGCCTGCAGGCCGACGTGGCTGTCGCCCATCTCGCCCTCGATCTCGGCCCGCGGGGTCAGCGCGGCGACCGAGTCGATGACGATGAGCGCCAAGGCGCCGGAGCGGACCAGCATGTCGGCGATCTCGAGGGCCTGCTCGCCGTTGTCGGGCTGGGAGACCAGAAGGGCATCGGTGTTGACGCCGAGCTTGGCCGCGTAGTCGGGATCCAGAGCGTGCTCGGCGTCGATGAACGCGCAGATGCCGCCGGCGGCCTGGGCATTGGCGATGGCGTGGAGTGCCACCGTCGTCTTGCCCGAGGACTCCGGGCCATAGATCTCGACGACACGGCCTCGGGGCAGCCCCCCGATGCCGAGCGCGACGTCGAGCGCGATGGACCCGGTGGGGATCACCTCGATCGGCTGCCGGGTCTCCTCGCCCAGCCGCATGACCGACCCCTTGCCGTGGGCCTTCTCGATCTGCGCCAGCGCTGCTGCCAGCGCCTTGTCGCGATCTGCAACCGCCATGGTGGTGACTCCTTCTCGAACGCCTCGTGCCGTGTGGTTCTGCGTGGTGGGGCGCTGGATGGCCCCGACACCGATCACGTTAGGCGTCGCCTCCGACAAAGTGTCACGCAGCTTCGCGACCTGTGGAGAACCGACCCGCAACCTTCACGGCACCCCAGACATTACCGAACACGTGTTCGAAGCGCCACGCGACACGCCGCCTCGGCGTGCCTCAGCGTTCGGATGCGGGGAGATCCAGGAAGGCCCACACCGCGCGCCACACCTGCTGGGCCGGGACGCCGGCGTCCAACGCCTCGCGGACGCTGCGATCGCCCAGGTCGGTGAGCACCACATCGCGCGACCACATGGTGACCAGGGAAGAACCGATGTGGGCGTTCAGCCGCCGCCAGAGTTCCTGCTCGCGCACGGATCAGGCGACCGCCGCGTGGGGCGTCCGAATCGGCAGGTGCGTGACGTTCTCGTGGGCCCGGACGCGGGCGCTCGTGAGCCACAGGACCTCGGACAGGTCGGCCCCGAGCGCTCCGCAGATGGCGTTCAGCAGTTCGGAGGACGCCTCCTTGTGGCCACGCTCGACCTCGGAGAGGTAGCCGAGGCTCACGCGTGCCGCGCCGGAGACCTCGCGCAGCGTCTTGCCCGAGGAAACACGGAGTTCGCGCAGGGTCTCCCCCACCATCTCGCGCATCAGCACGATGGCCATGGCCAGCACCTCCTTCAGATCATGATCCCCAACGCAGCGGCGCGGACGATTTGTTCCCCCAACCTACACGGGAGACACGACGCGCAGCAGCATGCGGCACGCCGCGTCCACCGTCTGCACGCGGACCGCGTCGCGGTCGCCCTCGAAGTCGAACCGTTCGACCTGGCAGAACTGCGGCGTGGACGCGATGCTGGGCCCGAGCACGCAGATCCAGACCTCGCCGGGCTCATGGCCGTCCTGGCCGTCCGGCCCCGCGACGCCGGTCGCCGCGATGACCCAGTCGGCGTTGGCGCGGCGCTGCAGCCCGACGGCCATGCCGATGGCGACCTCCTCGCTGATGACGGTGTGGTCCGCGATGGTCCGGGCGGGGATGTCGAGCAGTTCGGTCTTCAGCCTGGTGGCGTACGAGATCACCCCACCGAGGAACACCTGGGACGCCCCGGGCACCGTGGTCAGCGTCGCGCTCAGCAGCCCCCCGGTGAGCGACTCGGCGACGGCTAGGTTCACCGACCGGTCGCGCAACGTGGCGATGACCTTGGCGGCGAGTTCGTTCATCGAGCCTCCTCCGGGTGTTCGGCGAGCCAGGACGCCCTCATCCTGTTGGCCTCGCGCAGGTAGTCGAGGCCGGTGAGCACGGTCAGGGCGAAGGCGACGACCATCGCGGCCCAGGCGACCCACCCCCACGGAGCGGGCATGAACTGCAGGCCGGGGAGGAACATGATGAGCGCGACCGACTGCAGGACGGTCTTCAGCTTCCCGCCGCGGTTGGCGGCCATGACGCCGTACTTCATGATCGCCCAGCGCAGGACCGTGATGCCCCACTCGCGGACGAGGATGATGATGGTGATCCACCACGGCAACTCGGCCAGGATCGACAGGCCGACGAACGCCATGCCGGTGAGGGCCTTGTCGGCGATCGGATCCCAGAGCTTGCCGAAGTTGGTGACCAGGTCGTACTTGCGGGCGATGCGGCCGTCCACGGCGTCCGTGGCGATCGCGACGACGAAGATGACGGTGGCGACCCACCGCATCAGCGGGTCCTGCGCGTGGGCGAGGAGCACCCATGCGAAGACCGGGACCAGCACCATCCGGACCGCGGTCAGGACGTTGGGGACGTTCCAGTTGTTGGGCTTCGCATCGGTCATGCAGCACCATCCTCGCGCGCGATCAGGTCGACACCGTCGGTGGACGTGACCCTACCCCAGACGAGGTCACCCACCCGCAGGTGCGCGCCGGAAGCGAAGCTCGTCGTCCCGTCCACCTCCGGGCCCTGGTGCTCGGCGCGCCCGACGGCGACGTTCCCGTCGTGGCTCTCGACCAGCACACGCACCCGCTCGCCGACACGCTCCAGCGCCCGCTGGTCC
This sequence comes from Propioniciclava sp. LT294, assembly GCF_059516005.1. Classification (NCBI taxonomy): domain Bacteria; kingdom Bacillati; phylum Actinomycetota; class Actinomycetes; order Propionibacteriales; family Propionibacteriaceae; genus Propioniciclava; species Propioniciclava sp. LT294. The sequence goes on from NZ_JCAKNG010000002.1 coordinate 434,268, forward strand.
ACGAGGTCGGTGGCCAGGTCGCTGACCTCCGCGTAACGCTGGTCGATGACCTCCTGGGGCACGTGGTCGCCCAGGGTGGCCCCCTCGGTTCCCTCCTCGTCCGAGTAGGAGAAGACCCCGAGTGCGTCCAGGCGGGCCTCGCTGACGAAGTCGACGAGGGTCCGCACGTCGGCGTCCGTCTCGCCCGGGAAGCCGACGATCACGTTGCTGCGGACGCCCGCCTGCGGCTTGAGGGTGCGGATCCGCTCGAGGAGCGCCAGGAAGCTGTCCGGATCCCCGAAGCGCCGCATGCGCCGCAGCACGGACGGGGCGGCGTGCTGGAAGCTCAGGTCGAAGTACGGCACCACCTTGTCGATCGAGCAGATGGCCTCGATCAGCCCCGGGCGGATCTCTGCGGGCTGGAGGTAGCTGACGCGGATCCAATCCAGGTTGTCGATGCCGTTGAGCCGTTCGAGCAGGGTCTCCAGGGCGCCGAGCTCACCGAGATCCTTGCCGTAGGACGAGGTGTTCTCGCTGACCAGGAACGCCTCGCGGACGCCATGGTCGGCCAGCCAGGTCACCTCCTCGACGATGTCGGCGGCGGGACGGCTGACGAAGCTGCCCCGGAAGCTCGGGATCGCGCAGAACGCGCACCGGCGGTCACAGCCGCTGGCGATCTTGATCGGGGCGCTGGGTGCGTTGCCGCGCCGCTTGCGCACCACACGCGGTCCGGACGCCGGCGCCACCCCCTGGGGGAGGTCCGCCGTCTGCAGCCCCGGGATCACGACCCCGGACGCCGCCGCCTGCCGCTGCGCGGGAGCCAGCGGGAGCAGCCGTCGCCGGTCCGATGGCGTGTGCGCCTCGAGGTGGCCGCCGGCCATGATGAGGCGCAGCTTGGCGTCGATGTCCGCGTAGTCGTCGAAGCCCAGGACCGCGTCCGCCTCGGGCAGCGCGTCCGCGAGCTCACGGCCGTACCGCTCCGCCATGCACCCGACCGCCACCACGCGCTGGGTGGGGCCGTGCCCCTTCAGGTCGGACGCCGCGAGCAGGGTGTCGATGGAGTCCTTCTTCGCGGACTCGATGAACCCGCACGTGTTGACCACGACGGCCTCGGCTTCCGTGGGCTCGTCGACGAGGGTGAACCCGCCGGCCTCGAGGCGTCCGGCGAGTTCCTCGGAGTCGACGTCGTTGCGGGCGCAGCCCAGCGAGACGATGTGCACGGTGGTTGGAGTGGTCACCGCTCAACCCTATCCGGGACGGCACCGTGACGCGTCGGGCGCCACCGTCGGCCGCCGCCGGTCAGCGCTGCAACAGCCCCGCGCTGAGCCGCTCCTGCTCGTCGGGGTGGAGTTGGAGGGACATGGCCTTGGCCGAGTCCGTGATCGAGGCCGGACGCGACGCGCCCGGGATCGGGATGACATGCCCCCCGAGGCCCAATTGCCACGCCAGGACGACCTGCTGGGGGCTCACCCCGTGGGCGTCCGCCACCTCGACGATCACCGGGAACCGGCCGCCGAGGTCGGCGACGGCCCCGACACCGCCCAGGGGCGACCACGGGACGAAGGCGATGCCATGCTCGCCGCAGAAGACCAGTTCCTGCCAGGAGGTGTGGTTGAACTTCGGGGAGAACTCGTTCTGGACGGCCGCGAGGCCACCTTCCCCGAGGACGTCGATCGCGATCTGGATCTCCTCGACATTGGCGTTCGAGATGCCGATCTCGGCGATCACGCCCTCCGACTTCAGCCCGGCGAGCACCTCGACGGCGTCGGCGTAGCGCCGCGTCCGATCGGGGCGGTGCAGGTAGCAGAGGTCGATCCTCTCGACGCCGAGCCGGTCGCGGGAGGCCTTCGCCGCGCCGCGCAGGTACTCCGGGGAGCTGTTGCGCCCCCAGCCCTCCCCCTCGTGGCGCGTGATGCCGCCCTTGGTCGCCACCACGACCTTGCTGGAATCACCGCCCCACGTCCGGACGCCCTCGGCGACGATGCGCTCGTTGTGGCCCATCTGGTTCCACGCCGGGGCGTAGATGTCGGCGGTGTCGATGAGCGTGATCCCGGCGTCCAGGGCCGCGTGCACGGTGGCGATGCCCTGCTCGCGGGACACGACCCGGTCACCCCCGAGCGAGAACGGCATGGCCCCGAGGCCCAGGTCTGAGACGGTGAACTGTCCAATCGTGCGTGTCATGGGATCACCCTACGTGGCGGTTGTCCGTGTGGGTCGGATGCATTTCCGGGTGGAAGAACCCCAAGGATCCTTGGGGTTCTTCCACCCGGAAATGCATCGAAGGGCCACAAGCCACAGCGCCCCCGGGCGATGCTCAGCGGCGACCTGACGGACGCACCGAGACGACCTCGACCGAGGCGTCCGGGTCGGCCTCGAGGACGAACTCGACGGCCTTGGCGACCGAGGCTGCCCCCATCGCGAGGGACGCGTCGTACGCGCGCCCCTCGGCGGCCTGGAGTTCGCGCTGCATGTCCGTGTCGACACGTCCGGGGTGGACCGACGACACTCGCACCACGCCACGCTCCTCGGCACGCAGGGCGTCCGCCCACGCGCGCACGGCGAACTTGGACGCGGCGTACACGGCCCCGTTGGGCCCGGCGGAGAACCCCGAGCCGGAGTTGATCACGACGACGGTCCCGCGGGAGGCGCGCAACAGGGGCAGCAGCAGGCGGGTCAGGTCGGCCACGGCGATGACATTGAGTTCGAGGACACGGCGCCAGTCCTCGCGGGTGGTGTCCTCCACGCTCCCGTAGCCGACCACCCCCGCGGAGTGCACCACGGCGTCCAACGCGCCGATGGACGCCACGGCCGCGGCCACGGCGTCCGCGTCGGTGAGGTCGCAGACGAAGCCCTCGGCGGCCGGGCAGTCGTCGACGACCGCCTGCACCGCCTCGGCCGAGGTGCCACCCACGATGACGCGCCACGACTCGCACAGCTGTCGCACGACCTCGCGGCCGATCCCCCTGGTGCCCCCTGTCACGAGCACGGTGCGCCGGGGCATCGCCCGCCGCAGGCGCGGGTCACGCGGGTTGGCCATCAGCCCTCCGAGAGATTGGTGAGAACGTCGTCGAGGTCGTCGGGTTTCACGAGCACCTCACGGGGCTTGGATCCCTCCGACGGACCGACGATACTGCGCGTCTCGAGGATGTCCATCAGCCGTCCGGCCTTCGCGAAGCCGACGCGCAGCTTGCGCTGCAGCATCGACGTCGAGCCCAGTTGGAGGTTGACCACCAGCTGCGCGGCCTCGAGCACGAGCTCGAGGTCGTCCCCGATGTCCTCGGCGACCTTCGCGGCCTCCTGGGGCGCCGCCACGTCCTCGCGGTACTGCGGGCCGAGCTGGGTGGAGACGTGCTTGACCACCTCGCGGATCTCGGCCTCGGTGACCCAGGCCCCCTGGACGCGGACCGGCTTGGACGCGCCCATCGGCAGGAACAGGCCATCGCCCTGGCCGACCAGCTTCTCGGCGCCCGGCTGGTCGAGGATGACACGGGAGTCGGTCATCGACGAGGTCGCGAACGCGAGACGGCTCGGCACGTTGGCCTTGATCAGCCCCGTCACCACGTCGGTCGAGGGACGCTGCGTGGCCAGCACCAGGTGGATGCCGGCGGCACGCGCGAGCTGGGTGATGCGGACGATGGAGTCCTCGACGTCGCGGGGGGCGACCATCATGAGGTCGGCGAGCTCGTCGACGATCACCAGCAGGTACGGGTAGGGCGCCAACACGCGCTCGGACCCGGGCGGGAGCTTCACCTGACCGGCGCGGACGGCCTTGTTGAAGTCGTCCACGTGCCGGAAGCCGAAGGCGGCCAGGTCGTCGTAGCGGGTGTCCATCTCCTTGCACACCCACTGCAGAGCCTCGGCGGCCTTCTTGGGGTTGGTGATGATCGGCGTGACCAGGTGCGGAATGCCCTCGTAGTTTGTCAGCTCCACCCGCTTGGGGTCGACCAGCATCATCCGCACCTCGTCGGGCGTCGCGCGCATCATGATCGACGTGATCATCGAGTTCACGAAGCTCGACTTGCCCGAACCGGTCGCGCCGGCGACCAGCAGGTGGGGCATCTTCGCCATGTTGGCCACGACGTAGCCGCCCTCGACGTCCTTGCCCAGGCCCACGGTCATGGGGTGGTGGTCCCCGCGCGCACGGTTGGAGCGCAGGACGTCGCCCAGCGACACGATCTCCTTGTCGGTGTTCGGGATCTCCACACCGATCGCCGACTTGCCCGGGATCGGGCTGAGGATGCGGACGTCCGCCGATGCCACGGCGTAGGCGATGTTCCTGCCCAGCGCCGTGACCTTCTCGACCTTCACCCCGGTACCGAGTTCCACCTCGTACCGGGTCACCGTCGGCCCGCGCGTGTAGCCCGTCACGGTCGCGTCGATGTCGAAGTCGCGGAACACCTCGGCGAGCCGGTGCACCACCGCGTCGGACGCCTCGGTACGACTCTTCGGGGCGGACCCCGGCTTCAGGATCTGGTGCTCGGGGAGCAGGTACTGGATGTCGCCCGTGAGCACGGTCTGCTCAGCCCGCAGCGGCTCGTTGGAGTGCGTCGGCGGTTGGAGGTCCCTCGGCGGGTCGACGGGCACCGGGGCGCCGCCCGCTTCGAGCGCGCCGGGTGCCTTGCCGGCGGTGACGGGGGGACGGTGCGCGGCCCCGTGGACCTCGCCGGTGAACGGGTCGATCATCTCCTCGTCCGGGCCGTCGGCGGCGTCGGTGTCGGTGTCGGCGAAGAAGTCGATGACCTCCTCGTCCCGGTTCCGCCTGCCGCGGCGCGACGGCTCCTCCTCCTGCACCAGCGGCGTGTCGTAGGCCTCGTCGACACCGTAGGTCAACGCGTCCTGCGACTCCTCGCGCCGGTACTTCCCACGCCACGCGGACAAGCGCGGGCCGACCTCGTACAGGGGGATGCCGGTGATGACCACCGCACCGAACAGTGCCATGCCGACCAGCACCGGGACCGCCACCCACACGGTGCCCAGATCGGTCAGGAACGAACTGGGGATGAAACCGAGCGCGCCTCCTGCCTGGCGCATCTCCTCGGGACGGCTCGGGCTGGGGATGCCCTTCGCGACGGACACCAGACCCAGCACGCCGAGGGAGAAGACCAGCCAGCCGACCGGCTGGCGTCCGGCCGGACCATTCGCAGCGGGGTCGCGCAGCGTCCGCCAGGCCATGCCGAAGAAGGCCAGTGGCAGCGCGACGCTCGCGGCACCGACGATGGTGGTGAAGCCGATGCGCAGCCAGTCCCCCACCTGGCCGGGCATGACGAACCAGAACGCCGCCGCGGTCAGGATGCCCAGCACGACGAGCAGGAGCCCGGTGCCGTCGCGTCGCTGCTCGGGGTCGAGGTCGCGGACCCCGCTGCCCAAGCTGCGCACGATCCCACCCAGCAGCCCGGCGAGGGCGCGCCAGATCGACGCGAGCCCCCCGCCGAGGGCAGCGAGTAGGGCGCCGAGACCCCCGGACTTCTTCGCGGGGGCCCGCCGTGAGTTCCTGGATGAGCTTCCGCCACGAGAAGTCGACGAACGCGAGCTGGACGCGTTCGATCGGCTCCGCGAGGGGGAAGACGCGCGGGTCGCCATGAGGCTGACCATAACAAGCCGTGCGGGCGGGCCCAAGCAACCACGCCGCCGACTGCATTTCCGGGTGGAAGAACCCCAAGGATCCTTGGGGTTCTTCCACCCGGAAATGCCACGCAGGGGCCCTTGACCCGTCGATGGCCACGGGCGCACGATGGGCGCAGCGCGGTCGACGCACGCGACCACCCCCACCGCAAGGACCCGCTATGAGAAGCCCGTACCCCGGCGACGAACTGCTGGACGCCCACGAGGCGCGCACGGCCGCGCAGCGCTACGAGAAGGAGAGGCCTGCACCGTCGGGGGCCGAGATCGAACCGCCCGAGGGGGAGGACCGGCGCAAGGCCTACCTCAAGGCGTCCCTGACCCAGGAGAAGGCCCGCGCCGTCGTCGCCGACGCGGAGGCCCGGGGCGCAGTCCGGTCGGCCGCGGACACCCTGGCGGGGCTCGCCCAGGAGCGCATCATCGGCTCCAGCGACCTGCGTGACATCAACTACCTCGAACTGGCCGTGGCGGTCGCCCGGGCCGTCTGCCGCATCCGGATCGGCCGGGGGGCGGGCACCGGCGTCCTGGTCGGGCCGCGGTTGCTGCTCACCAACAACCATGTGCTCCGGACGCCGGAACAGGCCCTGGGCGCCGAGGCCCAGTTCGACTACCAGGAGAACGCGTCCGGAGAACTGCTCCCGGTTCAGGCCTTCGCCTTCGAGCCCAGCACGTTCTTCGTCACCGACAGGCTGCTCGACTTCACGGTCGTCGCCCTGGCCCCGACGTCGTCCAAGGGACATCCGCTCGACCGCTATCCGTGGACCCGCCTGAACCCCACCCTCGGCAAGGCCGAGGCGGGCGACCCGATCAACATCATCCAGCACCCCCGCGGTGGACTGAAGCAGGTGGCCCTGCGCAACAACGAGGTCATCGTGATCCCCAACGGCAAGCCGGACTTCCTCTACTACACGACCGACACCGAACCGGGCTCCTCGGGCTCCCCCTGCTTCAACGACCAGTGGGAGATCATCGCGCTCCACCACTCCGGCGTGCCCCGGATGGAGGGGGACACCATCCTCAAGAAGGACGGCACGCCCTGGAACGAGGCCACCGACGACCCGGCCCTCGTCGACTGGATCGCCAACGAGGGCGCCCGCGTCTCGGCGATGGTCGCCTCCCTCAAGAAGTTCCCCCTCGACGGAGCGGCCGCCGCGCTCCGCGACACAGCCCTCGCCGGGACGCCGCCGAACCCGGTCACCCTCGCCCGCACCGCGGAGGAGGCTGTCGTGGCCCCCGCCCCCGCGGGCATCCCGGTGCCCGCCGTCGGCCTGAGCACTCCGCCGGACGGGGGCGACGTCAGCTTCCAGGTGCCCCTCACGATCACGGTCACGCTGGGCCAGGGAGCCCTGCCCGTCCTCCGGTCCGCGTCCACCAGCGGGCCCGACGCCGCGCCGGACGTGACCGCTGCGGCGGGCGGGCTGGTGGTCGAACGCACCCGGATCGACCCGGACTGGTCGACGCGCCAGGGCTACGACCCGCAGTTCCTCGGTATCGAAGTGCCCCTGCCGACCCTGTCGCGGTCGATGAGGAGCCGGTCGGCGGAGGTGCCCGAGGAGTATCGCGTGCACGGTGACAAGTACGAACTCGCCTACCACCACTACTCGTTGGTGATGAACCGCGACCGCCGGTTCGCCTGGTACAGCGCGGCGAACATCGACGGTCGCGAGCGCCCCAAGCTCGCCAAGCGCAGGGACGCGTGGTTCATCGATGCGCGGATCGATGACCCACGGTCACCCAAGGTCCAGCTCGGGGAGGCCCTGTACGCGGCCACGCGCACCGATCGCGGCCACCTCACCCGGTATGCGGATGTCGCCTGGGGCACACCGGAGGCCGCCCGGGACGCCGCCGCCGACACGTTCCACTTCACCAACGCCTGCCTGCAGCTGGACGGCTTCAACCAACGAACCGAGCGCTGGCAGGGCATCGAGCAGTTCCTGCTCGAGCGGAAGGCCGCCCAGGAGTCACGCCGCATCAGCGTGATGACCGGGCCGCTGTTCCGCGACACGGACCCGCTGTACCGCAACGAGTTCATGGACGCCCCCGTCCGGATCCCCCTGGGGTTCTGGAAGGTCTGCGCGCTCGTGCGGCAGGACGGGACGTTGTCGGCCACCGCCTTCATCCTGGGACAGGCCGACATCACCGCGCTGGCCGGCTTCGACGAGGCGTTCCTCGACGTCGGGGCCGTCCAGACAACCATCGAGAACGTCGAGAAGCAGACGGGACTCAGGTTCGGTGTCCTGCGGGACAACGACCACCTCGCGGCGGGCGGTGCGCCCGGCAGCCTCGAGGTGGACGGCCGCACCGTGATCCCCCTGCACTCCCTCGACGAGATCGTGACCTGACACCCCCACCGGGCAACGCCCTTCGAAGGAGGCATCATGCCTGAGAGCAAGAGCCGCACCACCAAGTCCGCATCAGACGAGGCCACCCCCGCCCAGGACCGTTTGGACCCCCGCGTGTACGACGCGATGTTCCCCGCGCCGCCCGAACTCCTCCCGGAGCTGGTCGGCCTCGAGGCCGGGGGCGACGAGTACTCGCTCCTGCTCGAGACCATCTGTGGCCTGGCCGACGACAGCCAGGCTGTCGAGCAGTACGACGGCACCCTCGGTGTGACGAGGGCCTTCGTCGACGCGCACCAGTCAGCAGTCGCCCAGGTGCAGTGGAACGACGACCTGGCCAGCCACTACACGAACCCCGGCAACGTCAACGGCGCGCGCTGGGGTTCGGGCACGATGATCAGCCCCGACCTCTTCCTCACGTGCGGCCACCTGTTCGACCAGACGGGCAACGGCTGGACGCGGCCGCAGGTCAACGGGACGTCGACGACGATCTCCCCGCAGGAGATCGCCACCCGCATGCACCTGAACTTCAACTACCAGGTGGACGCCTCGGGCACCCTCAGGACCGAGGCGAGCTTCCCGATCACGCACCTCCTCGAGTACCGCCTCGGCGGGGTCGACATGGCGGTGTGCCGCATCGGCGGGTCGCCGGGCAACACCTACGGCTGGACGCAGGTGGCCACGGCGGACGTGGCTCTCAACGCCATGATCGCCATCATCGGGCATCCGGCGGGACGGCCCAAGCGCATCGAGGCCGGTCCGGCCACCGGACTGGCACCGGGTCGGCTGCTCTACAACGACATCGACACCCTCGGCGGCAACTCCGGCTCCGGCATCCTCGGTCCGGCCGGCAGCCTCGTGGGCGTCCACACCAATGGCGGCTGCAACGCGCAGGGGACCGGGTCGAACTTCGGCGTGCCGATCATGACGATCCGCAACGTCTCGCCCACCCTGCAGGGCCTCAACACCGCCACCGCTCCGATCCCTGACCGGATCGCCACCTCTCCGCGGGACGACCTCGTCAGCACAGCCGCCTTCCGCGACACCAGCGTGGTCGCCGACCAGCTCCGCACTAGCCCCCGCGACGACCTGGCCACGCTGGCCTGGCTGGACACCAACCGACTCTGGGACTCCATCGTCACCCAGCCCCTCCGCGACAACGCCACCAGCCCCCTCGGGGACCGTCCACCGGTCGGCACCGGCGCGGTCGCCGACTCGCTGCGGGAGCACATCGACCCGGGCTGGATCGATCCCGTGGTGAACCCCGCGGTCGTGCGCGATCCGGTGGTCGCCGAGGGGTTGCGTCCGTTCGTGCTGCAGGGCGGCCACCGCTTCGGGCCGGAGGGCACGGGATCCCAGGAACCCGACCGGGAGGAGTTCGAGGCGATCCTCGAGCAGTACGAAGCCGCCCTGCTCGCGGCCCAGGAGCACTGGGAGGCGTTGAAGGAGGAGTACACGGAGGTGTACGCCCGCTACGCCGAGACCTTCGGGCCGCAAGCCTGACGTGATCGGCATCGTCGCGAGCGAGGCGGACGTCCACGCCCAGGGTGTGGCCGCCCGCCTCGGTGAACTCGGGTCCGCCGCAGTGTTCCTGGACACGGCGGCGGTCCCCACCCGTGCGCGCATCACCAGCCGCCACTCACCGCGGACCCCGTGGGCCGCCACCTGGGTCGAGGAGGCCACCGGCGTCGAGGTGGACCTCACCGCGCTCCGCGCGATGTGGTGGCGCCGGCCACTCCCCCACGAGTTGCACGCCGAGCTGGGCACAGCGACCGACCGGCGGTTCGCCTACGGCGAGGTGGACGCCGCAGTCCGGGGTTTGTGGTCGTGCACGGACGCCACGTGGGTCAACGATCCGGACCGCGACCTCGCGGCGTCCCGGAAGCTGTGGCAGCTCAAGGTCGCCTCAACCCTGGGGCTGCGGATCCCCCGCACGTGCGTCACGACCGATCCGGCCCAGGCCCGGGAGTTCCTGGCCGGCGAGACGGAGGGGGCGATCTTCAAGCCGTTCGGTGGCCTCGAGGAGGCGTGGGCCGAGACCCGTCTGGTCGAGGCGTCCGACCTCGACCTGCTCGACCACGTCCGGCTGGCGCCGGTGATCTTCCAGGAGCTGATCCCCGGTGGGATCGACATCCGCGTGACGATCGTCGGGCGGGACGTGCACGCCGCCGAGATCCGCGCGCACGAGTCGTCCTACCCGTACGACTTCCGGATGGACACCGCCAACGCACCGATCCTGCCGCACACGCTGCCGGACGAGGTGGTGGGACGCCTCCACGCGCTCATGGACCATGTCGACCTCCGCTACGGCGCGATCGACCTGCGGCGGGCCCCCGACGGTGACTACGTCTTCCTCGAAGTCAACCCGGCCGGGCAGTGGTTGTTCGTCGAGCTCGCGACCGGGCAGCCGATCACGGCGTCGATGGCACGGCTGCTCCACGACCTGGACGCAGCCGGCACCCGGGCGTGACCCACTCCCCGGCACGAGGGCCGCCGGGTTCCCCGACCGCGCTCGCTCAGAAGTGGCGCCAGCCCCCGGCGCCGTCCGACCACGCGACCCCGTCGACGGTGACGGACGCCACGGCGTCCGGCTCGGGTGCCCGCACGTGACCGATGACGGTCCACCCGTCGGGGACGTCACCCTCGGCGAACGTGCCCAGCAGGGCGTGGTCGTCCCCTCCGGTCAGGATGTAGTTGAGGGGGTCTCCCCCGCCGATCGCCGCGGCGACCGTCTTCTGCGCCTCGTCCACGTCGAGCGAGGCCGAGTTCAGGTCGATGGCCATCCCGGACGCCCGGGCCACGTGGCCGAGGTCGGCGAGCAGGCCGTCGGAGCAGTCGATCAGGGCGGATGCCCCGGCCTCCGCCGCGACACGACCTTGGCCGTACGCCACCTCCGGGACACGGTGGGCCCGGACGACCGCGCCCGGCGACCGGAAGCCGCGGGCCAGGACCGCAAGCCCGGCGGCGGCCATGCCGAGGCGTCCGACGTAGGCCACCACGTCGCCGGCCCGCGCGCCGGATCGGAGCAGGGGCGCGCGTCCCTCGAGGTCACCGAAGGCGGTGACGACGATTCCGATCGCCTGGCCGCGAGTGACGTCGCCGCCCATCAGCACGGCGCCACCCCGTTCGCACTCCTCACGGACGCCCTTGGTGAAGTCCAATGCCCAGTCGGTCGGGGTCTCGGGCGGTGCTGAGAGGGCCACGACCACGCCCAGCGGCGTGGCACCCATGGCCTCGACGTCCGCCAACGCCGAGGCGATGGCCTTGCGGCCCACGTCGCGCGGGCCCGACCAGGCCTTCCTGAAGTGGACCTCCTCGTACATCGCGTCGGTCGAGACCACGACCTGCCCCCGCGGCGCGAAGACCGCGCAGTCGTCGCCGGGGCCGACGGTCACCGCGTCCGGCATGGTGAGCCCGGCGGTGATGGCGGAGATGAGCCCGAATTCCCCCTCGTCGGCGAGGGTACGGCCACCCATCAGCGCAGCCCCATGGGGCGTTCCAGGGCGAGCCGGACGAGCTCCGCGATGAGGTCGGCGTAGCTCAGCCCGGACGCCTCGAACAGCTGCGGGTACATGGAGATGTAGGTGAAGCCCGGCATGGTGTTCAGCTCGTTGACGAAGATCTCCTCGTCCTCGGTCACGAACATGTCGACCCGGGACAGCCCCTCGGCACCCATGGCCCGGAACGTCCGGGCACCGATCCGCTGGAGGCGGGCCAACAGCGGGCCGTCGATGGCGGCCGGGACGTCCAGGCTCACCTGGTTGCCCGGCGTGTACTTCGCCTCGAAGTCGTAGAACGTGCCCTCGCCGTGCATGCGGATCTCGCCGGCCAGGGAGACGCGCGGGGGGCCGTCGAGGTTGTCGAGGACGGCCACCTCGACCTCGCGCGCACCCATGACGCCCTCCTCGACGATGATCTTCGCGTCGAAGGCGAAGGCCTCCTCGATGCTGGGCACCAGGTCTGCGGGGGTGTTGGCCCGGGTGATGCCCAGGCTCGAGCCGCCTCGCGCCGGCTTCACGAAGACCGGGAACCGCAGGTCGGCCTCGGCCTTGGTCAGGAAGTGCTCGCGTTCGGACTCCCACTGGCGACGGTGGATGGTCACCCACGGCGCGACCGGCAGGCCGGCACCCGCCAGGGCGGTCTTCATGAGGTCCTTGTCCATGCCGTTCGCGGACGCCGCGACGCCCGACCCCACGTAGCGGATGCCCAGCATCTCGAACATCCCCTGGATGGTGCCGTCCTCGCCGAACGGGCCGTGCAGGAGCGCGAACGCAACGTCGAAGTCGCGGGCGTCGATGAGCCGGTCGTTGTCGAGGGTGGCGATGCGCCCCCCACCGTCGCGGCGCATCAACAGTGCCTCGGGACGGTCCTCGTCGAGCCGGGGCAACGTGCCGTCGACGACCTGCATCGCAGCCATGTCCTCGGGAGCGACCTGCACCCAGCGTCCGCTGGGCGTGATGCCGACGCCGATCACCTCGAACCGGTCGGTGTCGATCGCGCGGGTGACGCCGCCCGCCGTCAAGCAACTCACGTCGTGCTCGGAGCTGACTCCGCCGAAGATGATCGCGACGCGGATGCGTTCGGCCATGCTGGGTTCCCTCTTTCGAACGTGCCTGGGTGCGGGGATCACCCTACCGGCGTCACGGACGCCCGGGGCCGAGCCGCGATCGCGCGGGCAATCCCGTTGCGTCGCTGTCGAACCAGCGCGCAGATGCAGGTCGACGGGCGGATGGGTGACTAGGCTTCGACCCATGCACTCAGGAGTGACCGTGGCGCGTCGCGTCGACGACGGCTGGGAGTGCGTCGACGACCACGGACGCCGCGTCGTCCTGCCGGTGGGAGTCATCGACCCCACCCTTCGCGAGTTGCGCGTGGGTCAGCGCCTGCGCGTGGAGTCCGTCGACGGCGTCCCCCATCGGGCCACGTTGTCCTGATCCGGGCACCGGGCACCGGGCGCCCGATACCCGCAGAAGCGCCGGTTGCCAGCGGCGTTTCCTGGGACATCCGGCACCTTGGTGGCCTCAACCGGTGGAGCGACGTCCACCGTCGCGGCGGAAGCGGCGGGCGTCCTCGAAACCTTCGCGGATCTTGTTGCTCAGGGCCCGCGTGTCCCATGCCGTCCGCCACCCCCAGTGGACGACCCACCAGTTGGCACGACGGATCCCGTCATCGCGGACGCGCTCGGCGCCGAACACCTTCCCGGCGACTGTCTCTTCGCTTCGAGTCGATCCTTGTACTTGGCCTCACCGTCCATCTCGCCGACCATCCCGTGCTCGGGCCGCCCGAAGTCGGAGCACCCCTTCCACCCCTCGGCTCCGGTCACCGCGAACTGCAGGACCGGTTTCGGGAGCCCGGCGCGCTCCATGGTCACGCGGCTGACCGATTCCGCCACCGACCCGGACCGCCCGTCGGCGAAGGCGGCGACAGCACGGAGCGCAGCGTTCCCCTTCCTCTTGGGACCGGCGTCGACCCCGGCGAGCAGTTCCTCCGTCCGGACGCCGCGTCGCAGCGCCTGGTCGGCCGCGACGACGGCCCACGTGAACTCGGCCGTTCGGGCCAGATCGGCGGCCGTCCGGGCAAGGGAGGTGACGCGCAGGCCGTCCACGTCGATCACCTCCTCGGCGGGCAACGGAGCCGTCGTGCGCAAGATCGGAGCCGTCACGCTCCTGACACCAAGCATGGTCTGTCACGGCGCCCATACGCCGGATCCCCCGAGGAACACCGCTTGCTGGCGGCGTTTCCCGGGGGATCCGGCAGGGAGGACCAGTTGGTCAGTTGGCGACCTTCGCGGGGATGGTCCGCACCTTCCACGACGGACGCTTGGCCTCGTAGGCCGCGATGTCGGCGTCCTTCTGCAGCGTGATGCCGATGTCGTCCAAACCGTTCAGCAGGCGGTGCCGCGTGTAGTCATCGATGGTGAACTCGTGGCGCGCGTCGCCGGCGACGATCGACTTGGCGACCAGGTCGACGGTGATCTCCGCGCCCGGGTTGGCGTCCAGGTGGTCCCAGAGCGCCTCCACGACGTCCTGCTCCACCAGCGCGACCAGCAGGCCGGACTTGCCGGAGTTGCCGCGGAAGATGTCTCCGAAGCGCGAGCCGATGACGACCTTGAAGCCGTAGTTCTGCAGGGCCCACACCGCGTGCTCACGCGAGGAGCCCGTACCGAAGTCGGGGCCGGCCACGAGGACGGAACCGGCCTTGTAGGCATCCTGGTTGAGCACGAACTCGGGGTCGCTGCGCCAGGCGGCGAACAGCCCGTCCTCGAAGCCCGAGCGGGTCACGCGCTTGAGGTAGACCGCGGGGATGATCTGGTCGGTGTCGACGTTCGAGCGACGCAGCGGGACGCCGACGCCGGTGTGCGAGGTGAACTTCTCCATGTCAGCTACTCCTGCTCAGAGGTCGGCGGGGGACGAGAGGGTGCCGCGCACGGCAGTGGCGGCCGCGACGGCCGGGGAGACCAGGTGGGTGCGGCCCCCCTTGCCCTGGCGTCCCTCGAAGTTGCGGTTCGAGGTGGAAGCCGAGCGCTCCCCCGGCTTCAGCTGGTCCGGGTTCATGCCCAGGCACATCGAGCACCCGGCCTCGCGCCACTCGGCGCCGGCCGCGGTGAACACGGCGTCCAGCCCCTCCTGCATGGCCTGCAGGCGGACGCGTGCCGAACCGGGGACCACCATCATGCGGACGCCGTCGGCGACCTTCCGGCCCTCCAGCACGGACGCCGCGAGGCGCAGGTCCTCGATGCGGCCGTTGGTGCAGGACCCGAGGAAGACGGTGTCGACCTTGATGTCCTTCATCGGGGTGCCGGCGGTCAGCCCCATGTACTCCAGCGCGCGTTCGGCGGCGGAACGACCGACCGGATCGGTGAAGTCCTCCGGCGACGGGATCGCGTCGCCCAGGCCCACACCCTGGCCCGGGTTGGTGCCCCAGGTCACGAAGGGCGTCAGCTGGGTGGCGTCGATGACGACCTCGGCGTCGAAGACCGCGTCGTCATCGGTGCGCAGCGTGCGCCAGTACTCGACGGCGGCGTCCCACTCGGCGCCCTCGGGGGCGTGGGGACGGCCCTTGAGGTAGGCGAACGTGGTGTCGTCGGGGGCGACCATGCCGGCCTTGGCGCCCCACTCGATCGACATGTTGCAGATCGTCATGCGCCCCTCCATCGACATGTTCTCGATGGTGGAGCCGCGGTACTCGACGATGTAGCCTTGGCCGCCGCCGGTGCCGACCTTGGCGATGAGCGCCAGGACGACGTCCTTCGGGGTGACACCCTCCGGCAGTTCGCCGTCGATGGTGACGGCCATGCGCTTGGCGGGGGCCTGGTTCAGGGTCTGGGTGGCGAGCACGTGCTCGACCTCCGAGGTGCCGATGCCGAAGGCGAGGGCCCCGAACGCACCGTGGGTCGCGGTGTGCGAGTCGCCACAGACGATGGTCATGCCGGGCTGGGTGGCACCCAACTGCGGGCCGATGATGTGGACGATGCCCTGGTCCTTGTCACCCAGCGAGTGCAGGCGGATGCCGAACTCCTGGGCGTTCCTGCGCAGCGTGTCGACCTGCAGGCGCGACACCGGGTCGGCGATCGGCAGGGTGATGTTCTCGGTGGGAGTGTTGTGGTCCTCCGTCGCGAGGGTGAGGTCCGGACGTCGCACCGGCCGGCCGGCGAGGCGGAGCCCGTCGAAGGCCTGGGGGCTCGTCACCTCGTGCACGAGGTGGAGATCGATGTACAGCAGGTCCGGCTCGCCTGCGGCGCTGCGGACAACGTGGTCCTCCCAGACCTTGTCACTCAGGGTCTTGCCCATTGGTTTCCTCCCGAACTCGGCGGCTGAGCCAGTCAAGCCGGCTGCTCTGCACGACTCTCGGGCCCAATGACACCACCGTACAACTTGCATATCAACCCGTGAGACGGCAATATCAGATTATGGACAGTTCCAGTTCTTCGGGAGTCGGCGTCCTCGACAAGGCCGCCCAGGTTCTCACCGCCCTCGAGCAGGGCCCGACCACGCTCGCCGGCTTGGTCACCTCGACCGGACTGGCCCGTCCGACCGCCCACCGGCTGGCGGTCGCCCTCGAGCACCACCGCCTCGTCAGCCGTGACCTCCAGGGACGGTTCGTGCTCGGCCCGCGACTGACCGAGTTGGCCTCTGCCGCCGGCGAGGACCGCCTGCTCGCGACCGCCGGCCCCGTGCTGGCCCGGCTGCGCGACATCACCGGCGAGTCCGCCCAATTGTTCCGCCGTCAGGGCGATTTCCGCATCTGCGCCGCGTCCGCCGAGCGCCCCTCAGGCCTGCGAGACACAGTACCCGTCGGGACCCAGCTCACCATGAACGCCGGCTCCGCCGCCCAGGTGCTGCTGGCGTGGGAGGATCCCGAGCGGATCCAGCGGGGCCTCACCAACGCGACCTTCTCCGCCGTGGCGCTGTCGACCGTCCGCCGCCGCGGCTGGGCCCAGTCGGTGGCCGAACGCGAGGCCGGCGTGGCTTCGGTGTCCGCACCGGTCCGCTCGCCCAACGGCAAGGTCATCGCAGCCGTCAGCGTGTCGGGACCCATCGAACGCCTGACTCGCCAGCCCGGACGCCTGCACGCCCCCGCCGTCATGGCTGCCGCCGAGCGACTCTCCGAGGTTCTGCGCCGCAGCGGCGACGCCTGACCCTCAGGACCTCCTGAACCAGGCGAGCGGTCCACGAGGATCGGGCTCGACCCGTCGCCCCACCAACGGATGCACCAGGGGCCGCCCCGTCAGCCGCGGCAGGAGCACCGCCAGGCATGCATCGATCTCGTTCGCACACTGGCGTGCGATCGCGGGTCCACGCCGGTACGGGTCCTCGACGTCGAAGCTCATCGAATGGGGGCCGACCGCCCCGACCACGGCGGCCACGATCTCGGGGCCATCCATCATCGACCAGTCGTCGGAGGGGGTGCTCGGCCGCACCGCCGCCGCGGCGACCTGGCCGAGACTGACGGCCTTGGTGCGGTTCCCCGCGTCCATCTCCAGCAACCGCACGTAGTGGGCGAACTCGAAGACGACCACCAGGTCGACGTCCTCCACCATGTCCTGGTCGACCGCGCGGCTCACGTGGCCTGAGCCATCGCCACCGCGTTCGAGGAGCAGGTGTTCCATCGCCTCGTCCATGCCGCGCCCGGGGAATCCCGGGATCCCCGCACTGGACACGGCCAACCCCTCGCCCACGGCCTGGCGCGTCCGGCGTTCCGCGTAGGGCGACCGCGAGATGTTGGCCGTGCAGACGAAGAGAACCCTCAGCGGCGCGAGGATGCCCAGGCTGCGGTGACCCTTCGGGGGTTCGGTCATGGCACCCAGTCAAGCAGGCCCTGGGACACGAGGAACCCCAAGTGGGCCCGGGTCTCCTCCGCGATGGCCTCGACGGGAACGTCCAACAGCTCGGCCAGAGCCCCCGGGACATCCGGCTCGCCCTCGGCCGCGATGCTCCAGATGAGGGCCGAGGTCTCCTGGAGTGCCAGCGCGTCGCCGTCGGGCAACTGCATCAGGTAGACCGAAACCGGACGGCCCTCCGCCGGGGGGAGGGTGACATGACCCAGTCGAGCTGGGATGCGATACGTCAACGCGTCCTCCCGTTGCGAACCGCGCGGCCGGCCAAGCGCCCGATCTCGGACGCCACCAACCCCGCCTGGTGCCCCCAGGCGCGGCCCCACTGCAGGAGTCCCGGCTTGTGACCCAGTTCGCGCTCGAGCCGATCGGGTTTGGGCGACACGAGGTGGAGGGCCGTCCGCAGCGCGTGCCAAGGATCCGGCTGGGCTCGCACCCGCGCCCACCACAACGTCGTGCGGGACGTCTCCTGGCTCGCCAGTGCGCGCCACAGCGTGTACGACCGATGCCGCCGATGCCCCTCGAGCCGTCCTGTGCCGGCAGCGAGCGCCACGTCGGCGCGGAGGCTGGCCGCGAGCGCGTCCACCTCAGCGCGTTCGTCGGCGGACGCCTCCCGCCAAGCGCGGTCGATGTCCGGGCTGTCGAGGTCTCCCCCGCGAACGGCGTGCAGAATGAGGATGAGGCGCTGGGCAGGAAGGTTCGGCACCGCGCACGGCTGGCCGGCGAGGCGGATCATCCGCCGATCGGCCCACAGCAGGTCGAAGGCTGGCTCGGGCGGCAGTTCGATGCCGGGGAAGGCCCGGTGGATGTCGGCGTGGCACACCCCCGGGCGGATCCAAGTCGACGCGTGCTCGAAGGCGGAGCCGTCCTCGAAGCGGTAGACCATCGTCCACCGGTGCGCGGCCATGGCCGCGAAGAAGCGCTTCACGTGGCTCGGCCTGACGAGCACATCCGCGTCCACACTGGCGCGCGGCACCACGATCGACTCCCGCTGACCCGTGGCGGGATCAAGGACCCTCCGGCGCCCGAGCAGCGCCTCGTCCACGGCCGCGCCCTTGATGTGGAGCAGGTCGACGCCGGCGTCGTCGGCGATCACCTGGAGCGTGGCGGCGGCCAACGGAACGCCGGCCAGCAACGGCATCTGCTCAACGGGACCCACCCCCGAGAGCCTACGCGACCCGCGTGGTAGTTTCCCAAGCGTGAAGATCGTCGTCACCGGCGGTGCCGGGTTCATCGGCTCCAACCTCGCGCGGGAGTTGCTGGGCCGCGATGAGGTCGACCACGTGGTCGCCTTCGACAACCTCTCCACCGGCAACCGGGCCAACCTCGACGGCGTCGACGCCGAGTTGGTGGTCGCGAGCGTCCTCGACCCCGAGGCCCTCGACGCCGCCTTCGCGAGCGCGGGTGCGGTGGTCCACCTCGGGGCGTTGCCGTCCGTCCCGCGCTCGGTACTCGACCCCGTCGCCTCCCACCACGCCAACGCGACCGGCACGCTCGAGGTGCTGCAGGCGGCCCGGAGGGCCGGCGACATCCCGGTCGTGGTCGCGAGCTCCTCGTCGGTGTACGGCGCGAACCGGGAACTGCCCAAGCGCGAGTCGATGCGGACCGCCCCCATCTCCCCCTACGCCGTCAGCAAGCAGGCCACCGAGGCGTACGCGCTCTCCTTCGGGCACACCTACGGCCTGCCCACGCTGGCGTTCCGCTTCTTCAACGTCTACGGGCCGCTGCAACCGGCCGGGCACGCCTACGCCGCGGTGATCCCCGCCTTCGTCGATGCGGCCCTGCGGGGAGTGCCGCTGACCGTGCACGGCGACGGCGAGCAGACCCGCGACTTCACCTACGTCGGCACCGTCGCGCGGGTGCTGGCGGACGCCGCGATCGGCGGCGTGCACGACCTTGATCCCGTCAACCTGGCCTTCGGGTCGCGGACGTCCCTGAACACGCTGATCTCGATGATCGGGGACGTGCTGGGCACGCAGCCCGTGGTCGACCACACCGAGCCCCGCGCGGGCGACGTGCGCGACTCCCAGGCCGACAACAGCCGACTGCGCGCGCTGTTCCCCGACGTCCAACCCGTCCCCCTGGCCGACGGCGTCCGGACCACCGTCGAGTGGTTCCGGACGCTGCCCGAGTACCAGAGCTGACATGGCGCGCGGCAAGGGCCCGGACGGGCTGGACCCCGCAGCCCTGGGTGCGCTCGCCCTGTGGTGCCTCTGGGTGGTCCTGGCCACCGTGTGGGCGGGGCGCTCACCCCTCGCCGCTCTCCCCTACTTGGGCCCTCCGGTCGTGCTGATTGCCGGTCTGCTGGCCGGTCGCTGGGCCGGACGCCGGCCTCCCGGCTGGCTGCTGCCGGCCCTGCTCGCCGTCGTGGCGTGGTTCTTCGTGTTGGGCTGGGTCATCACGCCGGTGCCCGGCAAGCTGCCCACGCGCTACCCCAACGCCAACGCCGCGGTCGGCGTGCAACTCATGGCGCTCGTGGGTCTGGCCGCGCTGGCGCAGCGGTCGGTGCGGCCGCGTCGCGCGATCGAGGAGCAGGGCCGGGGCCCCGCGGTCGTCCTGGCGGCGGCCGCCCTCGGGTCGGTGCTCGTCCTCGGTCTGAACGCCTCGGTGGCGGCCACGATCGTCGCCGTGCCCGTGATGGTCGCGACAGCCTTCGCGGTGGCCCGCCGGCGCGGCCCCCGGCCGGCGGTCTCCTGGCTGGCCGGCACGTTGGTGCTGGGGTGCGCCGCCGCGGCTGTGGTGGGGCTGGCGCGCCGCTCCGTCTGGCCGGACGCCGTGGTGGTGGGGCTGGACCGCGTGCGCAAGCAGCTGTGGTCGGAGGCACTGGGGCTGTTGAACCGGCACCTCCTCACCGGCGGCGGGGCGGGCTCGTTCCGGGAGACCAACATGCTGTCGGTCGACCCGGATCTGGCGAGCGCCCACTCCTGGGTGCTGCAGGTGGCTGCCGAGTTCGGCCTCGTGGGATTCGGCATGTTCGCGTTGGTGCTGGCCCTGGGGCTGGCCTTGGCCGTGCGCGGCTCGCGTGCAGGAGGCCTGATCGCCGCTGCGGCGTGGACCGCCCTCGGCGTCCATTCCACCGTCGACCACCTGTACGAGTTCGCCCCGGTGACCTTCGCCGCCGGCGCCGTCCTCGGCTGGGCGAGTGCCTCGCCTCAGAAGAGTTCGATGTCCCCCAGCGTGAGGCACCAGTCGGACGCGGGTGGGGGTGTGGCGGCCAGTGGCCGGGACGTCAGGAGCGGTCCGGCCCCCGGCACGGGCAGCGGCACCAGCCCGGCCGATGGCCCCGTCCGCAGGCCGATGGCGTAGTCGGCCTTCGTCTCACGCAGCACACGCGCCACCAGGCGGGCGCCGGTGATCACGTCCGGCACGAGCTGCTCGATGATGGCCGCCTCGACCGTGTCGCCCCGACGTCGCAGGCGGAACACCACCCCACCCTCGGCGGGGTCCGAGGACGCCAGGAGGAGGCGGTATCGCAGTGGACCGAAGGAGGTCCGCCAGGCGAGGTGCTCCGCGGTCCTGTCGGTGCGGAAGCCCTTCGCGGGCGCGTGCTGCAGCAGGGCCTCGGCGACGGCGCGGTCGGCGAGGGCCTCCGCGGCGTCAAGACCGGCGGACGTCTCCTCCGACCACAGGTTCGCCGGCACCTTGGAGCGCGCCATCTTCGGCAGCGCACCCGGTCGGGCCGGCAGGACGCCGACCGGCAATCGCCGGACGACGCTCCAGCCCATCTTGAGGTAGCCGGGGCGGCTCTGGTCGTTGGGGGTGTTGAAGACGATCCCGTCCCCGGCGAGGGTGAGTTCCGCGACGCCGCGGAGGGTGAGCGTCCGGAAGATGCCCAGCCCTTGATAGTCGGGGTGCGTGGCGGTGTCGACGGCGCGCACCGCCGTCACCTTCTTGCCCTCGTCGTTCACGAAGCGCCAACGCATCAACGTCCGGTAGCCCACGGCCCGCCCGTCGTGCAGCGCCACCCAAGCGGCCGACTGGCCGAACGAGTTCTCGCGATGCTTCCAGTGCAGGAACGCCTCGTAGTGCGGATCGTCGCCCTTCTTCAGCGATTCGCGCAGCATCGGGATGACGAGGGCGTCATCCTCCGGCACCGCGGCGCGCACCTCGAGGTCGGCGGGCGTCAGCTTGGGCATGGGGTCCTCCCCGCGTTGGTAGGCTGCCCACAGCCTAGGGGCTGCCCCACCGCCCCGGTACGGCGAGCGGACGGAGGACGTCATGGCCCCCACCACCCAGGCCAAGCCCGGGGTCCTGTGGCTGATCAAGGGACTCGGCCCCGGCGGCGCCGAGCAGCTCCTCCTGCTGGCCGCCCGCGTCGTGGATCGGGAGCGGTTCACGTACCGCTTGGCCTACGTCCGACCGGACAAGACCCACCTGGTGCCCGAGTTCGAGGCTCTGGGGCTGGCTCCCGAGCGCCTGGGTGCCGGTCGTCGAGGGCGGCTCGCGTGGCTCACCGACCTGCGCCGCCTGATGGCCGGTGCCGACATCGTGCACGCCCATTCCCCCGTGCTCGCCTCGGTGGCACGCCTGCTGGCGCTGACGCTGCCGCGCTCACGGCGTCCGGCCGTCGTGGTCACCGAGCACAACGAGTGGAGCAGCCACCGGCTGCCCACCCGCTTGCTCAACGGCCTCACCACGCCACTGGACGCCCATCACTGGGCCGTCTCCGACCAGGTCCGCGACACGATGTGGCGCTCACGCCGCCGTGGCTACGAGGTGTTGATCCACGGCATCGACACCGAGGCCGTGCCCGCCTCGGCCGACGCCCGGGCCAGGCTGCGCGCCGAGCTGGGCGTCGCCGACGACGAGGTGCTCTCGCTCACCGTCGCCAACCTGCGCCGGAACAAGGATTACCCCAACCTGCTCCGGGCCGCCCGACGCGCGGTCGAGGCCGAGCCGCGCCTGCGCTTCGCCGCGGTCGGTCAGGGCCCGTTGGCCGACGAGGTTGCCGCCCTCCACGCCGAGTTGGGCCTGGGCGACCGGTTCCAGCTCCTGGGCTTCCGCCGCGACGTGCACGAATTGATGGCGGCCGCCGACATCTTCACGTTGGGCTCGGCGCATGAAGGGCTCCCGGTCGCGGTGATGGAGGCGTTCGCCGCCGGGCTCCCCGTGGTGGCGACGAACGTGGGCGGGTTGCCCCATCAGGTCCGGTCGGGTGTCGAGGGGCTACTCGTTCCCTCCGGTGACCACGTCGCCCTCGCCGAGGCGCTGGTTCAGGTCGCCCGTGACGCCGACCGACGCGCCGCCATGGCCCGTGCCGCACGCAGTCGCGCCGCCGACTACGACATCCGGTCCGCCGTGACTGCTCAGGAAGCGGTTTACGAGCGCCTGAGCCGTCGCAACGGCTGACGGATGGCTTCGAGGCCGGCCTTGGCCGTGCCGACGAGCGAACCATAGGCGCGTTCCGCGGCGAGGTCGCCGATCAGCTTCGCACGGAAGAACTCGTCGGGGTCCGTACGCCGCACCGGGACGCGGTTCAGACGCATGAAGTCCTGCCCGGGCAGGTTCCGCCCGACCACCCCTGTGGAGGCACTCCGGAAGCGTGATCGCAGCGCGTCCACCCTGGCGGGGACGGGGATGCCCCACGGATAGGTGAAGTGCCGGGGCTTCACCCCGCACCGCTGGTAGATGGCCGCCGTGCACGCGTCCAGCTCGGCCTCCGTCAGCACCTCGGGCCGGACGTGGCTGTGCGTGTGATTTCCCAGGGTCAGCAGACCCGTGTCCTGCATGCGGCGGATCTGGTCCCACGACAATCCTCTGCCGGGGGCGCCCTTGGCGGTGGCGCCCTCCCACTTCATCGTGTCCCCCATGTAAGCGGTGGCGAGGTAGACGGTGAAGGGAAGCTGGCGTTCGCGGAGCAACGGCCACGCGTGGGCGAACACGTCCGCGAACCCGTCGTCGAAGGTCAGGACCACGCTGGGGCTGGTGTCGCCCGCCTCGAGACGGTCCAGGGCGGCATCGAGCGAGACCACGTCGTGGTCGGCGAGCGCGGCGAGGTGGCGTTCGAACGTGGACACCTCCACGTCGAGTTCATTCCGCGTGCCACCGCCCACCCGGTGGTAGATGAGCAGCGTGGCTCCAGGGGCGCTGGGTGCACCCACTCCCCGCCGGGCCAGAGTTCGCTTGACCAGCCCCCGAGCCCGGTCGTTCACGTCACCGATGTGCAGCACCGGCAAGCTCCTTCCGGGTGGCGTCCCGTGTCACGCCCTTCTGCTGCGGCAGTGGTTTGGGCAGTGCCAGCAGGACGAGGAAGAACGGGATCATGAGCACCCTCTGGCGGGCGAGGATGCCGAAATTCGCGAAGCCCGAGAAGGCCATGATGAAGGCGAGCGCGTAGACGACCGCGAACACCAGCCACGGGTTGCGCCGCATCAGGGTCGGCAAGGCCTTGAGGCGGGGCCATGCAACGACGGTGAGGATGAGGAGCCCCATGGTCTCGATGCTCTGC
The DNA here is from genome assembly GCF_059516005.1 of Propioniciclava sp. LT294. Classification (NCBI taxonomy): domain Bacteria; kingdom Bacillati; phylum Actinomycetota; class Actinomycetes; order Propionibacteriales; family Propionibacteriaceae; genus Propioniciclava; species Propioniciclava sp. LT294. The sequence goes on from NZ_JCAKNG010000002.1 coordinate 457,987, forward strand.
ACGAGCATCGGCCAGCCACTCGCCTCCCACGGGAAGGGCCGGAACAGCAGCGTGACGATCGCAGCGGGCACCCCGAGGGGCGAGCTCAGCGGCACCGGAGTGAAGGCGGAGCCGCCCTGCGCGGTCTGCCCGGCAGCCCAGTCGATCTGGTCGGACACCGCTTGGGCGCTGAGGTCGTCGATGCCCAGGAACTGAGCCGAGGCGCTGACGAGGACGAGCCCTGCGATGCCCATGACGACGACACCGGCCGCCTTGGTCAGGACGCCGGTGGAACGCTGGGCACTCGGGCGGACGATCTGGGCCACGAACAGTGCCGCGACCATGAGCACCGTGACGTGAGGGCGGATCAGGGCGGTCCCCGCGACTCCGAGTGCCATCAGGAAGAGCCCGTGGGCGATGGCGTGGTTGAAGAACTTCGCAGCGCCGAGCGCGGTCACCCCGACGAACAGCATCAGCCAGGACTCCTTGCCGATGCTGGCGGGCCAGTAGAGGATCGTGGGCAGGAAGAACAGCAGGACGGCATAGCGCCGGTGGTCACCCTGCGGCAAGGCGATGCGGAACGCTCGGTAGATCAGGTAGACGCCCCAGAAGGCCAGCGACCCGAACACGAAGAAGGCGGTGATCACAGTGGGCCCGATCACCACGTACAGGGCCGTGGTGAGGAGTTCCATGGCCAGCGTGCCGACCTTGCCGGACTCCTCCCACCAGATGTCGCCCTGCCGCCAGTCGAGGTAGTGGTCGATCGCGTACAGGTTGTAGCCCTGTGCGTCCGCCACGCCCCCGTAGAGGTAGTAGGCAACGATGTACCGGGCCGCGATCCCCAGCAGCTTGGCCAGGAACGCCAGCACCAGGAGACGCGAGAACCAGACCTCTCCCTCGCGCTTCGCCACGGCCGCGATGATGACCCCGTTCAGGGCGATCACCACGGGCACCAAGATCATCGCACCCCAGGTGTTGTACGACTCGGTGTTCATGGCCAGCGTCACAGCACGGACGTAGGTGGCGAGCCCGAGGAGGACCACCACCAGTGCCAGGAACGTCCCTGCCGCCCGCGCCACGACCATCTACCCCAAGGGTTGCGAGCGGCGAGGTGCCGGCTCGTCGTCGGCGACGTCCTCGCGCGGCTGGATGCTCGCCCGGGTGGCGGCGTTCGTGGACAGGATGCCCTTGGCCCGCGAGTGCGAGTCCCCGTAGCCGTAGCCCGTGCCGTAGTCGGCCTTCCGGATGTGGCCCCCGATGAGGATGGCACCCGTGACCGGCACCCGGAATCGGCCCAGCAGCTCCGCGACCCGGCTGGCGGCGTTCTCGGTGAGGCGTCCGGCCCGGACCACCACCACGATGGCGTCCGCCAGGGGAAGGATGTCGAACACATCGCTGGCGGCCAGCAAGGGGGCCGTGTCGACGAGCACGATGTCCGCGTGACGGCGGGCCTCGTCCACCAGTGGCGCGAGCCGGCTGGTGAGGGAGGCCGGGTAGTCGAGACGGGTCCCCGCCGTCACGATCTCGACGCCCGCCACGCTGGTGGGGCGCATGATGTCGAGAAGTTCGACCGAGCCGCGGTTGGTCAGGTAATCGGAGATGCCGGCCCCTTGGGGCACGTCGAACTTGGTGTGTACGTCCGGGGAGCGCAGATCGGCATCCAGCACCAGCACCCGCTGGCCGGTCTCGGCGAAGCTGGCCGCCAGGTTGGCCACGCTGGTGCTCTTGCCCTCGCCCGCGTGTGCGGAGCTGACCAGGATGACGTGCGCCTCTGCAACCTCCTCCTCACCCGTCCCACGGCGCGGCGACCAGTCACCACGCACCTGCTGAGCCGGTAGGTGCATGAGCGCGGTGCGGGCGGAGCGGTAGCCGTCTGCGTAGACGCTCAACGGCTTGAGCAGCGCCAGGATCATGCCTTGCGCCCTGTCGACTCGGCGAAGCCGTGGAACTTCGGCGATGACCGGCATCCTGAGCGCTTCGGCGACCTCGGTCCGCGTCCGGAGTCGGGAGTCGAGCCGGTCGAGCACCAAGGCGACCGCGAGTCCGACGATCAGGCCGACGAGCGCGGCCAGCGCGGTGCGGATGTTGCGGTCGGGGGGAATCACGAACCCCGCGGTGCTCTGGTTGGGGATCGGCGTGGCCTCCTGCAGGATCGCGAGTTCTGTGCTGCTGGCCCCCGGAGGCGCCTCTTCGAAGAAGGTGACCGCCTCGTTGGCGAAGGTGTTCGCCACCAAGGCAGCGCGTGCACCGTCGGCTGCTGTGGTGGAGATCGTGATGGCCTCGCTCGAGGGGTCTGTGGTCACCACCAGGCCGGACGACAGCAGGGCTGGGTCGCCGGTGTAATTGAGCTTCTGCGCTGCGCGCCGCGGGATCTCGCCGGTGGTGATGAACAGCGCGATGCGCGCCATGGAGGCTCGTTCAACCGGCGCCACCGGCTCTGCGGTGCGCCCCGGTGTCGCAACCGGCTGGCGGTACCCGACGAGCAGGGTCGCGGTCGCCGTATAGGAGCCGATGCGTTGGGTGGTGTCCCCACGAGCCGGGGTGACCAGGAACATGGTGGCCGCGGCCACGACGGCGCAGAGGAGGATCACCCACCAGCGCTGGCGCAGGATCTTGACGAAGTCGTGGAGGCTCACGATTCAGCCCCCTTGGACCAAGGGCGAGTGACCGCGGGGTGCCGCATGCAACCAAACCTTTCGCATGGCGAGTCCAGTGCCACGTTGCCGAACGGCGAGCGTGGTCAGCGCGATCCTACCGGCCCGCGGGGCGACCCGCACTTTGCCATAACACCGTTGCCTGAGACGATGGACGGGTGCCCCATGCAGAAACCGGTGGTGGTCGGCCACTCCGACTCGCCCACCTGACCACGGTGGACATGTCGCTCGCCCTCCTGCTGGCCACGGAACTTCAGGTGGACGTGGACGAGGGTCACACCGTGTTCGGCATCAGCGCACCCGGCCCCTATGTCGAGCGGGTCGAGGCCTTGGGGGTCACCCACGTGCCTGTCCGTTCGTTCACCCGCGCTTGGTCGTTGCTCCATGACCTGAAGGCGGTCGTCGAGCTCTTTCGAGCGCTTCGCGGGCTTGAACTCGACGTCCTGCACACCCACACGCCCAAGGCCGGTGTGATGGGTCGCATCGTCGGCCGCCTCGCCGGCGTGCCCGTCGTGGTGAACACGTGTCACGGCCTGTGGGCCCGCCCCGAGGACCGGTGGGTCAAGCGCATGCTCGTGTACGGCGCCGAGGCCTTGGCCATCCGGTTCTCCGACTTCGAGTTGTTCCAGAACGCCGAGGATGCGCGCACGTTGAGGCGTTTCCTCAAGCGCGGCCGGTGGCGGGTGGTCGGGAACGGCATCGACCTTGACCGCTTCCAACCCGACCCCGAGGGCCGCAGGCGCGTGCGTGCGGAGTGGGGCCTGACGGACGACCAGATCGTGGTGGGCACGATCGGACGCCGAGTCCGCGAGAAGGGCCTCGCCGAGTTCGCCGAAGTGGCGCACCGACTGCGCGACAAGGCGGTGTCCGCGTGGGTGGGCCCCCGGGACGCCACGGATGCCGACACCCACGTACCCCATGAAGACGACGTCCGCTTCGTCGACGAGCGCACCGACATGCCTGCGGTGTACTCGGCCTTCGACGTGTTCGTGCTCGCCTCCTATCGCGAGGGCTTTTCTCGGGCTTCCATGGAGGCGGCCGCTTGTGGCGTGCCCATGGTGCTCAGCGACATCCGCGGCTGCCGCGAGATCGGCACGGACGGGGAGCACCTACTGCTGGTTCCAGCACGCGATGCGCAGGCCTTGGCGGACGCCATCGAGCGCCTGCTCTCGGATCCACCGGAGCGGGCCGCCTTGGGCGAGGCAGCGAGGCAACGCGCAAGCAGGCACTTCGACCAGCGTCAGGTTGCTGCAGCCTCCCTCGGTGCGTACGCCGCAGTCAGCGAAGGGAAGCGGCATGGTTGAGGCCAACGCGATCGGTGGCAAGCGACCGAGCGGCTGGTCGGTGCTGTGGGGGCTGGCGCGCAACTACCGCTGGCGTATGGTCCTGCTCGGCGTCGCCTCGTTCGTCGGCGCCATGCTGGAGGCCGGCTTTCTCGTCCTGCTGACGACCACCGTGCTCGCCCTGGCCGCCGGGGGCGCCACGGTCGGGCCCCTGCTCGGGCAGTCGATCTCCGCGACGACCGCTCTCTGGATCGCTGCAGTCTCGGTGCTCCTCCGACTGTTGCTGAACCTCGCCACTGTCCGGATCTCCGCCGCCTTGGGGGCCTTCGTCCGTACCGAGCAACGGCTGCGGGTGACGAAGGCCTACCTGCGTGCTGACTGGGGTGTCCAGCAGGGGGAGGCGGCGGGGCGGCTCCAGGAGTTGCTCACGTCCTTCGTCGGCCGGATCAATGGGGCCATGGCCGCCCTCACGCAGGCGATCACCGCCTCGCTCAGCTTGGTGGCCTTCCTCTCCGCCGGTGTGGCGGTCGACCCCACGGCCACGGTGGCCGTCTTGGGCGCCCTCGCCGTGCTCGGTCTCGGCCTCACGCCCGTGCGGCGCAGCATCCGCAAGGAGGCCTCGAAGTCGGCAACGACCGACATGGCCTTCGCGACCACCATCGCGGAGCTCGGCTCTCTGGGCCAGGAAATGCAGACGTTCGGAGTTCGGGATCGTTTCGAGTCACGCCTCGAGGAGGTCGTCGAGGCGACCACCGATCAGGCGCGCCGCGTGCAGGTGCTCACCGGCACCTTGTCGCCGGTCTACACCTTCCTCGCCTACGCAGCGGTCATCGCCGGGGTGGCGATTCTGCAGGTTCTCGGGTTCGGCAACCTCGCGGCGATCGGGTCGATCATGCTGCTGATGCTGCGCTCCCTCAGCTATGGGCAACAACTCCTGGCGGTATCGGGCGCGATCGCGGCCGCGCTGCCGTCGTTGGAGCGCGTGGACGAGACAATCGACCACTACGTCACACACCAAGCCGACAATGGCCACGACCAACCGGCTCGCGTCACCCCCCTCGTCTTCGACGGGGTCACTTTCGGGTATGCGCCCGACCGCCCGGCATTGGCGGACGTGCACCTGACCATCACCTCCGGCGAGATGCTCGGCGTGATCGGGCCGTCGGGGTCGGGAAAGTCCACCCTGGCTCAACTCATCCTCGGACTGCGAACCCCCTCCGAGGGAGTCGTGACCGTCAGCGGTGTCGACCTGCGCGACGTGAATCGCACGTGGTGGACGCGGCGGGTCGCCTTCGTGCCTCAGGATGCCGTCCTCTTCACCGGAACGGTGGCAGAGAACATCCGCTTCTTCCGCGACGGCCTCGACGACGCCGCCCTGCGGCGCGCGGCCGAGCAGGCCAACGTGCTGGCCGACATCGAGCGACTTCCTCTGGGCTTCGACACCCATCTGGGTGAACGCGGCAGTCAACTCTCCGGCGGCCAGCGCCAACGGCTTTCGATCGCTCGGGCTCTGGTCGGCGAACCGGAGCTACTGGTGCTCGACGAGCCCACCTCAGCCCTTGACGGGCGGAGCGAGGCCTTGATCCGAGAGACACTCGCGGCGCTGCACGGACGCGTGACGGTGGTCATCATCGCCCACCGGATGTCGACCCTCGACCTCTGCGACCGGATCGCGGTCATCGAGCACGGACGGCTCACCGCGCTCGGCCCCCCGGACGCCCTCCGCTCCGACAGCGCGTTCTACCGGAACGCCCTCGCCGTGGCGGGGATCGCGTGATCCGCGTCCTGCACTACGGCATGAGCCCGAACCTGGGAGGCATCGAGACCTACTTGCTGAATCTGGCGCGGACGATCGACTCCTCCCGGTACCGGTTCGACTTCGTCTACTCCGACTACGGGAGCCTTCCGGTGTTCGCCCCCGACCTGCCCGCCAGCCGGTTCTTCGGGGTGACCCCGCGGCGGGTCAGTCCGCGACGCAATCAGCGCGATCTCGACGATTTGTTCACCCAGGAGCAGTTCGACATCCTGCACTTCCACGCCAACACCGCCAGCTACGTGGCGCCCGTCAGGGCGGCGTTGAGGCACGGCGTCCGGGTGATCTACCACAGCCACAACGCCGGCGCCTCCCGCTCGCGCATCACCCGCGCCCTCCATCTCTGGAACCGGAACACGCTGCCCTGGCGCTCCATCACCAAGGTGGCCGTCTCCAGCGAGGCGGGACGCTGGATGTTCGGATCGCACTCCTTCGAGGTCATCAACAACGGCATCGACGTGGACGCCTTCGCGTTCGATCAAGCGGCAAGTGCGACGGTGCGTGCCGAACTCGGGATCGCCGAGGACGCACTGGTCCTAGGGAGCGTCGCGGCGTTCCTGCCGGCGAAGAACCACGCCTTCATCCTGCGGGTTTTTGCCGACGTTGCGGACAGGGATCCGGACGCGCGGCTCATCCTGACAGGGTCGGGCCCGTTGGAACCCGGCATCCGCGAGCAGGTTCGCAATCTCGAGCTGAGCGACCGGGTGCTGTTCCTCGGTCACCGCCCTGACGTCCCCGCCCTTCTCTCGGCCATGGACCGGTTCCTGATGCCCTCACTGCACGAAGGATTCCCCCTCGCCGCGGTCGAGGCCCAAGCTTCGGGGCTCCCCTGCTTGCTCTCGGACACCATCACTCCCGAGGTCGTGGCAACCCCCTTCGCCACACGGATGGCGCTCGATGAAGGACCATCTGCGTGGGCGGGCGCCGTGCTGGCAGGCGCCGACCCCGATAGGATCTCGGGTGCAAAGCTGCTTCGCGACTCTACGTTCACGTCTCATGTGGCATGCCAGCGCGTTGTCGCGCTCTACACAGCCCGGTGAGGTGCGCGCCCAATTTCTGAGGTGGTCGGCGCGACCGTCGACGGTTGCCAGGCCTGCAGCGACTCCCAGGGCATGCTGATGTCGGCCCAGCCCCGAACGGCGGAGCAGCCCCATCGAGGTCAGACCTGACTTGCACACCTTGAGCTGATTGCTGGGGTTCCGGGCGATATCACTGCTAGTCGGAGAGTTTTGGTTCGTGGGTTTGGGGCACTAAAGGGGCCGGTAGGATCGGGTGGGTGAGCCCGTTCCTGAGGAAGGTGAAGACCGCTTCGGGGGCCACGGCCGTGCAGATCGTCGAGAAACGGAGCGGGGTCCGCACGATCTTGGAGCACCTCGGCTCGGCACATGATGAGGCCGAACTGGCGGCCCTGCTGCGGATCGGCCAGGACAAGCTGCACGCGAACCAGCCGGCCCTGGAGTTGCCCGGCGAGCGGGGCGTGCGTCCCGGGGTGGCGGTCATCGAGGGGAAACGTTCCCAGCTGCTGGTGGACGTGATTCGCGGCTCGTGGGAACGGCTCGGGTTCGACACCATCGACGATGAGGCGTTCTTCCAACTCGTGCTCGCC